>NZ_CP137636.1:3184149-3524973 GCF_036670015.1 Niallia sp. XMNu-256
TCCAGATTTACCAGCAATTTCATAAGGTAAATCTCTGTAGCCTTTCCCAGTCCCTTCTTCATGGGTGATAACCTCGCGCAAGACCTTTTGCAGCTTTGTTGCAGTATAAGGTGAAATTGTCTCCCCTTCAAGCTTTTTCTCTTTAAACGTTACTAATGAAGAACCATTTTTATACTCAATAGCCGATGCAAACCTTACCATCTCTTTTGTTCCGCTTCTAGCAATCGTGGCCATCATATTAGCAACAGAAAGGGGCGTTGCACGAACTTCATGCTGACCAATGCCAGTTAAAGCGATAAAATTTCGATCCTTTTTAGCCTCTTCTGTTAAAAATACTCTTCCCTTATCCTCTTCACCGATCTGTTTAAATTTATCATAATGATAAATATCCCCTTGCCAGCCTGAAGTTCCTGTGAAAGCAAGCTTTCCTGCAAACTCTTCAAGCATATTAGGATCCATTGCCTGTAATTCTTTAGCTAAAGTTGCAAATGTATTATTGCAACTTTTAGCAAAACTATCTGCAAAGTTTAAGTTACCATAATCAAAAGCCTCATCCCGTTCTCCATTAATTTTAACACTACAATTAAACAGTCGATTAGGATCATCTAATTGATTTTCGATTACTGCAGCAGCTACGACTGTTTTGAAGACAGATCCGGTAATTTGTTCTGTTACCATCAAATTATCAACATGCCCATTATGCTCATGAAAGGGATTTTTTTGGTTTATTTGAGGCCGGGAAACCATCGATAATACAGAATTAGTTTTGATATCCAACAGGACTAGTCCACCCTTTTTAACACCATGTTTATCAAGAATATTCTCAGCGATTTCTTGAAGCTCTAAATCAATCGTTGTTCGGATATTTATGGGATAAAATGGATTTGCTGGTTCTACATATTTAACGTTCGTACCGAATAATGGTCCACCACTCGCATCGACATGAAAAACTAGCTTTGCTTCTCCCTCAGGTAATATAAATTCGTCAAAACTCCTTTCTAGTCCTGTTAATCCGATCGATGTTTTTAAAGAAATTTCCTTATCAGGATAACGAGACTTTAAGACCTTTGCATTCTGACCAGTAATCCCAATTAAATGTTGAGCTGGATGTGTCGTCATTTCAAATTTTTTCTGAACTGCAAAAACACCAGGAATTTGTAATTGGTTTATTTCTTCCATTTGCTTTTTTGTAAGTGACAAGGGTTTTGGTTCCCCATAGGCAAATGGCTTTTGGGCTGACTCAACCGCATTTCTTAAGGAGGAAACAGGAACATTTATAATGTTTGCAATTCTATCGACATCCCAATCAGTATTTTTTAAAAATGGAAATAATATGAGGACTGGAATATTCTGGTGGGTTAAAGAATTTCCATTCCGATCAAGGAATCCACCTCTTCCGCTGTCAATCACAATTTCCTGTGCCCTTTGAGCCACACTTTCCTCTAGTAAATTAATTTTGTGTTTGGAAAAATGCTCGGCTTCAAAAAGTTGGATTTGCATCAATCTTCCAATTAACAGCAATAAACAACAGACAAATACACTTGTTATGAAAATAGCCCTTTTTCTCCACATAAATGATAACACCTCGTCAAAAGTGTTGACGAGGTGTTCGATTTATAAACGATTATCCCTTATTTAATTTCGATAATCTTAACATTCATCTCTCCGCCTGGAGTTTGAACGGTAACTTCATCTCCAACTTTTCGTCCCAGCATACTTCTAGCAATTGGTGAATCATTAGAAATTTTTCCTTCAAATGGATCTGCTTCCGCACTTCCAACAATTGTATATGTTTCCTCGTCTCCGTCTGGGAGTTCAACAAAAGTGACAGAACTACCTAATGAAACAGCATCTTTGCTTAGTTCATCTTCACTAATAATCTTTGCATTACGAATCATATTTTCAAGGGTTGTAATGCGTCCTTCCACAAATGCTTGTTCATCTTTTGCTGCATCATACTCAGAATTCTCAGATAAATCTCCAAAACTACGTGCAATTTTAATTCTTTCAACGACTTCTTTACGTTTAACCGTTTTCAAATTCTCCAATTCCTGTTCAAGCTTTTCTTTACCAGCTTGCGTCATTGGAAATACCTTTTCTTGAGCCAAAACATTCACTCCTTCTAGTGTTCACAACCCCCATAAGATTGTGTGTTGTTATCAAATATATACATGCGCGTTCCTAATAGAACGCGCATGGATTATAATCGTTACCCCGACTAAACGGGTTATAAGAATCTCCAATATATGGGAGATTCTTTGTATTTATGCTATTGTTGCATAAAATTGTTGTTTATGCAATAAAGAATTTATTGTTATTATAGTTCTTTTCGCATCATGTTGTTTGAATAAAGTGGTTTGTCTACCTTAAATTGGACAACCTGTAACGGATGACGAGCTGCGTCTAGTTCATTCCCATCCTCGTCCCATATCTTATCAATGACAATTTTGAAGTTTTCAATTTCCGGTCCAAAGAATTCAACTTCTTGACCTGGTTTAAAATGATTTCTTTGCTGTAAAGTAACCATTTCTGTTTCAGGATTGTAATCAAGAACAAGACCCGCAAAGTCGTAGCTAGTCTTCTTGCTATGATTACCAAACATCTGTTCTTTATAACCAGGAACCCCTTCAAAGAAAGCAGGTGCCGTATCACGATTTGCACACTTGTCTAATTCATCCAACCATTCCTGATGAATGACAAAATGATCTGGATCCGCACAGTAAGCATCAATGACTTTGCGATAAACACTTATAACGGTTGCAATATAATGGATGGATTTCATTCGACCTTCAACTTTAAGACTATCGATTCCTAATTCAATCATCTTTGGAATGGATTGAATCAAGTTCAAATCTTTCGGACTCATCGCAAAGGGTGCATCCTCTTCGGCAAATAAAGCATTTTCTTCGTTGTCATTTAATTGATATAAGTCATAATCCCAGCGGCAAGATTGGCAGCAACCGCCACGATTTGAATCTCGGGCTGTCATATGGTTACTTAATGTACAACGGCCAGAATAAGCAATACACATTGCACCATGAACAAAGGTCTCAATTTCAATGTCAACCTTTTCCTTCATTTCTCGAATTTCTTCAGCACTTGTTTCCCGTGCAAGCACCACTCGTTCACAACCTTCTTCTTTCCAAAATTGGACAGTTTGCCAGTTGGTTATTGACTGTTGTGTACTGATATGAACCTCAATTTCAGGTGCAACTCTTCTACATGTTTCAATAATTAGTGGATCAGCCACAATGATTCCATGTACACCCGCTTCTTTTAGTCCAAGCATATATTCTTCTAATCCATCTATATTCTCATTATGAGCAAAAATATTCGTTGTTACATAAACCTTTGCCCCATATTTACTTGCAAATTCAACGCCTTCTTTCATTTCCTTGAAAGTAAAATTATCAGCATTTGAACGCAATCCATACTCTTGTCCACCAATAAAAACAGCGTCAGCTCCGTAATGAACCGCTATTTTTAGCTTTTCAAGATTTCCAGCTGGTGCAAGTAATTCAGGCTTCTTCACAATTACGCGTTTCCCATTCACGATTTTTGAAATCGGTTCTTTTACGATAGCCATTCTTTATCTCCTTTCACTTTCCTAAGTTCGTTTTCGTTCGTTGTATAACAAGCCATATCCCTGTCATGTATAAATATGGCTGTTTGTTTGATCTGTTTAATAAACCGTTTCTTTAAAGAAGAAACCTGTGTCAAGAGGTCGAGAAGCTGGTTGAATTTCCTGTATACGTTCGAGTAGCTCTCCTTTAATATCTTCATATGCATCAGGGTCTTCACAGCAGATATCAATCGCTTTTCGATACAATTTCGTTACCTCAAGGATGTATTCGAAAGAATGCAGAACTCCATCTATTTTGAAAGAGTCAATTCCTACCTCAATAAGTTCCTGTAATTCATCAATCACGCACATATCATTCGGACTCATAATATGGGTTCCATTTTCATCTTCAAAAAGTGGGTATTTCGTTCCCCGCTCTTTATCGTGTAAAAACAGCCCGTTTCTATTACTTTCCTTTTCGATTTCCATGTCTTTTCCCTGATATCGAAAATAGTTACCTAGTAAAGAGCGTTTTGATTGGAACATATTTAACATGCCATGAACTTGCACTTCAATTTCGATTTCGGCATTCTCTTTTATCTCTAGAATGGCATCTAAATTAATTTCTTTGGCTAGTACCGCCCGTTTTGCCCCTTTTCTTCCCCAATAGTTGCACGTATACCAGTTTGTCCCCGTTGTTTCCGTACTCCAGTGCAGTTTCATGTCTGGGGCTGCCTCTCTAGCTGCAAGCAATACAGCTGGATCACCAAAGGTGACGCCATCAACATGAATGGATGTCAAAAACTGTAGATATCCTGGCAACTCAGGAAGTTTGTCATTATGGAATAAGGCATTCATCGCCACGTATACTTTTTTCCCATGTTCGTGAGCGATTTCAACCGCTTTTTTAATATCATCACGGGGAAATTCCCCTGCTAAACGTAAACCAAATTTTTGTTCTCCCACTAAAAAAGCATCTGCTCCCGCTTCAATTAATGGAAGAATGTCATGAATAGAAACTGGAGTTACAAGTAATTCCGGCTTATTCATCATCTTCACCCCTTTTTACTGATTGCAATTCCGTCTCCAACGGGTAAAATAACAGTATCATAATCAGGGTGACTCATGAGCCACTCATTATACTGTTTAATTTTCTTCACAAGTTGGGCTGTTCTTTTATGTTCAATTTTTTCTTCTGCAACAAGCCCTTTAAATAGCACATTATCGGTGATAACTATTCCTTTATCATCCAAATAACGGCTGTACATTTCAAAAAATCGCTTATACTGGCCTTTTGCTGCATCTATAAAGATAACATCAAAAGGTCCATAAGAAGACACGGTATTCTCTATTTCAAGTGCATCTCCTATTAATAAAAAGACTCGTTCTCCCATTTGAGATTCTTCTATATTCTGTTGTGCTAAGAGAGCTCTCTCTTCGTCTCTTTCAATCGTAATAATTTGAGTGGTTGGCAAAGCATCGGCCATTCTTAGTGCTGAGTAGCCAATTGCTGCCCCTATTTCCAGAATCCTTCTCGGCTCCTTAATGCGAAGGATCTGTAATAATGCCTCAATACCAACTGATTCCATAATCGGAACCCCATGGTCCAAAGCATACTTTTCCATTTTGCTAAAAAAATCAGACCGCTCACGTATTAAACCTTCAATATAATGATGAACAGAATCTTTCATCCTACCCACATCCCTTTTTACAACAAGAAAAAATAGCGTTTCACAGAAGGCGAAAACGGTAATTAGAGAAATCTATTTGCCGTAAAATGCCTTGTACACTGTGTTTACGCTACTTAACATGATTGGATCACAAAATAACTTTTTCTATAATAACATAAACCAAGAAGAATTACCAAATTTACAAAGGCCAATTCCCTTAGTTGGTATTAATTCCCAGTAATATATTTAGCTTTTTTCGCTGCATGCTCATCAAGTGTGACAGAGAAATAGACTTGACCATCAGGAGCAGCTAAGAAATATAGATAGTTGGTTTCTGCAGGAGAAAGTGCGGCTTCAATTGAAGATACCCCCGCATTTGCAATAGGTCCAGGTGTTAATCCTGAATTCTTATACGTATTATATGGATGATCTACTTCTAAATCTTTATAGTAAACTCTCTCTTGGTGTGCTCCTTTTGCATAGAGGACAGTTGGATCTGTCTGTAAGGGCATCCCTAGATCTAGTCGATTATAAAAAACACCCGAAATTTGGTCACGGTCAACTTGTTTCGTCGCTTCTTCTTCAATTAATGAGGCCATTGTCAGTAATTCATGAACGGTCATGTTCTTTTCTTTAATTTGAGTTTGATAATTCTCGATAACTGATTGGGTTTTATCAAGCATAACCGCGACAATCTCTTCGATCGATGGGTTTTCTACATAGAACGAATAGGTTGCCGGAAATAAATATCCCTCCAATGGATATCTGACCTTAGCATCATAAACCTCTTTTGTTATTAGATCAGGATATTGGTTCATTAGTGAATCAATAAATTCATGATCATTTAACATTTTCATGACTTCTTCAGAGGAGTAATTCGTATTGTCCGCAATAATGCCGGCAATTTCTTTGAGGTGAGTTCCCTCAGGAATTGCAATTTTAACAACCGCATCTTGAATCACTTTTCCGGTTTTTAGACTATTAATAATTTGTTCTAATGTCATAGAAGGCTTTAAAACATAATCTCCTGCCATAAAACCAGATTCATTTTTAAATTTAACATAATATTTAAACACACGGGCATCTTTAATGATCCCGCTTTCCTCTAAGATGTTTGAAATATTTGTTACTCCGGAACCGATCGGAATACTAACAGCAATTTCTTCTTTGCTATTCGAATCAACCGGCTTTAAGGCAGAACTAATATAAAAATAGCCTCCAACAACGACTACGGCTACAATAATAAAGATAGCAAGTGAGATCATTGCAACAACTTTGCGAACTACTTTTGCCTCATTTTGACGTTCGATTAATTTCTCTTTAAAGATTGCCTTTTTGTCATTCTTCTCTTCAGAGTTCATCCTTTCCCTCCATTCTACAGGATTCTACATATTTCTCGAATCATTATACTATAATTCCTTCAAAGCGTAAAAAAATATCAAGCCTAATAAGATCGGCTTGATATTTTCATAACTATTATAGTATTCCTTACTTATTCTTCCTCATCTTCAGCAAGGAAAGTGTTAAGCATTTCTTCGATTAAATCCCATTCTTTATCCGTTTCGATTGGCATTAACTCGCCATCTTCGCCATCAGCATTTGGAATAAAGGCAGAAGCATGAATCTCAATTTCTTCTTCATCTTCTTCATCTGAACTAATCGGATAATATAATACATAGGACTTGCCAAACTCTTCTGAGTCAAATGTGAATAGCACTTCACATAATTGTTCGTTACCTTCTTCGTCGACTACAGTTATATTTTTTTCATCTTGCATCATTTCCACCTCATTTGTTTTGACTATCTAAATATCCTTGCAGGATCATAGATGCCGCCATTTTATCAATAACCTTTTTTCGCTTTTTCCGACTCATATCTGCTTCAATGAGGAGCCTTTCTGCTGCAACAGTTGTTAATCTTTCATCCCACAAAACAACCGGAATACCGAATCTTGTATTCAACTCATCTGCATAAAACTGACTGGCTTCCCCACGCGGCCCAATCGTTCCATTCATATTTTTAGGCAATCCGACAACAATTTTACTAACGTCATGGTCTTTAATCAGATTCTCCATTTCCTCGAATCCGTATTCACCTTGTTCTTCATTTATTGCAATGGTCTTTAAGCCCTGTGCAGTCCAGCCGAGTTCATCACTTAGAGAAACTCCCACGGTCTTTGATCCAACATCCAAGCCCATAATTCGCATAATAATCCCTCATCCTTATCAATAAAGAAGGCACTTTTAGCAAACCAAAAGTGCCTTGCAAAGCATGTCTACAATTTGTACTCTTTTAAATAGGACTTCATCAATTCCTCCATAATTTCATCACGCTCTAGCTTTCGAATTAAATTGCGTGCATCTTTATGTCTAGGAATATAAGCTGGATCGCCGGATAATAGGTACCCAACAATTTGATTGATGGGATTGTACCCTTTTTCCTGAAGCGCCTCATAAACTTGGAGTAGTACTTCCTTTACATTATGTTCAACAGGTTCCTCAGAGAAATTGAACCTCATTGTTTGATCAAATGAGCTCACAATGTACACCTCACTTTTTTGAGGAAAAGATAGTCCGATTGAAAAGAAAGAAAACCTTTTCAACATTTCTTCAATATTTATTCTACACTAATTTTTAACAATATCAAACAGATTTAACCCATTCTTGTACGTATTCTAGTGCAGCATCTAATTTAGAAGGATCCTTTCCCCCTGCCTGTGCCATATCAGGACGGCCGCCACCGCCACCGCCACAACGGGTGGAGACTTCTTTAATTAACTTTCCAGCATGGTATCCTTTGTCAATTAAATCCTTTGTCACACCAGCAATTAAATTTACTTTTCCATCAACCGCACTGCCAAGTACAATTATGCCTGAACCCATTTTTTGTTTTAAGTCATCAGCCATATTACGAAGATTATTCATATCGACGTTTTGGACCTTTGCTGCCAATACAGGGACTCCATCGACTTCTTGTACTTTTGAAATTAGACTTCCCGCTTCAATATTACCCAATTTTGCCGCTAATGATTCATTTTCACGATGTAAATGTCTGATTTCATTTTGCAAACTATCAATTCTTGCCGGAACATCTTTCACACTTGATTTTAATTTTGCTGCGGCTTCTTTTAAAACACCAATTTGCTGGTTCATTAAGCTATATGCAGCTTCTCCTGTAACTGCTTCAATACGGCGTGTGCCAGCCCCAATCCCGCTTTCGGAAACAATTTTAAATAATCCAATTACTGAGCTATTCGGCACATGGCAGCCTCCACATAGTTCAAGGCTGTAGTCACCAATCTTTACGACGCGGACAATATCGCCATATTTTTCACCAAACAGTGCCATTGCACCCATTGCTTTTGCTTCATTGATTCCTTTATAATCAATCTCAACATTTAAGCTTTTCCAAATCTGCCCGTTTACAATTTCTTCAATTCTCTCTAATTCTTCAGGTTGAATCTGTCCAAAGTGAGAGAAGTCAAAACGTAAACGATCAGGTTCTACTAATGAACCGGCTTGGTTAACATGGTACCCAAGCACATCTTTTAAAGCCTGATGAAGAAGATGTGTTGCGGTATGATTTTTAATGACTTTTGCACGGTTTTCTTCATGAACAGTTGCGGTTACTGATTGATTAACTGTTAATTCCCCTTCAGCAACAAGAGCGCGGTGAAGACTCTGTCCGTTCGGTGCCTTTTGAACGTCTAAAACATCAACTTTTAACCCTGGGGCTGTTAATGTCCCTTTATCAGCTATTTGACCCCCACTTTCAGCGTAAAATGGGGTAGCATCAAGGATAAATTGAATTTCATCCCCCTGGGTCGCCTTTTCAACTAGCTCGCCATCCTTTAAGAGAACCACAACATTTCCTTGAACTTGGAGCTGATCATAACCAACAAACTTGCTCTCGTTATGGATATCTCTTAATACGCCACCTTGTACTTGCATCGAATCAACTTCTTGTCTTGCTGTTCGTGCCCGCTCACGCTGTTTCTCCATTTCAACCTCAAAACCGTCATGATCAATCGTCATGCCTTCTTCTTCTGCGTATTCTTCAGTAAGTTCAACTGGGAATCCGTACGTATCATATAATTTAAAAACATCTTCACCAGAAATTTGGCTGTTACCTTTTTCCTTTTCTTTCTTCATCACATCAAATAATATTGTTAAGCCTTCATGTAACGTTTCATGGAAACGCTCTTCTTCATTTTTTATCACTTTTTCAATGAAATCTTCTTTTTCCTTAACGGTTGGGTAAAAGTCAACCATAATTTCCCCAACAACCGGAACGAGTTCATACATGAATGGACGATTGATGTTGATGTTTTTGGCATAACGAACCGCTCTTCTAAGTAAGCGTCTTAAGACATAGCCACGGCCCTCATTCGAAGGGAGTGCTCCATCGCCAACTGCAAACGCAACCGTTCTTACATGGTCAGCAATTACTTTAAAGGCAACATCATCTTCATCATTCTTACCATATTCTGTATTCGCGATTTTTTCTGTTGCTTTAATAATTGGCATAAACAAGTCAGTATCAAAGTTGGTATTTACATTTTGGACAAGTGAGGTAATACGCTCAAGTCCCATTCCGGTATCAATGTTTTTATTCGGCAGCGGCGTATAGGTTCCATCAGGATTATGATTGAATTCAGAGAATACCAGATTCCATACTTCTAAATAGCGTTCGTTTTCTCCGCCAGGATATAGTTCTGGATCAGATAAGTCATTTCCAAACTCTGGCCCACGATCATAGAAGATCTCGGAGTTTGGACCACTTGGACCTTCTCCAATATCCCAAAAGTTCCCTTCAAGGCGGATGATTCTTTCCTCAGGAACGCCTACTTTGTTTTTCCAAACCTTATAAGCATCTTCATCTTCTGGGTGAATCGTAACAGACAGTTTTTCAGGATTAAATCCAATCCATTTTTCGTCTGTTAAAAATTCCCATGCCCAAATAATCGCATCTTCTTTAAAGTAGTCACCAATTGAAAAGCTCCCTAACATCTCAAAGAATGTATGATGTCTTGCCGTTTTTCCAACGTTTTCAATATCATTTGTACGAATCGATTTCTGAGCATTTGTGATCCGAGGATTTTGTGGAACGACACGACCGTCAAAATATTTTTTTAGTGTTGCTACTCCACTGTTAATCCATAATAACGATGGGTCATCATGAGGAACAAGGGATGCACTTGGTTCAACAGCATGCCCTTTTTCTTGGAAAAAGTCTAAGAACATTTGTCGGATTTGTGAACCCGTTAAATTTTTCATATTATAACCTCCAATATAGAATTTTTTGCACAAAAAAAGCCCTTCCTCCCTGGACAGGGACGAGGGACTCTACTCGCGGTACCACCCTGATTATGAATATCTAATATATCCATCTCTCAAATGCCTTAACGCGGCTCACGGCAGTGATTAGCTGCACTCAGGATTAGCTTTCAGTTATCCTTCATCTAGAGCTTCTTTCAGCTAGGGAAGCTCCTCTCTTACACGTAAATTAACGCTTAGATGGACTATAACTTACTTTTTCCTTCATCATGTTAACAATGATTTATTGTATGTATTCAATACAGATTATAGCGATTTTTACGGAAACTTGTCAATATTTACTGGCAAAGCAGCCATTAAAAGCCAACATTTACCCCTTTATGAATCAGGTGTTAATACCTCATGCTTTTTCTCCAAATATTTTCTTAAATGGACAAGACTTACTTTTATTATAGCTACAACGGGTACCGACAAGATCATTCCAAGGATTCCACCAATTTCTTCACCAGCAAATAAAGCAAACATGATCATTAATGGATGCATATGCAGACTTTTCCCGACAATAAGCGGCGATAGGATATTTCCTTCCAAAAACTGTAAAACCAAAACGATGACAACAACAATCATAATCATTTTTACAGAAATGGTCGCTGCAATTAATAAAGCAGGTATAGCTCCAATGAAAGGGCCAAAATACGGAATGATGTTCGTAATTCCAATGATTGCTCCTAATAAAAGTGGGTATTTCATATCAAAAATCCAAAACAGAAAGCTTGTTAAAGTGCCAATTAATCCACAAACTAAAATTTGACCTCTAATATAGCCGCCTAAAGATTTGTCAATATCACGAAGAAGAACGACCCCTTCACGTCTCCATTTCCTAGGTGTTAAATACCAGACTGCCTTTTTAATTGTGACATAGTCTTTTAACATATAAAATGAAATAAATGGAATAAGGGCAATTGTGAAGACATTGCCTAACATTTCTAAAATGGAATTAATGATATTTGTGATCCTTAATGCGATCCCTTGTTCAATTGAGGAAATCCCATCATATACTCTTTTCTGGATTCCATCAGGCCATGTAGAGGTTTTCTCCTGAATGGATTGGGTAAATTCCAAATACTGTTTAGAAAAAATCGGGATGCTTTCCGCCAAATCTTTCAATTGCCGAATGATTTCTGGCAAACCTTTATAAAAGGCATAGCCAATCCCACCAAAAAATAAAAAATAAATAAAAAAAATAGCTAGCCCGCGATGTAAACCAGCTTCATGAATTCTTTCAATAATCGGATGTAATAAATAAGTAATAAATCCTGCGATGAAAAATGGTAAAAGGATCGTAATTACTGTATCAACTAACGGGTGCCAAAAGGGTTTTAACTTAATGAAAACAAATATAACAATCATTAAAAGGAGTAGAAATCCAAGTCGATAATACCATTTTATACGGATGTTCATTTTGAACCTCCTTGTATGATATAAATATGAAAAAATGGGATAACCTTAAAAGGTTACCCCGAAATCTACGTTGTCATTCATTTAAACCCTTTTAAGCGTTGTTATATTATTTACTTACGATAATAATCGACGTTCATCTTCTCCAAATAGATCATCTAAGGAACTTAATGTCCCATCTTCTTCTACTTGATGGGTATGAATGACCCCTTGGGAAACCGATAGTTCAATGAAACAATTCCAACAATAGTATTGGTTGATTCCAATTTTACCAATGTCTTTACTTTGGCAATTCGGACAACTAAACATGGGGAACACCTCACAGTTATTTTACATTCACTATGATGGCGTCCTTCCCAATCGTTGGTGGTTTGTCCGTTTTTACAACACGTTTTCCTTCCATGATGTCTGAAAAGAAGCCATCTGAGCATTTATACCCTACAATGGTTCCCACTTTTTCCAAAAAATATACATCTTCAAGTAATCCTAATTGCTCGCCTTCTTTTGTCATCATGGCTTTTCCGAGTAAAGGAGGATGCCCACCCTCAAATGGATAGCTGTCCCATTTTTCATGCAATGGCTTTAATTGTTCACGAGTATTTATCATAACCCCATCAGGTCCAAATGAGGATACATTTTGAACATAGATGATATGTGTTTTTTTCAGCACTGCGCCTTTTTTTACCAACAAACCCTCTACTTTACCATTTTTACTAATTGCTAAATCACAGATTTCACCTATTTTTGATCCTGTGTTTAGCTCAAAAATAGGCATCCCTTTTAATAATGAAAATGTTCGCAAAGAATCCCCACCTTCCCGAACACTTTTAGTATCTCCGGAAAATGAGGAATAACCGAACAAGAAAACATTTACAAAAAAAAGAATGTAATGCTTTTACCCTTTTTTAGCTGGTGGACTCAGAGTTGGAACAAATCCAATGTTTTCATGCCCCTTTCCCCTTTCATTGGAATTAACAATCTTTCATTGAAGAGGCAATAAAGGCAATTCTACTTTCTTGTGAAAAATATGCTATACTTTTTCCATAACTAGCTTATAGTATCATGGATTTTTATTAGAATAATTTCAATTGGAGTTGAACAAATGGATAAGAATTTACAAGGAATTCAATATATGCAAGAAGGTAAATGGGAGGAAGCGGCTAAAGTATTTACAGAAATGATTGAAGCGACACCAAAAGATCCGATTGGTTATATTAATTTTGGTAACCTTTTGGCTGCGATGGGAGATTCCGATCGGGCCCTGCAATTTTTCCAAAAAGCCATCGAGTTAGATGAAAATACGGCTTCAGCTTATTACAGCATGGGCAATGTTTATTATGAACAGGAACAGTTCCAACAAGCAACAAACATGTTTGAAAAGGCGATGAAAAAAGGGTTAGAGTCAAGTGATAACTATTTTATGCTAGGCATGTCTTTTATCGCTTTGGAACAACCAAGACTCGCTCTCCCTTACTTGCAAAGATGTACAGAGTTAAATGATCAAGATGGAGAAGCTTTCTTTCAATATGGCCTTTGCTTAGCAAATGAACAATACATAGATGAAGCGATTTTGCAATTTAACAAAACGGTAGAGTTAGACCCTGAACATGCGGATGCTTACTATAATTTAGGTGTGGCTTATGGCTATAAAGAGAACGGTGAAAAAGCATTACAAATGTTTAATCAAGCATTAGAAGTTGATCCTGACCATATTCTTGCCAGTCATGGGAAAAAGTTATTGGAATCTTAGTCCAATTACTGGTGTTTATCCTTTGCAAAGGAGGTGTCATGTTTGGAAAAACAGGATTCATTAGACTTGTTTGGCGAACAAACGAAATTTATAAAAGGAAGACCCATTGTTACGATTTTTCATAATGAGCAGAACTTATATACGGTATTAAAGATACGAGTAGATGAAACAAACGAAGATTACGAAGACAAAGAAGCTGTAATAACTGGATATTTTCCGAGGATTCATGAGCACGAACATTATATTTTTTATGGAGAAATGAAAGACCATCCCAAGTTTGGCCTTCAATTTCACGCAACCCATTTTCGCAAAGATATTCCTCAAACAAAACAAGGGGTGGTTACCTATCTTTCAAGCGAGCTGTTCAAAGGTATCGGGAAGAAAACTGCCGAAAAAATTGTAGAAACCCTTGGAGAAAATGCAATTACGAGGATTCTGAATCAACCTTCTTTACTAGACACCGTGCCAAAGCTTCCACCAGAAAAAGCCAAAGATTTATATGACACGTTGATGGAGCACCAAGGACTTGAACAAGCAATGATTGCCCTAAATCAATATGGCTTCGGTCCCCAATTATCCATGAGAATTTTTCAAGCCTACAAAGAAACGACTCTCGACGTAATCCAATCAAATCCTTATAAACTTGTTGAAGATGTTGAAGGGATTGGATTTGCGCGTGCCGATGAGCTAGGGTTTCAATTAGGAATTTCCGGAAGTCATCCCGATCGAATCAAAGCCGGATGTCTCTTTATTTTAGAACAAGAGTGTATGCAAAATGGCCATGTTTATGTACAGGCTGAAACCTTATTGGTCAAGGTGCAAACTTTATTAGAGGAAAATAAACGAGATCAAATTGAATTTGATGATATTACACTGGAACTACTGAAACTAAATGAAGAGGGAAAAATCATTGTTGAGGATCAACGTTTTTACTTACCTTATCTTTATTATTCTGAGAAAGGTCTTGTCACAAGTATTGAGAAGCTATTACAGCAAACTCAATATGAGGAAGCTTTTCCTGAATCCGAGTTTTTATTAGCATTAGGGAATCTTGAGGAACGTTTAGGGGTTCAATATGCACCGACCCAAAAAGAGGCAATCCAAACCGCCTTAATGTCGCCATTGTTAATTTTAACAGGGGGGCCTGGGACGGGAAAAACGACAGTCATTAAAGGGATTGTGGAGCTTTATGCTGAGCTACACGGTTGTTCGTTAAACCCGAATGATTACAAAAAAGAAGAGCCCTTTCCATTTTTACTAACAGCACCTACTGGGAGAGCAGCGAAGCGAATGTCCGAATCCACAGGACTGCCTGCTGTCACCATTCACCGCTTATTAGGCTGGAATGGGTCAGAAGGTTTTGATCATCATGAAGACAATCCACTAGAGGGTAAAATCTTAATCGTTGATGAAAGTTCAATGGTCGATATTTGGTTGGCAAATAAACTTTTTAAAGCGTTGCCGGAAAATATCCAAGTCATTTTGGTTGGTGACGAAGATCAGCTTCCTTCTGTAGGCCCTGGTCAAGTATTAAAAGATTTATTACGTTCAGAACGAATTCCAACCATTCGCTTAACGGATATTTATCGTCAAGCAGAAGGTTCATCGATTATTGAGCTGGCGCACTGCATTAAAGATGGCGATTTACCTGCCAATGTTTCCGCTCCAACGAAAGACCGTTCTTTTATTAAGTGTCAGTCTGGTCATATTGCAGATGTTGTCCAAAAGGTTATTTTAAATGCGGTAAAGAAAGGTTACTCGCCTCGGGATATTCAAGTATTAGCCCCGATGTACAAAGGACCAGCAGGAATTGATCGTCTCAACAAAGTGCTACAGGAAGCGTTAAATGGCAACCCGGATGGGAAGCGAAAGGAAATTGTTTTTGGTGATACTACTTATCGTGTAGGTGATAAAGTACTTCAATTGGTCAACCAACCCGATCAGCATGTTTATAATGGAGATATGGGTGAAATTGTGTCTGTGTTTTATGCAAAGGAAAATGTTGAAAAACAAGATATGGTTGTTGTTTCCTTTGAAGGTACAGAAGTCACCTATACAAGGCAAGATTTGGGACAAATCACATTGGCTTATTGTTGTTCCGTGCATAAAGCACAAGGGAGCGAATTTCCAATTGTGATTTTGCCAATTGTAAAAAGCTATTACCGAATGCTGCGCAGAAACCTAATTTATACTGCGATTACAAGAAGTAAACAATTTTTAATTCTTTGTGGGGAAGAAGACGCTTTAATGAATGGGGTTAAGCGGGCTGACGAACAAATGCGTCAAACCACCTTAATGGAGAAATTATCTGGTTTAAGCGAAGGCGACAATCAGGTTGAAGATACGATTTTGGAAGTGGAAACTGACAACACCTCTGAGATTTCCTATGAAGAAATGCTAATGAATGTCGATCCTATGATTGGTATGGAAGGAATTACACCCTATCATTTTATGTAGAGTAAAAAGCTGATTGCGAATTTTCGTAATCAGCTTTTTTAACGCGTGAAAAACGGGAGCGTACTCTTATAACAAAAGTGAACTTGTCACAAAAGAATAACATCTAAAATCGGTTACCAAAAGAACACCTTGGTTCAAGCGAACCAAGGTGCCATTATCCAACATAGGTTAGTTTCAAATCTTCTTTATAGATTTCGTCAATCGTACCGCCGCCAAGGCACTCATCGTCTTGATAAAAAACAACAGCCTGTCCAGGTGTCACAGCACGGATTGGCTCATGAAAAATGACATTGGCCTTATTATCTTCTAAAAGTTCCACTGTTACATTATTATCCGGTTGACGGTATCTGAATTTCGCTGTGCATTCAAAACGAGTAGGCTTTTCACGGTTCGAAACCCAGCTAATATCTGTTGCCAAAATCGAAGTAGAGTAAAGCTTTTCGTTATGAAAACTTTGTCCTACATAAAGAACATTTCGTTTCAGATCTTTTCCAATTACAAACCATGGCTCACCTGCACCACCGATTCCAAGACCATGTCTCTGCCCAATTGTATAGTACATTAAGCCATCATGTTTGCCTACAACTTCGCCATCCAAAGTCTCCATTACACCAGGCTGCGCAGGTAAATATTGGCTTAAGAATGTCTTAAAATCTCTTTCTCCAATAAAGCAAATTCCGGTACTATCCTTTTTCTTAGCAGTTGCGAGCCCTGCTTCCAAAGCAATTTCTCTTACCTTTGATTTATTGATATCGCCAATCGGGAACATGACTTTAGAGATTTGATCTTGCGAAAGTTGATTTAAGAAATAGGTTTGATCTTTATTTTCATCAATCCCACGTAACATTTTATATTCGCCATCACGATACTGGACCCTTGCATAATGTCCAGTTGCTAAATAATCGGCCCCTAAATTCATGGCATGTTCTAAAAAGGCTTTAAATTTAATTTCCTTATTACACATTACATCTGGATTTGGGGTTCGACCTGCCTTGTATTCATCAAGAAAATACGTAAACACTTTATCCCAATATTGTTTTTCAAAATTAACGGCATAATACGGAATGCCAATTTGGTTACAAACACGAATAACATCTTCATAATCCTCTGTTGCCGTACAAACTCCATTTTCGTCTGTGTCATCCCAGTTTTTCATAAAGATTCCGATGACATCATAACCTTGCTGCTTTAAAAGGAGAGCAGCAACTGATGAATCCACTCCACCTGACATCCCAACAACAACACGGGTATCTTTTGGTTCTTTCATCAATAGAACCTCCCTTCGTTTATTTATTCGTTAATCGAGCAACGACTTTGGCTATTTCTTCTCCGACTCTTTCAATTTGTTCGACCGTATTATTACTGCCAAAACTAAATCGAATCGAATCGATTGTTCGAGGAGATCCTTTTCCAAACATGGCCACAAGGACGTGTGAAGGATCGACTGTCCCGGCAGTACATGCAGAACCACTAGAAACAGCAATTCCCGCTAAATCTAAATTGACAAGCATGGCCTCCACACTCGTTCCTGGAAAGCTAAGGTTTAAAATATGTGGCAGTGAATCCTTTAGCGATCCATTGATATGAAAAGCAACCCCATGCTTCTTTAATGTATGGATTAACACTTCTTTATATTTTTGATATTGTTCAATTCTTAAATCCTGTTCCTTATCGATAAGGGTTACAGCCTCTAAAAAACCTGCAATGGCAGGAACATTTTCTGTACCAGCCCGTCTTTTTCTTTCCTGTTCTCCACCGAAAAGTCTCGGTGATAACTTAACGCCATTTTTAGCATAGAGAAAGCCAATTCCTTTTGGACCATTAATTTTATGAGCTGAGACACTTAATAAGTCTACTTTCAATTCTCTTACACTTACTTTTTCAATCCCAAAGGCTTGAACAGCATCTGTATGAAAAACAGCTCCATGATCGACAAGGAGTTCACCAATTTCCTTAATGGGCTGAATGGAGCCTACTTCATTATTTCCATACATAATCGTAACAAGAATTGTATCATCTCGTAAAGCTTCTTGAAAGTCCTTTATGGAAATCTTCCCTTGATCATCGACAGGTAAGTAGGTAACTTGAAATCCTCTCTTTTCCAACTCCTGACAAGCATGGAGTACGGCGTGGTGTTCAATAACAGTCGTAATAATATGTGAACCTTTTTCCCGATAGGCTTCAGCTACACCAAATATCGCATAATTGTCTGCTTCCGTCCCACCACTTGTAAAAATGATTTCCGTTTCAGTACATTCAATCCTTTTAGCAATTCCCGCTCTTGCCTCATCAATAATTTTCCTGGCCTCTCGACCAAACGAGTGAATACTTGATGGATTTCCATAAATCCCTTCCATTACATAAGTCATTTTATCGATAACAGCAGGGTGGATCGGGGTTGTTGCTGCATGATCAACATAAATTCTATCCAAACTTTTCACCTCTTATGAAAAAACGGGATGAGCTTAAGCTCTCCCTTAAATGTAGAACATATATGAATCAACTTCACCGTCATCTTTATGGTTGGCTAAATCTTGAATGGTTGTGCTATCAAGAACATCTTTGACGGCATCTCTTATTCTTATCCATAATGCCCGTTTTACTGGTTCTTCATCCTCAATACCTTCTACAGGAGTGATCGGTCCTTCAAGAACACGAATAATATCTCCTGATGTAATTTCTGATGGTTCTTTCGCCAATATATAACCGCCGTATGCTCCACGGATACTTTTTACTAAGCCGGCGTTACGTAATGGAGAAATCAGTTGCTCTAAATAATGTTCAGATAAATCATTTGCCTGAGCAATTGACTTTAGTGATACAGGACCTTCCCCATATTTTTTGGCTAATTCAATCATAATTGTTAAGCCATAACGGCCTTTTGTTGATATTTTCATCTTAAACACCCCTGTTATATTCTTCAATAATTTGCTGAGACTGCTTGTGGCTATGCCACTTACTTAAAATAAAATCGGTCAATTTTTGGCATTGTGGCAAAGTAAAACTAGCTGTTACACCAATTAATACACTATAAACAATGGTACCCCAAAATAATGGTCCACCTAATTGCCAGCCAATCAAAACAGCTACGATTTCTAAAGTCGTCCGAACAGGCCCTACCTTCCAATTTGTTATGGATGTGATTGCAAGCATTAGACTATCCCGCGGTCCAGCCCCTAATTGAGCAGAAATATATAATCCCATCCCATAGCCATTAATGATTAAACCACAGAGAAACATTACTATTTTACCAATGTAGCTTTCTGGTGTTTGGAGAAATGGTAGTAATAAAAACATGTCAATAAAGATACCGACAAGTAACATATTTAAAAAGGTGCCAATTGGAGGAAATGATTTAAGAAGGATGGCGGATAGAATAACAATCGCTACCCCAACAAGAATACTCCATGTCCCAATGGTTAATCCGAAGCGATAATACAGACCTATATGCAAAACATCCCATGAAGAAGGCCCTATATTTGCAATAATAATAAGTACAACTCCAAATGTCATGACAAGTAAGCCAAGTAAAAAAATCATGAATCTCGGAACTAATTGACCCTTATATTTTTTTCTCATCTTTGACCTTCCTGTCTGCTTTAAAAGCATAGTATTAAGATAGACTTTGTTATTATAACATAATTTTATTCCTCTTTGGAGGGGTAACCTGTCATCAGCACATTCCCTGTAATTCATTATTTTTCCTTAAATTGCTGTAGTCTGTTATAAATAGCGGCCAATCTTTTTTCTTCACCCGCTTCTACTGGCTGGTAATATTGGGTTCCTTTTAGATTTTCAGGCAAATACTCTTGCTTCACCCAACCTCCAAAGGTTCCTAATGGATAATCATGTGGATATTGATATCCTACATGACCTAATACAGCTGCTCCTGCATAATGGGCATCCCGAAGGTGTTTCGGAATATCCCCTACTTTACCCTTTCGGATATCATCTATTGCATTATCTAGCGCCTTATATGCTGAATTCGATTTGGACGACAGACACATTTCAACTACAGCTGCAGCCAATGGAATTCGCGCTTCTGGCAACCCAAGCCGTTCACTTGCTTGAACTGCCGCTAACACATGACTACCTACGTTCGGGTTGGCTAGACCGATATCTTCATAGGCGATGACTAATAGCCTTCTATTGACAGAAATAAGATCTCCATTTTCAAGTAAATGAGCTAAATAATAGAGAGCTGCATTTACATCACTACCGCGAATACTCTTTTGCAGGGCCGATAACAAATTATAAAAGTGGGAACCTTTTTTATCGCCACCCACTCCAACTCGTGAAATCATTTTTTCAATGGTCTGATCCTCAATGATATAGGTGTTATCTTCAAGATCTGAAGCATACACAATAGACTCTAACATGGTTAAAGCCTTTCGCGCGTCTCCATTTACCCCTTCGGCTATCCGCTCAATCTGTGTATCATTTATCTTAATTACCAGGTCACCTAATCCTTTTTCTTTATTGGCAAGGGCACGGGTAATTAAATCTTTAATATCCTCTTGAGATAATCTCGTTAACTGCAAAATTTGACCACATCGACTTCGGATGGCTGGGTTCACATCATGAAAAGGATTTTCCGTTGTTGCCCCGATTAAAATGATACTCCCGTTCTCTACATGGGGAAGCAGATAATCCTGCTGTGCTTTATTAAATCGGTGGATCTCATCTAAGAACAAAATGAGTTTTCCTGTTAAATGTGATTCCTGAACAACCTCTTCTACATCCTTTTTTCCTGATGTTGTTGCATTAAGGGCAATAAAGGGAATTTTTGTCGTTCCAGCAATCGCAAAAGCGAGCGATGTTTTCCCAATTCCCGGTTCTCCATACAATAACATCGATGGGACATAGCCATTTTTAATCATTTTATATAAATTGGTCTCTTTCCCAATCACATCCTTTTGCCCCACAATCTCATCAATTGTGGCAGGACGCATTCGATAGGCAAGTGGTTCTCCGTTCAATTCGATCCCTCCATTACAGAGACTTCTTCGTACCCATTATACCACACCATTCTAATGAGTCTCCGCATCCACCTATCATCGTTTATTCAACCGAAAAAACGCCAAATTACTTGGCGTCTTTCACATCTTTTACGGTATTGATCTTTATTCCACTAAGGACTTGTCTTACTACATAACTAGCCATGATCAGGCCTGCTACAGAAGGGACAAACGCATTGGATGATGGTGGCATTTTTGCCTTGCGGATTTCTGCATCATCTTTACCAACGTATTTCCGAACATCCTCGCGAATGACAATTGGGCTTTCATCAGAAAATACAACAGGAACACCTTTCCGGATTCCTTCTTTTCTAAGTCTTGTACGAATGACTTTTGCAATTGGATCTGTATGGGTCTTTGATATATCAGCAATTTGAAAACGGGTTGGATCCATTTTATTTGCAGCACCCATACTTGAAATGATCGGAATATTTCTTTTTAAACATTCTTTAATAAGATGAATTTTATAAGAAATCGTATCGGATGCGTCAATGACAAAATCTAGATTATGTCCAAAGATTTCTTCATACGTCTCCTCTGTATAAAACATTTTTAAGGCGACAACTTCACAATCTGGATTGATATCAGCAATTCTTTCCTTCATTAAATCCACTTTAGGTTGGCCAATCGTTGACAATAAAGCGATGATTTGCCGATTCACATTTGTAATATCGACGTCATCCTTATCAATTAAAACAAGTTTTCCTACGCCTGAACGGGCAAGTGCCTCTGCAGAGAATGTACCTACACCGCCAACTCCTAAAACAGCGACCGTTTTATTTTTTAATGTTTCCAAACCTTCTTTTCCAAACGCAAGTTCATTGCGTGAAAATTGATGTAACATAGATAACCAACTCCATCATTCTTCTTATGCTTCATTTTTTCCTGTAAAAGAATATATCATACTTTGTTATAATTGTGCTATTAACAAAAATCAAATTCGTGTTGGCGAATTTGTGCCCTTTAAAATGAGAACCCCCTGCTAAATGAAGTTAAAAAACCATGTCGAAGTGACATGGTTTTTTCTCTTAATTATGTAGAAGAGTCCCAATTATGCCGTCGTTTTTTGTACCTTGTTTGAACCCGCACTCGGCAGGTGGGTGTTCTGCCTTAATGTTTGTACGTCCTAGTGAGTAGGCTTGTACGCTGATTAAGAACTCTGAACTCCCGAAGGTAAAGTGTTCGGTCAAACGAATGGTTTCACCACGAACACATCAGGACTCTTTAAAGCTTATCTTTATAATAACATATGATTTCTAAGTCATCAAGGATGTTCTTATTTAATCACAGTGGATGCAAGGTTTAATTCAATTAACTGCTCAGGGCTTACTTCACCTGGTGCATTTGTTAACAGATCACTTGCACTCGCTGTTTTAGGGAAGGCAATCGTATCACGAAGATTCGTTCTACCAGCTAATAGCATGATAAAACGGTCTAGTCCTAAGGCGATTCCACCATGTGGAGGTGTACCATAATCAAATGCATCTAATAGGAAACCAAATTGTTCATTTGCCTTTTCTTCTGTAAAGCCTAATGCTTTGAACATTTTGTTTTGGACGTCTCTCTCATAGATACGCAGGGATCCTCCACCAAGCTCATATCCATTTAAGACAATGTCGTAAGCTTGGGCACGGGCTTTTTCTGGTGCTGTTTCAAGTAGCTCGACATCTTCTCTTAAAGGCATTGTGAATGGGTGATGCGCTGCTGTAAATCGATTTGAATCTTCATCATACTCTAAAAGCGGCCAATCCGTTACCCAAAGGAAATTAAATTTACTTTCATCAATTAGGTTCATGTCTTTAGCAATTTTTAAACGTAAGTTTCCTAGAACATCGGCAACTACCTTTTTAGAGTCAGCACCGAATAGAATCAAGTCGTCTTTTTCTACTCCTAATAATTCATTTAAGGCTGCAAGCTCTTCTTCGCTAAAGAATTTAATAATCGGCCCTTTTAAGCCATCTTCTTCCGCTTTTAACCAAGCAAGACCTTTCGCTCCGTAACGAGCCGCATATTCAGTTAGACCGTCAATGTCTTTACGTGAATATTGGACAGCGCCACCTTTTACATTAATTGCTTTTACGACACCGCCGCTTGCAATGGCTCCAGCGAATACTTTGAAGCTAGAGTTTTTAAAGGCTTCAGTTAAATCAACTAATTTTAGTTCGAATCGAGTATCAGGTTTATCTGAACCATATTCTCCCATTGCCACGTCATATGGAATACGAGGGAATGGTGTTGCAACATCAATGCCTTTTACTTCTTTCATAATTCTAACAATCATGCGTTCCGTTAAATCTTGAATTTCCTCCGCACTTAAAAAGCTTGTTTCAATGTCGAGCTGCGTAAATTCAGGTTGACGATCCGCTCTTAAATCTTCATCACGGAAACAACGAGCAATTTGATAATAGCGTTCAATTCCACTAACCATCAATAGTTGTTTAAAAATCTGTGGAGATTGTGGCAGAGCATAAAATTCACCAGGGTGAACACGGCTTGGTACTAAGTAATCACGAGCCCCTTCTGGAGTGCTTTTTGTTAAAATTGGTGTTTCAATGTCAAGAAAACCTTCACCATCAAGGTAATCTCTCATTACTTTTGTCACTTGATGACGCATTTTTAATGTCTCAAACATGACCGGTCTTCTTAAATCAAGGTAACGATATTTTAAACGGATGTCTTCAGAAACTTCAACATCATCTTCGACCATAAATGGCGGTGTTTTCGATTCATTGATGATCGTCATCTTTTCGACTTGGACCTCAATTTTTCCTGTACTTAAATTTGGATTGAACGTTTCTTCATCCCTAGCAATAACCGTTCCTTCAACATCTACAACATATTCACTGCGCACTTTTTCTGCAACTTCTAGAGCTTCCTTATTAGCCTCTGGATTAAACACAATTTGGATAATTCCAGTCCGGTCACGCAAATGGATAAAGATAAGACCACCAAGATCACGACGTCTTTGCACCCATCCTTTTAATCTTACTTTTTCTCCGATTGCATTTTCTGGCACCTCGCCACAAAAATAACTTCTTTCAGTCATGGTATTTCCTCCTATTGATGTAATTCTTTAAATTTAGCTACAAAATTTTCTAATTCGATTTCCCACTGGTCACCAGTTTCCATCTGTTTGACATTAATTTTATTTGCCTCTAATTCATCTTCGCCTAGAATTGCTACATATTTAGCATTCAGCCGATCAGCCGCTTTCATTTGCGCTTTAATTTTTCGATTTAAATAATCCCTTTCAGCTGAAAATCCTGCTAAGCGTAGTTGATGCAGGAGCTTGACAGTATAATCTTGTGCTTTTTCACCTAAAGAAACAACATAACAATCTATATTTCGATTGATGGGCAAATCAACCTTTTCAGCCTTTAAGGCAGCAAGGAACCGTTCAATACTAAACGCAAACCCTATTCCCGGTGTTTCTGGACCTCCAATCTCCTGTGTTAGTCCGTTATAACGGCCGCCCCCACAAAGAGTTGTGATCGCCCCAAAGCCTTCCGCATCACTCATGATTTCAAAGGCTGTATGGTTATAATAATCAAGTCCACGAACAAGATTTGGGTCTACTTCAAAGGAAATCTCCAAATCAGTTAAATATTGTTGGACTTTTTCAAAGTAAAGTTTTGACTCTTCATTTAAATATTCAATAATCGATGGAGCTGTTTTCATCAATTCATGCTCTCGGTCTTGTTTACAATCAAGAATCCGCATTGGATTTTTTTCTAATCGACTTTGACAATCATGGCAGAATTCGCCAATCCTTGGCTGGAAATGTTGAATCAAAGCGCTGCGATGCGCCAAACGACTCTCTTTATCACCGAGGCTGTTGATCACAAGCTTTAATTTTTTCAAACCTAAACTAGAATAAATCGACATCGCCAGAGCAATTACTTCAGCATCAATCGCTGGGTCTTTACTTCCTAGTGCCTCTACGCCAAACTGAACAAATTGTCGAAAACGTCCTGCTTGTGGACGTTCATAGCGAAACATGGGTCCCATATAGTAAAGCTTTACCGGTTGATTCGGATCCCCATACAATTTATGTTGGACAAAAGAGCGTACTGTCGATGCTGTTCCCTCTGGACGCAATGTTATACTTCTTCCGCCTCGGTCTTCAAAGGTGTACATTTCTTTTTGCACGACATCGGTTGTTTCACCGACACTCCGTGTAAAGAGTTCAGTGTGTTCAAAAATCGGAGTGCGAATTTCATGGTACTGAAACTTTTCACAAAGCTCTCGCGCTTTTTGTTCAATGTATTGCCATTTCTCAACTTCACCCGGCAAAATATCCTGTGTTCCCCGTGGAATTTGAATAGACATCTATGTAAACCTCCTTGATAACTATCTTTAAATAAAGTGAAACCTCCATCAGTTGGAGTTTTCTTACATCTACTACTGATGGAAAGCCCGCGGCTACGGCTTGCTGATCACGCAGACGTTGCCGAAGGTGTGTTTAGTCTGTGTTCAACCTTCGGAGCTTTCCGGGCAGTTGATCCCCCACCTATCTTCTTTTGTTACTCAAAATCTTGAGGTGGGGGTGTACTGCCCGTTAAGCCTGAGAAATTTCAACAATTTTAAAAAGCCCTCGTCCCTTGTATGATTCTACCCATACAAGGGACGAGAGCTGTTATTCCCGTGGTGCCACCCTAATTGGAGTAAATGATCTTCACTCCCACTTTCCAGTTAACGCCTGACACGTCCTTCTCCTATTGATGAAAGTCTCTTCATGTTCAGAGAGAAGCCTCCGAAGTGTTCTTCATTTAGACATGATGGAGAAACACTTGCAGCCTACGATGTTTCCTCTCTATCCACCTGGAACTAAACTACTTTTCTTCTTCAACAGCTATAGTTATTTATGTACATTTTATATTTTAATAAATCTCACTTCATTTAAACATCATACGAATCCTAACGAATTTTGTCAATACCTGTACAATTAATTTCGCTCTAGTCGTCTCTTAAGCCTTTTTATATCTTGATTAGCAAAGCCAAATTCAGATGCTGCCTCTACCGATGTAGAGGACTGCTCTTTTTGAATGCTATCGCGAAAATCCAAACCAGACAATTGATTTTCTCCGAGAAATGCTGAATTCCCTTTATCTCCATGGCGCATATTTCTTCCTCCTATAACTATTCTATTCATCGTCTCTCTATTAGTTTGTCCTTATTTACAGAGTTCTCTTCATAAATTTTATTTTAAAAAGATGAAAAAACATAGAACAAGAAGGAATCCTCCTAATCAAAGTAGAATTAGTCTAAGGGATTTTTTTGTCCAGCGCAGCCGTTATCAGATTTTCTGATCAGAAAAGGAGGGAGAGAAACTGGAACCACTTAGAAACATGAAATACATAACAGCTTTGCTAATCATCCTTTCCATCCCATTCTTCTTTCCAGACCAAAAGGTTGAAGCAACTGGTGCAACGGTTACCGTTAATACGGAGAATTTAACGGTACGAAGTGGGCCAAGCTTGCAACATGACTATGTCACAACCATTTATAAGGGTGAACAATATCCTTCTGTAAAAAAAGAAGGTGAATGGATTCAAATCTTGTTACCTACTGGAAAAGAAGGTTGGGTTGCCGATTATCTCGTCTTTGTAAAAGAAGAAGTGGATAATAATAAAGTTGAGGATGAATACGAATCATTAAGTAATAATGATCATGGCCAAAGCCATTTCACTGGTAAAAGAGTGTTCATTACCCATAACGGGACCAACATCCGCAAAAACCCAAATACTCTATCTAATATTTTGGTAAGAGCAAACAAAGGGGATGCATTTGAGGTTACGGATGTGAAAAATGATTGGTACCAGGTTAAACTTGGAAACGGAAAAACCGGGTATGTGGCAGAATGGCTAGTAACAGAAAAGGAATCTGGAGTAAAAAAGGTTGATTCAGAAGAACGCGAATATGTTCATTCAGTAGAACACAAGTATACCGAGAAAACTGAACTTGAGGCTTATTTAAAGGATAAAAAGATTGTCATTGATCCCGGACACGGTGGAAAAGATCATGGTACAACAGGTTTTGGTGGTACATTAGAGAAGAATATTACGATCGAGACAGCGACTCGGTTATATAATAAACTTCGATCTGCTGGTGCTAAGGTCATTTTAACTCGTTATCGAGATCAATATATTTCTTTGCCTTCACGTGTATCTGCTTCCGCTCGTTTTGATGCGGATGCCTTTATCTCGATTCATTATGATAGTTTTCCTAACGAAGGTTCAGAAGGAGCAACAACCTTCTTTTATCATCCATGGCAAAGGGAGTTAGCCGTTAATATTCACTCCTCTGTTATTGATAAAACGAATATTCATAATCGGGGTGTTCGTAAAGGGGATTATTATGTGATTCGTGAGAACAGTCAAAATGCGGTTCTTGTTGAACTTGGTTTCTTAAGTAATCCGAGTGAAGAACTGCTTGTGACAAGTGAGCAATATCAAACGTTAGCAACGACTGGCATATACGAAGGGCTTGCACGGTATTTTAAAAATCAATACTAATTCATCCCTGTTAAATCCCTATTTTTAAAAAAACGAGCATGACCACAAACGGTCTGCTCGTTTTTTTATTTACTCTCTATAATTAAGGTAACAGGACCATCATTAATTAGGGAAACATCCATCATTGCCCCAAATTCACCTGTTTCTACATGTACATTCTTTTCTCTTAACAGTTTATTAAAGGTATCATAGAGATTTCGGGCTTGTTCCGGCTTTGCTGCCCCCATAAAATTGGGTCTTCTGCCTTTACGACAATCTCCATATAAAGTAAACTGCGAGACTGAAAGGATACTGCCTCCGACGTCAAGTAAGGAATGATTCATCTTCTCATTCTCATCCTCAAATATTCGTAAATTAACAATTTTATCCGCTAGAAAAGCAGCATCCTCTTCAGTGTCATCATGGGTAACCCCAACTAATAAAACAAGTCCCTTGTCGATCTCACCGACGACTTGATCATTTACAGTAACACTCGCTTTTTTACTCCTTTGAACAACAATACGCATTTATCTCATCACCTTAACTCATCACTCTTCGAACGGCATATAAATCAGGAATTTGTTTGATACGATCAACGACCTTCTGTAAATGACTAACATTTAATATCGAAATTGTCATCGTAATGGTCGTTATTTTATTGCGATCGGTTTTTCCTGACACAGCCGAAATATCTGTTTTTGATTCATTAACTGCTTGAAGTACTTCATTCAGCAATCCTCTACGGTCAAATCCTGTAATCTCAATTTCTACGTTATATTCTTTACGATCATTTAGACCTGTTTCCCACTCAACAGGGATTAATCTTTCTTTTGCATCATCTGTTACAATGTTTGGGCAGTCCTTTCGATGGACCGATACCCCTCTACCTTTTGTAATAAAACCAACAATATCATCACCCGGTACTGGATTACAACAACGGGAAAGTCGAATAAGTAGATTATCAATTCCTTCGACACGAACACCAGACTCACGTTTCCGCTTTTGTGGCATTGTTTTTAACTCTGCAACTGCATTGGTTATATTGGCAACTTGTTCTTGATCACGTTTCTTCCGCCACTTTTCCGTTAAACGGTTGGCGACTTGAAGGGCAGTTACACCGTTATAACCAACAGCTGCATACATGTCATCTTCATTAGCAAAATTAAACTTTTCAACTACACGCTTTATATTATCAGGAGTCAGGATTTCTTTTAAATCAAATTCCATTCCTTTAATTTCTTTTTCTACTTGTTCGCGGCCCTTTACTACGTTCTCTTCACGCATTTGTTTCTTGAAAAAGGCCCTGATTTTATTTTTTGCCTGGGATGTTTGTGCCAGCTTTAGCCAGTCTTGGCTTGGGCCATACGAATGCTTAGAAGTAAGTATTTCCAAGATATCCCCTGTTTTTAATTTATAATCAAGGGGAACCATTTTCCCGTTTACTTTGGCACCAATCGTTTTGTTTCCTATTTCAGAGTGAATTCGGTAAGCAAAATCAATGGGTACGGATCCAGCCGGAAGCTCGATCACATCCCCTTTTGGCGTAAAAACAAAAACCATATCGGAGAAGAGATCAACCTTTAATGACTCCATGAACTCTTCCGCATTCACAATGTCTTCTTCAAATTCAAGGATTTCACGAAACCATGAGAGCTTCTCCTCAAATGACCCTTCATGAACGGGCTTCCCCTCTTTGTATGCCCAGTGAGCAGCAACCCCATATTCTGCAATTCGATGCATTTCTTTTGTTCGGATTTGAACTTCAAGGGGATCACCTTTTGGACCGATCACTGTCGTATGAAGAGATTGATACATATTTGGTTTAGGCATGGCGATGTAATCTTTGAATCTACCTGGCATCGGCTTCCAGCATGTATGAATAATCCCTAAGACAGCATAGCAATCTTTAATTGAGTTAACAATTATTCTTACCGCAAGTAAATCATAGATTTCATTGAATTGCTTATTTTGTTGAACCATTTTTCGATAGATGCTATAAATGTGCTTAGGTCGACCGGATAATTCAGCCTGAATCCCAACATCATTCATTTGCTTCTTCAATTCTTGAATAACACCATCTAAATACTCTTCACGCTCTGCTCGCTTTCGTTTCATTAAATTCACAATTCGATAATACTGCTGTGGATTTAAATAACGTAAGGATGTATCTTCCAGTTCCCATTTAATTGCTGAAATCCCAAGGCGATTAGCAAGTGGTGCAAAAATTTCCAAAGTTTCATTTGCAATTCGACGTTGTTTTTCCGCTGGTAGATGCTTTAAGGTTCGCATATTATGAAGTCTATCAGCAAGCTTTATCATAATTACACGAATATCTTGGGCCATTGCTACAAACATTTTTCGATGATTTTCTGCCTGCTGTTCTTCATGAGACTTGTATTTAATTTTGCCGAGTTTTGTAACACCGTCCACGAGCATGGCCACTTCATCGTTAAAGATTTCTTTAATATCTTGTAATGTAGCTTCTGTATCTTCAACAACGTCATGTAAAAAACCAGCCGCAACCGTATAAGGATCCATTTCAAGATCTGCTAAAATACCTGCTACTTGAATCGGATGAATGATATACGGCTCACCGGATTTTCTATATTGAAAACGATGAGAATGTCTCGCATATTCGTAAGCTTTCTTAATAAAGTCGACATCCCCATCATTTAAATATTTACTCGTACGATCGATGACTTGTTCGGCGGTTAATACTTGATCATTCGCCATATAATCACCTTTTAATTAAATTTTTTAGGCTAATCCATTTTGCCTCCACGAAATTGCGTCAGATTATACCTGAGCTCGCTCAAATACTCTTTCCTTTAAAAGGCTGTGGCATCTGCTAGAGGCTTTAACTTCTATCATCCCCAGATGTGGAACCTGCACTGGATTGAAAAAAATGACGTACATCCCACCACTTATAGAAATGGGTGAGGTTTGCTGCAGAAAGTTAAACTATATTCCGCTTATAAAAAAACAAATGATTGTATTTATTATCATTAAAAACCGACAAGTTGTAAAGAAATTCATTCTATTTTTCGACATTATTATTAAAAGGAAAAGTTTATGATACAGTGCTCTTTTCCTCAGTGTTGGTTTTCTTTCATCCCTCCACTGAGGAAGCTTTAGGCCACAAAGTGCCCTTCACACAGACATTGCCATAGGCGTATTTAGTTTGTATTCAAATTTCGGAGCTTTACGAGGAGTTCTCATTATCTGATTGTTGTACTTAGAATCTTAGGTAAGACTTCCCGTTAAGTCCGATAACATTTCATGAAAGATACGAAAAGAGCGCTCTATTGTAAGCGCTCCCATCCCTAAAAGGTCATTAATGTCAACATATCATGTCCTTTTAATTTTTTTCTTCCCTCTAATTCGCTTAATTCGACTAGAAAAGCGATTCCAGCTACGACTCCACCTAAGCTTTCAACCAATTGAATGGTCGCATCGATTGTCCCGCCAGTAGCTAACAAATCATCCGTAATTAAAACTCTTTGGCCCGGCTTTATAGCGTCCTTATGAATCGTAAGGACATCTTTTCCATATTCAAGCCCGTAACTCACTTTAACGGTTTCACGAGGAAGTTTACCTTCTTTACGGACAGGGGCAAACCCTACTCCAAGTGAATAAGCAACAGGACATCCAATAATAAAACCACGGGCTTCTGGTCCAACAACCAATTCGATTTCTTTCTCCTTAGCATATTCAACAATTTGGTCAGTCGCATATTTATAAGCCTCTCCATTATTCATTAATGGAGTAATATCCTTAAAGCTTATGCCTGGCTTCGGATAATCCTTAACAATCTCAATATACTGAGTTAAATCCATTCCTTAACTTCCTCCTCATGATGAACCGTTGTGTGAAGCAGTGCATCAAACCAACTTTTTAATTGCTCATAAGATGAATATATTAATTCTTTCTCTAACATTAAGGCTTCCTGTTTCTGCTTATATGTGATTGAATCCGATAAATCATGCTTATTTGCATTTCTATTTAAGGTAATCAGTCCATTTTCCATTGTAACAAAATTTAGGTCTAAAAACACCTTTGCCATAAAGTCGACTGTTTCCTTCGTCCATCCACGTTGTTTAGCTAGCATACTACTATATTTTTGCAATTCAAATGGACCTTTTTTTGCTAAAAAGGCATAAAACCATTTAAAATGGTCTCTTGTTGGAATGGTTGAGAAGAAATCACTTTGTGCCTTATAAAAATGGGCGTAAATCCTCGCAACTTTTTTTCCAGACAACAATTGAATTAATAGATTTTTTGAAGGAGGAAAGTCAACTAAAATGACATGACAATGGTCTAGATCTATTTGTAATGCCTCCGCTTCAGAAGATACCCATATTACATCTGAATTCTGTAATGATCTTGCAAGTCTTGCATGCAAATTCGAATCAAAAACAATCCATTTTGTGCTTTCAATTGGTAATGTAGCAGCTAAAGGGGTAATTTTTTTCCCACCGCGATAATCAAATAACTGCCATGATAATACTGCTAAATCTTGCAAAAATATTTGTGGTTTTCGTTGATTATTCCACTCGTTAATCGACAATTCACCGATCACAGATAACTTGGACATCGGGGAAACCTGATCAAAGACATCTCCTAATCCAAATCCAACTCCGTCTAAGCTCATCCCCCCGTGATCCAATGTTAATTTTAAATGATTTTTCTCTGAGCCTATTTTTCTTATATTAGCTATTGGTGCATCTTTAATAAGAACCTTTGGCTTTGGATTTTCTGTCCCATAAGGGGCTAAACGATTCATTTCCTCAACTACGTCAATGCTAATATCTTCAATGCTTACTTCTGAATCAATATAACTAACCGGAGTTAATTCTTCTTCTAAAAGTTGTTCGTTAGCAAGTGTGTTCAATCGGTTTCTAAACTGATCAACATCGGCAATATTTAATGTCATTCCCGCAGCCATTGTATGTCCGCCGAAATGGGGTAAAATATCTCGACAGGTTGATAGATTTTTAAATAAATCAAAACCATCAATACTTCTTGCTGATCCTTTCGCAAGTCCCTTTTCTACATCATAGCTTAAAACAATCGTTGGACGATAATATCTTTCAACAAGCTTTGATGCAACAATTCCGATGACTCCAGCGTTCCAGTTTTCCTTCCCTACAACGATACATTTATTTTCGGTAAGTGGATAATGCTCTTCCACTAATCTGATCGCTTCTTCTGTAATTTGGTTCACGATCTCTTTCCGGTCAATATTTAGCTGCTCAATGTCTTCTGCCAATATTTCCGCTTGGAGAGCATCTTCTTCTAATAATAGATAAACAGCAGGGGATGCATCATCAAGCCTTCCGACTGCGTTAATTCGAGGCCCTAGTGTAAAGCCAATCGTTTCTTCGTTAATCTGTGCTTGATCTACTTTTGCTGCTTTTAGTAATGCCTTTATGCCAGGGTTTTGACTTTTCCTTAGTTGTATTATTCCCTTTTGAACAATTAATCGATTTTCAGCTTTAAGCGGAACTAGATCAGCTACCGTTCCAATGGCAGCAAACTGTAGTAAATCGTCTGTTACTCTGCCAAGCAACGCATGAGAGAATTTCAAAGCGACCCCGACTCCCGCCAGCTCTGTGAATGGATATGCGCTATTCTCTAATTTAGGGTGCAGAATCGCTAAAGCCTCTGGCAGTTCTGGTCCCGGTTCGTGGTGATCTGTTATGATTAAATCCATCCCAAGCTCTTTTGCCACTTGTGCTGGCTGTAGAGCGGCGATCCCGGTATCAACGGTAATAATCAGTTTGACTCCATTTTCATGCGCATACCTGAACGCCCCTTCGTTCGGACCATAGCCCTCAGTAAAACGATTCGGTATGTAAAAATCAACATTTGCCCCAAGTTCCTGTAATGTTTTCATCATAACCGTTGTGCTTGTAACCCCATCGGCATCATAATCTCCGAAAATCAGAATCGGTTCTCCAGCTGTAATTGCTTCCTGAACCCTTTGAACAGCTTTATCCATGTCTTTCAGTAAAAAGGGATCATGGAATTCTTGTTCTTCATTAAATAAAAAAGCCCTTGCCTGAGCAGGATTTTCTAATCCTCTATTAACAAGTAGCGAAGCAACTAATGGCGATATTCCTATTTGATCTGCTAATCCCATTATCTTTTCATTATTTGACGGTCGAACAATCCAACGTGTTCTTGACTGTAACATACGTTCACCCCTCAGTACTTTTATTATACAAAAGAGGTGAAGGCGATTCAATGAAGATATATGGAAAATAGTATTGAGTTTAATTTCTGATAACAGCAATTGTGTGATTTGCTGGTGTTTTACTGGTGAAGATGTTGGGATGGAGGCAACTTTGGGGATTTCTGGTGGGGTTTACTGCTATCGATAGGACGATAAAGGCAATTTTGGGAATTTCCACGGGGGCTTTGCTGTTATCGATAGGACGATATCAGCAATTTTGCGATTTTACCTGGAGGTTTGCTGCTATCAATGAACAGATAGAGGCAACTTTTGGAATTTCCACAGGGATTTGCTGCTATCGATAGACCATAAAAGCTATTTTGCGATTTTACTTGGAGGTTTGCTGCTATCAATGGGACGGATAGCAGCATTTTTCAAAACTTCCTCCTATTTTTGCTGTTATCATGCTCTATTTGCCCATCTTTATATCACCAAAAGGACTGCAGAAAAAATTCTGCAGTCCTCCATAACTTATACGACCGGTTCATCGGTCTTAACGGGCTTCTCTTTAAAGGTAATTAGAACGCCTTTCTTTTTCAGTTCTTTTTGTTTCATTACGACCCATAGCGGTGTCGCAATAAAGATAGAAGAAAGGGTACCAACAACTAATCCTACCGTTAGAGCAACCGAGAACGAGCGAATCGACTCGCTTCCAAAAATCATTAGTGCAACTACCGTTAATGTAACCATTAACACTGTATTTACTGATCTACCTAATGTTTGCCGAACACTTGTATTAGCTATATCGACAATTTCTTCAGCTTGTTTGATCTTCCTTCGTCGCTTCATATTTTCCCTAATTCGGTCAAAAGTTACGATCGTATCATTGATCGAATAACCCACAACCGTTAACAAAGCTGCAATAAAGGTTAAATCAACCTCTAAGCGAGTGATACTGAAAAATGGAATGATGATATAAGCTGCAAATAACAATGCAATAACCGCCGGAACAGCCATCCGCCATTCAAATCGGAACGAAACGAATACAATCAAACCAAGACATGTAATCAATAAGGCAACGACCGCATTTTTAGCGATCTCTTTTCCAACCATAGGCGTTACTGAACTAACATTTGGCTCAGAGCCATAGGCATCTTTAAGCTCGGCTTTTAAGTTAGAAATCTCTTCTTGTGAGAGTACATCAGATGTCCGGGCCACACCAATGTTTTGCCCATCTCCAGAAATCACAATATCATCCGTTGTAATATCCAGTTCCTCCAAATCCTGTGATACCATTTCAGACGTTATCGCCTGGTCTGCTAAAATCTCAATCCGCGTTCCTTGCGTAAAATCAATCGAGAGATTTAACTTAAACATCAGGAGGACAATAATCCCTACAACAAATAAAACACCAAAGATTCCAAAATACCTTTTTCGTTTTGTAACAAAATCAAAGCGATCAAATTTAGTAGTTAAATCTAATGTATCCACATTTTCTTTTAAATCATGAATCGCGGACTTTTTCACGCCAAACCAACCAGGTCGATGATCAAAGTAACCGCTGTTAACAAATAAGCTTAATAACCATCTAGATAAATAAACATTTGTGATAAAACTTCCTAATGTACCAATAATTAAACTCGTTGCAAACCCTTTTACCGAGCTTGTCCCGAAGTAAAATAGGACGGCTGCTGCTAAAAGAAGCGTAAGATTGGCGTCGGTCACCGTAGAAAACGAGTTTGTATTTCCTGCCTTAAAGGCAGATTTAATTGATTTCCCAACTCTAATTTCTTCTCTTATTCTCTCAGCGGTAATAATGTTTGCATCTACTGCTGTACCAACTCCAAGGATAAATGCCGCAATCCCTGGAAGTGTTAAAACAACATTCATCCAATCAAAAATCGTTAACGTTAAAAATAAATACACTGTTAAAGTGATCGTTGCAATAAAACCTGGTAAACGATAATAAAAAATCATAAAGAGGAAGACAGCAGCAATACCAAGTAATCCAGCAAAGACCGTTTCCTGCATCGCATGTTCCCCAAATTGGGCACCAACCGATGTTGAGTAAATTTCATCAAGCTGGACAGGCAATGCCCCTGCATTTAGAATATCTGCTAAACTTTTTGCCTCTTCAACTGTAAAATTCCCCACAATGCTAACACTATCTTGGTTAAAGATTTCATTAACCGTTGGTGCAGAGATAAATTTAGGATCTGGTTTCGTGATTTCGGATTGGAATGAGTCTGTTCCTTCCTCGAAATCTAACCAAATTACCAGATAATTATTTGGTGCCATCCCTACGATTTCCTCGGTCACCTTTTTAAATTTTTCAGCACTCTTTAATTTAAGTGAAACGATGGGCCGGCCATTCTCATCAAATGTTTGCTGGGCTCCGCCTTCTGCCAGGTCTGTACCGTCCATCATCATGCGATCATTAGCATCGCGGAAGGTCAGGTTGGCTTCTGTAGATAGGATTTCCCTCGCCTGATTTTGATCTTCAACGCCTGCTAACTGGACGCGAATCCGATCATTCCCTTCAATTTGAATGTTCGGCTCACTGACCCCGAGCACATTAATCCGGCGATCCAATGCTTCTGCTGTAGCAACCAGTGCCTTTTGATCAATCACTTGATCGTCTTTAGCTGGCTTCACCTCATACAGGACCTCAAAACCACCCTGTAAATCAAGGCCAAGCTTAATATTATTGACAATATCCTTTGTCGTTGTTCCCATCACAGCTCCCATGACGACAATAAAAATGACAAAGGCTATTATCCTGCTTCGTTTTACCATTATGTAAATTTCCTCCTTAGTGCTGAAAACAATCAAATTCGCTCCGAATTTGCGCCCCGGATTTTTATCACGCTTCAAAGCGCCCATTTCCAATTCAGTTACTTCTAAGTAACTAGTTGCAGTGAACTTACTGCCAGTTAGGACGCAGAAAATAACCCCTAGAAAATCAAAGGCACTGCCGGAGGCTTTAACTTAATTCATCCATCATTAAAATTCCAAATGTACTTTCGTAAATGCCTTTTCTCACCAATACGTAAGTGGAGGATTCTGATGAATTAAGTTAACTACTTAAGTAATTCTAATCGATCTTCTTCATTTTCCAAAGTAAAACTAGACTCTTTTAAAGCTTCTACTGTCGTGTAATTCATAAAATCGCCAATTTTTAGCGAAAAAATCTCTTGAACAACCTCAAATAACATCAGGTCAACCTTATCTTTTTTCCACTTTTTATTTACTAGGTAATCCCAGATATCCTGTTCAGTAACAGAATCATATCCTAATAAAATAAATTCCTCAACCTTGCTCTGCAACACCGGTCTGATCTTTTCATAAAAGTCAACATCATTACGGCTAATCTCCATATTAGCCCCTCCCCTTTAATCAAATTGTTGCAAGCTTTCGGTACAAAGATCATTGCTAAAGGAAGTTAAATTCATAGGCATGCTTTGTCCACCTGCAAGCATATAGATAATTGTATATTATTTTACCTTTTTTGAGAAGGCAGGGAATGCAGGTGTCTAAGTTTTTAAGAGGGACGATGATTTTATTAGCCGCAGGGCTGATCACAAGAGTACTAGGCTTTATCAACCGCATAGTTATCGCCCGTTTTATTGGTGAAGAAGGCGTTGGCCTCTATATGATGGCTGTCCCGACTTTTATTCTAGCCATTACAATCACCCAATTGGGACTGCCTGTTGCGATTTCGAAAAATGTCGCTGAAGCTGAGGCGGTTGGGGATAGAGGAAAGGTCAAGAAGATTTTAGTGGTATCGTTAGCAACAACACTAACACTTTCGGCCATTTTTACACCACTCTTATTCTTATTAGCCCCGCTTTTAGCAGAGACCCTTTTTACGGACAAAAGAACATTATACCCACTACTCGCAATTGCACCGGTCGTACCGATTATTGCCATTTCATCCGTTCTAAGGGGTTATTTCCAAGGGAAACAAAATATGAAACCGGCTGCTTTATCTCAATTAATTGAACAAGTCGTTCGAATTGCTTTAATTGCGTTTTTAACAAAGACCTTTTTACCTTATGGAATCGAATATGCAGCGGCAGCCGCCATGTTTTCAGCTGTAATTGGGGAATTAGCATCCCTTCTGTACTTAGTTACCACATTTAAACTAAAAAAGCGGTTTCGAATTAGAAAGCACTTTTTTACTTCTGTTAAGTCCGGTAAAAGTACGTTTCAGGAGCTAATGGGGATTGCTCTACCAACTACTGGCAGCAGGATGATTGGATCAATCTCTTGGTTTTTTGAACCGATTGTTGTGGCACACGCTCTGGCACTAGCTGGTGTTGCAACAACAGTTGCGACAAAACAGTATGGAGCACTAACAGGATTTGCCTTACCATTACTTATGCTCCCATCTTTTGTAACCCATTCATTATCAACCTCACTCGTTCCAGCGATTAGTGAGGCCAATTCACAAAATAATATGAGGTTAGTGGAGTATCGGCTTCAGCAAGCACTTAGATTTGTATTTATTTCTGGTGGACTAGCTATGATTGTTTTATACATTCTTGCAGAACCTCTTATGCAAGTGATGTATGGGTCAGCAAGCGGTTCTGGCTTTATTAAATTAATGGCCCCTTTCTTCCTTTTATATTATTGCCAAGCTCCACTGCAAGCAACGTTGCAAGCGCTAAATTTAGCAAGAGCAGCCATGATTAATAGTTTAATTGGTGCGGTTGTGAAAACGGCTGTCATTTTTCTTTTAGCAAGTCAACCAACCTTTGGAATTAATGGAGTAGCAATGGGATTATTAGTCGGGTTTATTTTAGTGACCTTCCTTCACTTTGCAACAATTATTAAATCCATATCCTTTTCCTTTTATGTTCGTGATTATATTAAAACGATTTTTGTAATCGTTGCTTCTAGCCTGTTCGGTCATTGGCTATTTGGAATCCTTCCCGCTAGTCAGTCTTTAGCCCTGAAAGTTATTAATGTATCCCTATCCGTTAGTATCGTCTATCTCATTCTTGTGCTCCTGTTAGGTTTGTTGAAACAAGACGAATTAAACCGGATTCCATGGATTGGTCCAACTCTAGCAAAACTTTCCCTCCTAGGGCAGCCCAATTCAACGATAAAGCGATGACGAAATGAGTCATCGCTTTATCGTTTCTATAAATTTTTTGTATCAATATAAAACTCTCTGTCCTGATAGCTGCAGAAAGAAATATCACTTATATTTTTATATCCTTTTTCCTTTAGTTTTTGTAACAGCCAATCCTCCGACTTTTGAATTCGGTTTAAATGATCATTTTGAATAACACCGTCAATAATAAGAGGCAGCGACAAACCTTTACCTTTTGCTTCCTTTTTCAAAACAGATAATTTTCCAGAGGGTTCTAGAATGGCAAATTCTACGTCAGCAATATTCCGTACACCCTTCTCACGTAGTTGCTGAAGGAGGTCATCAAAATTATAGCGCTGCTTCCGCATGGCATGTTCATCAATTTGACCATGATTAATAATAACGCTTGGAGATCCATCGATTAAATCTCTAAACTTCTTACTTTTTAAAGACATTCGTGCTGTTGAAATTTGAATGATCATTAATGCCAAAATTGCCACAATATATTGAATTGTCATTGTGTTCGTATCTTCAATCGCCATGACGGCTAATTCAGCAAGCATAATATTTACAACTAAATCAAATACACTCAATTCACCGATATCTCTTTTTCCCATAAGACGAAAAACAATAAGTATAATTAAATACATTAGAACAGTACGCCATAACATCGAAAAAAGACTATCCATTTTTAGTTTACTCCCTTCAGATAATCAACTTTATTGTGTGCAGAGTCATTAATTTTATGATGAAAAGAAAGTAATGCTTCTATCTTTGAGACTAGCCGAATAAGCATGTACAAAGACGATCTGAAGGGAGAGGTTTGCTATCGAAGAGTCAAAAAAACTAGGGAGTGCTGTTTTATATGGGACAATGACGATTTTTATTTTTGCAATCATCAGTAGTCTCATTTTTGCGTTTATTTTGAGGTTTACATCTTTGCAAGAATCATCTGTTCAATACGTTATTACAGCGATTTCGTTTGTTTCTTTATTTATTGGCGGTTTTATTGCCGGGGGAAAAGGAAAACAAAAGGGCTGGTTGTTAGGTGGATTAACAGGAGTCATTTATACAATCATTATTTTTTTATACCAATTCTTAGGTCTTGAAAGCCTTTTCTCCATTGAACAAATCATTTATTATATTTGTTATATTTTAATTTGTATGATGGGTGCAATTTTGGGCGTCAATATGAGTGATAAATCAAGAACAAACTAAAAAACAGGAGGCTGGTACTTCCGCCTCCTGTCCTTTGTTTAATTTTGAGAATCTACTACTTCACGTACCGCTGATTTATCATATGTAAGTCGGCTTCCATCGCCACATTTAATAACGATTTTCCCTTCATCAACAGCATCAACAATTCCATGCAGGCCACCAATTGTCACGACTTTATCTCCCTTTTGCAAATTGCTTTGCATGTTCGCAACAGCTTTTTGTCTTTTTTGCTGTGGACGAATTAATAGAAAATAAAACAATACAAACATTAAAAGAATGGGACCTACTGTTCCTAATAAACCTTCCATACTACTCCTCCTTAAAAGTTTTTAGCATTTGGCTCGTTAAAGCCATATTTTTCGAAGAACTCTTCTCTAAAGTCTCCCAAACGATCTTCGCGAATCGCCTGTCTGACTTGTTCCATTAATTTTATCAGAAAATGTAGGTTATGATAAGATGTTAATCGAATTCCAAAAGTTTCATCACAACGGATTAAATGTCGGATATAGGCACGACTGTAATTCCGGCAAGTATAGCAATCACAGTGCTCATCAATCGGCCCGAAATCTTTTGCATATTTTGCGTTTTTGACAACTAGTCTTCCGTTTGATGTCATTAGTGTTCCATTTCTGGCAATCCGGGTCGGTAAGACACAATCAAACATATCAATCCCCCGAATCGCTCCGTCAATCAAGGAATCTGGGGAACCTACTCCCATTAAGTAGCGTGGCTTATTCGCTGGAAGTAATGGTGAGGTAAACTCCAACACGCGATTCATAACGTCCTTTGGCTCACCAACAGATAAACCACCGATCGCATAACCTGGAAAATCAAGAGAAATTAAGTCCTCAGCACTCTGCTTCCGCAACGCCTCATACTCTCCGCCTTGAACAATTCCAAATAGTCCTTGATCCTCTGGTCTTCCGTGCGCCTTTAGGCAACGTTCTGCCCAACGTGAAGTTCTTTCGACTGATTTCTTCATATAGTCGTATTCTGCCGGATATGGTGGGCATTCATCAAAGGCCATCATAATATCTGATCCAAGGTCATTTTGGATTTCCATTGCTTTTTCAGGTGATAGGAATAGTTTGTCTCCGTTCAAATGATTCCGGAAATGAACCCCTTCCTCCTGAATTTTACGAAATTTGCTTAAACTGAATACTTGGAATCCTCCAGAATCAGTTAAAATGGGACGATCCCAGTTCATAAATTGATGTAAACCGCCAGCCTCTTTTACAATATCATGTCCTGGTCGTAACCACAAATGATATGTATTGCTTAAAATAATCTTTGCACCCATTTCCTTTAACTCTTCAGGTGACATTGTTTTGACTGTTGCTAATGTCCCTACAGGCATAAAAATAGGTGTTTCAAATGAGCCATGAGGAGTATGAACACGACCTAAGCGTGCGCCTGTTTGTTTACATGTTTTAATTAATTCATATGTAATTGCAGCCATAAGAGACTCCTTTCTAAAAGTAAAAGCACAAGCGCCTGATATGCCCCGACAAGTATAAGGCAAACCAGCAAGTAGATTATAGACTCACCTTCTTGACGGTTGGCTTATGACCTTGAGAGGGGCTAGGCACTGAAGCTAGATCCACTATTCATATTAAGTTAGATAATCAACATTGCATCTCCAAAACTAAAGAAGCGATATCGTTCTTGTACTGCTGTGTTATATGCATGCAATACATTCTCTCTTCCTGCCAGAGAACTTACAAGCATAATTAATGTGGACTTTGGAAGGTGAAAGTTTGTAATTAAACCATCGATCGCTTGAAACTCGTAGCCAGGATAAATAAAAATATTCGTCCAACCACTTGCCGCTCTGAACTTTCCCTCACCGGCTGTAGCGATGGTTTCTAATGTCCGTGTGGAGGTCGTTCCTACTGAAATAATGCGACCCCCTTCTTGGCGAACTTGGTTCAATACTTGTGCTGTTTCCTCTGTCATTTGATAGAATTCTGAATGCATATCATGCTCATCAATATTCTCAACACTAACCGGCCTAAAAGTACCAAGGCCGACATGAAGAGTAATAAAAGCAATATGAATTCCAGCTTGTTTGATTTCATCAAGCAAGCCCTCTGTAAAATGCAAGCCTGCGGTTGGAGCTGCAGCTGAGCCCCTCTCCCGTGCATATACGGTTTGATAGCGGTCATTTTCATCTAATTGCTCTTTAATATATGGAGGCAGAGGCATCTCACCGAGCTCTTCAAGAATTTCATAAAAAATCCCGTCATATTGGAATTCTAAAATACGGCCGCCATGATCAAGTTCCTCTATACAAACGGCTGTTAGCAACCCTTCCCCGAATACAATCTTCATACCCTTTTTAATTCGTTTTGCCGGCTTGACTAACGTTTCCCATGTATCGCCTTCTTTTCTCGTAAGCAACAGAACTTCAACTTTCGCTCCGGTTTCCTCTTTTATACCAAAAAGGCGAGCAGGCAAGACTTTCGTATCATTGAGAACAATACAATCTCCCTTTTTTAAATACGTTAAAATGTTTTTAAAAGAAGAGTGTTCAATGTCTCCTGTTTGTTTATTTAGCACCATTAGCCGACTGCTTGTTCGATCTTCTAATGGGGTTTGTGCAATTAGTTCTTCTGGTAAAACAAAATCAAATAAATCTACTTTCACACTTGTCACCTTTTTTCTGTCTGTTTAACGAAATTTCCCGATAAAATAAAAAAATAATGAAAGCACGACGCTTAATATAATCGAGGTCACAATCGGAAAATAAAAGGTTGTATTCCCCTTTTTAAATACAATGTCTCCTGGTAGTTTGCCAATTTGGATGAATTGCATGAGTAAGCCGATTATAAAGACTACAACACCTAGGAGCATCAACATTTTTCCGATTCCAGTCATACACCTGGCACCTCCAAACCTAAATGCTGATATGCGAGATGGGTTACAAGCCTGCCTCTTGGAGTGCGTTGCAGAAATCCAATTTGTAGTAGATAAGGCTCATATACATCTTCAATGGTGAGTGCTTCTTCACCAATGGATGCGGCAATCGCTTCAAGTCCAACTGGACCACCGCGAAATTTCTCGATCATCCCTCTTAATAATTTATGGTCAATATGGTCTAAGCCTAAACGGTCAACTTGAAGTTGTTCCAATGATTTCTGAGCCATTTCCTCTTCTATTTCCCCATTTCCAAGGACTTGTGCAAAATCACGGACTCGTTTTAACAAGCGATTGGCAATTCGCGGGGTTCCTCTGGAGCGACGGGCAATTTCAGCAGCAGCCCCTGGGGTAATTTCAGTTTGCAACACTTCAGCAGTCCGAATCACAATCTCCTGCAACTGATCGTTTGTGTAATACTCTAAGCGAGCATGTACACCAAAACGATCCCGCAATGGAGCTGATAAGGAACCTGCTCTTGTTGTTGCTCCAACTAACGTAAAAGGTGGTAAATCAAGCCTAACAGAACGTGCCTCTACCCCTTTGCCAATCACAATATCAAGGCAAAAATCCTCCATAGCAGGATAAAGTACCTCTTCAATGGCTCGAGGCAGGCGGTGGATTTCATCAATAAACAGGACATCCCCAGGCTCTAAGGCTGTTAATATCGCCGCTAAATCACCTGGCCGTTCAATGGCAGGGCCTGATGTGGTTCGAATGCTCACTCCCATTTCATTGGCAATAATCACCGCAAGCGTCGTTTTCCCAAGCCCTGGCGGCCCATACAAGAGGACATGATCAAGGGTTTCGCTGCGAAGTTTGGCTGCTTCAATAAAAACAGTCAGATTTTCCTTTACTTGATCTTGACCAATGTATTGTTTTAAATTGGTTGGACGAAGACTCGTTTCAAAAGAAAGATCCTCTTGACCCGCTTCACTTGAAATAATTCTTTCTTCCATATAATCACCCCCAGACGAACCAATTATGTTTTAAGAAGCAGCTGCAATCCTTTTCGAATATACTCATCTGTTGTTAAGTTTTCTACTTTTAATTTTGGCGATATCTTTTTAATTTCTCTTTCCGAGTAACCTAGAGCAAGCAAGGCGAGAATAGCCTCTTCAAATCCTTCATGTTTAGCCTCCACAGCTTCATGTTGATCGGAATTCAATAGATTTGGGAAATAATCAGGCAGGATATCAGGAAGCTTCCCTTTTAAATCAAGAATCATTTGTCTCGCTGTTTTCTTCCCAACCCCTGGAAATTTAATTAAAAATGCCTCATCTTCATTCTCGATTGCTTGTACAACTTGACTAGGTTCACCTGATGCCAAAATCGCTAGCGCACCTTTGGGCCCGATTCCTGTCACACTTAGTAGTTTCGTAAAGAGCAACTTTTCCTCTCGGGACCCAAAACCATATAAAGCAAGGATATCTTCACGTACATAAGTATATGTGTAAATCGTGGTTTCTTGCCCAAAATCCTTCGTATAAGAAAACGGATTTGGTGTGATAATTTGATAACCAATTCCATTATTTTCAATAACAATGTACTCAGGATGAATATATTGAACCTTTCCTTTAACAAACTCGTACAATATTTCTTCTCTCCTCTAAAAAAATCGCTGTCCAACATTTTATGATACATCATTTTATGATACATTAGTTTAGCTTTTATGAAAACTATTTGAATAAAATTGCACAAACAAAAAGAACCGAAATTCGGTTCTTTAATTTGCTTGTTTCTCTTTTGAGTAGTTTTTATATGTTTCTAATACTTCTACATAACGATCTTTTGTTTTAACCGGTATCCCATTCTTTAATTCTTCTCTTTTCGTGCTTTCTAGTTTACCTACATCGATTTGAAAGAAAGATTGAATGATATGAGATTTATAGGGTTTACCATTAAAGATCGATAAGATTCCATCATCTGTTACCCCAAAATATCCATTTGATTTTAATAAAGGGGAAATATCGTCAGCTCTTTTTTGAAATACCATTTTATTATTTTCCATCCCAATATATTGCCAATCATCATATTTAGCCCAAAAGTTCTCCATTGAGTAAATGGTTTCTGTGACCGTCTCTTCACTGATTTCTCCATCCATATATAGACATTTTAGGATCACTTCAACGGTAAACGGCTGACGCTTTTCCTCGTTAGACTCTGTTTCCGCAAACGCATGATTTTGAAGTCCAAACAGAAAACCCACTAAAACAAGGACCCATACTAGTAATAAACGGATATTGCTATAATAGAACTGTTTCGTTTGCATAGACGATCACCTCGCTCTTTAAGTAAAAGGACAAAATCTGTTATATTACATTTCTATTGTGACCATTTCTTTATTCGATTATCCTATTTTTAAATGAAAAACTAACTATATATTTAAAAATTTGAATACAAAAAATTTAAAAATTGATAATCATTTTTCCTCAAAAAACGGAGCTTGAAAGATCAGCTCCGCTAAAAAGGTTATTCATGATTTGTATTAACAATGTTATTTATTTCTTGTTGTAGGTCATCCCTTGGCCCACCGTTTTTTAAATCATTGTTAATCACTTTTATACGATTGAACTGACTCTCATTTGTAAGAACCGTCACTTGTTTTCCCTTTGAGTAAGGTTGAATAGTATCCTGTACGTTTTTCTTTGTTTCATCGGCCTTTTCTTTTTTTTCTAGAAGAACACCAATGACAATGGTTTCATCACTTATAATCGTTTGAGCTTCTTTCACGTTATTGACTTCATTGACTCTTTTTGTGATTTGAACACTTTGATTTCCTTGATTTTCTCGATTGTATGTTTTTTGTCCAGCAGGGATTTGCCGTGTCGATAAATGACCATGGTAATTGCGATCACTTGTACCCATTAATGGCTCGTTATAATTAGATGGGATATTCGCACCTTGACGAGGATCATTCCCTTTTGTATTGCGTTCTTCCCCTAATGAATGATCTAACATTTCAGTCATTGGACCATCATTATCATTGCCATCTAAAATCGTTACATTTCCACCATTTCGATCATGGCTCTCATTGGAATGATAACCGATTTTCATCGGATCGTTTTCTTGTCTCAATCCATTATTTGCCGCTTCATCGTTTGTACCACAACCTACAAGTCCAATACTAAGCAACGTACAAAGCATCCATGTTTTCTTATGTTGTTGCAACATAGTTCCACCTCTCTGTATCAATATCCCACGAGCATATCTACTATGCTCAAGTTTAGGGTATGGAGAGTGAAACTATTTCATCCTGACAGTTGCCTCCATTTTCATCAGCATTTAACTGTTCTCTGTATGTCACGAATAAAGTTACGTCTTTTTTCAAATTGGTTCATCGTTAATTGGAAAACCGAATGAACTTTATGGGAATCATGAAAGGTCTTATCCTTAATGAGTCGATTCCACTCCCGAAAAATATCGGTTGGAAAAACAAGTGCATACAAAAATAACCTTTCCTGGACATAACGATGCATTGGTTTGTATGTAGCTAAAGAATGAAGCGACCAGTTCAAAAAGGGGAGAATTCGATTGGCATATTGTAAATAATCGGAGACAAGCGGTCCAACACTAATGAGATCAAAATCAATTAGAAACAACTCCCCCTTTACTGTTTTAATAAAGTTATGATGGGCTACATCCCCATGTAAGATCACTAAGGGATGTTGGAACAAAGCATCCTTTTCCCTGTGAATTCCAGCAAGTGACCACTCGGCCCATGAAATGAGTTCAGTTGTAACTTCTTTTGGTATGAAACGTGAAAGGGCTTCTAAATTTTTAATAAAGAATTGAAAGCGATCAACCCACTTGTCTTGTAAATCGTAGGTAGGTAAAACTCGTCTGTAACTTTCTACTATTTTTTCTGATGAATGATGAAATTTCTCTAATAAGACGAGTCCCTCTTGTCGATTTTCTCGGTTCTGATAATCAAAGGACCGCTGACTCGGTTCAATGTATTCAAGACAGCCATAATATTTTTTTTGAAACTGAAAATTCGGCAAATCCCTGTACAACTCATACGTAAAAGGAAAAAGACTTCTTTTTAAAGAGGAGGTAAAAGCATCTTGAATTAAAAAACTCCTTCTTGAAGAAAAACCTTTTAAAATAAAAGGAGATCTATTTAGGAATTTTACATAATAAACATGCTTTCTTATATGTTTGAATTGCTCAACCGGAGTAGGTAAACATTTTTTTAAATAGGAAAGGAGACGATTAGCAAGTTCGTCTCCTCCAACATTATTCAATCGATTCATTGCTTTCATCCCGTTGTCCAGATGTTGTTGGATAGCCGAACCCTGGAGCGTAGCCTGGCTCTCCTCCGCCAGGAATAAATGGTTGAGCAGGTCCTGGTCCTCCTCTATACCCAAATTCTGGTGAAAATGGCTGTGTTGGGCCAAAACCTCCCTGATAACCTGGCGGTACTGTGCCATAGCCTTGTGGACCCGGTCCAAAACTTCCTTCAAAAGGATAGCCTTGTGGATTTGGAAGAAACCCTCCGTCAAAACCATAACCTTGTGTCGGCATCGGCATTGGCATCGGCATTCCGTATCCAGGTTGCATTCCATACCCTCCAAATTGCGGAGTCTTTGGACCGCCACAGCCGCAATCATTTTTCTTTTGCTGATATGGCGGAAAACCTACAGGTGCCCCCATATTCATTGGCGGTGGAAAAGATGGCTGTTTTCCTCCCATACTTGCACCTTGAACTTGTGGGTTTACTTGTTCTAGATGCTGTGGATATGGTGAATTAACAGGTGTCCCATAATAGGGCTCTGGAATGTCCTGTTCCCCTAAGACCGTTGGTTGAAACCCATAAAACGGTGATGATTCTTCTAAGTTCCCCTCACCTGCAACACCTGGCATTAAATTAGATGGTAAGTATGTGCCATCTGCTGATGAATAGGGCGCTGTTTGTGGAGGCATAAAGGCTCCTTGAACTTCTGGATATGGCGATCCTTGTAATGGCGGCATATTTGCCCCTTGGACTTCAGGAAATGGCATTCCTTGTGCTGGTGGCATAAATGAACCCTGAACTTCTGGGTATGGCGATCCTTGTAATGGCGGCATATTTGCCCCTTGAGCTTCAGGAAATGGCATTCCTTGTGCTGGTGGCATAAATGAACCCTGAACTTCTGGGTATGGCGATCCTTGTAATGGCGGCATATTTGCCCCTTGAACTTCAGGATATGGCATTCCCTGTGCCGGCGGCATAAATGCCCCCTGAACTTCTGGGTATGGCAATCCTTGACCAGGCCCATAGGCTCCTTGAACTTGTGGGTATGGGGCTTGCGGCATAAATGCACCATGTGGGTATGGCATTGCCTGTGGCCCTGGATAACATGGATCATGGCATGGATTGAACACGGGTGCACACGGGTTAAATATCGGACTTACCTGTGGCATTGGCATTTTCGGGTACATATGTTGACCTCCCACATCTGGTGTTTTTGTCATTGGTGCTTTTTGAAAGTCAAAATCCATTTTCAGCGGTTCCGGAATCTTTGTTTTTTCTACTTTAGGTATTTCTAACTTTGGTGCTTCCATCGGTGATTCTGCCTCAACAATCGGTTCTATATTTGGAAGTACATTTTCCGGTGTTGGCGGTAATGGCGGTGGAACTGCTGCTGGTTCTTGAATATTCATATTGGCCATATTCGTAATATAGTAGTTATTGATGTCAATTTCAGGAATAATTGGCTGTGGGACTTTAGGTATATATGGCTTTTTCGGTTTCTCTTTTGGCTTTTTCTCAACAATTGGAGCTATAGTTTTTGGAATCTCTTTGACTTTAGGTGATTCCTTAACAATTGGTGCTTCTTTCTTTGGTACCTCTTTTTTCGGTAATACCTTTTTTGGTACTTCTTTTATTGGTACTTCTTTTATTGGTGCTACGGTATTTGGTGGTATGTTGTTTGGTGCAACCTTATTTGGCATTTCTGTGGGCAATTCTACCATGGGCTTTTCTTTTGTAAATGGATGTTCTTTAATAGGCGCTTCTTTTTTTGAACCGATATTGATATTTGCTCCACCAGTCCCTGCTTGTGTTTCTTTCTTTATATTTCCACCAGATGTTGGGACTTTAATTTTCATACCGGGCATAATCATATCAGGATTACTGAGCTGTGAATTTAATTTTTTCAGCTCTTCAAAATTCACGCCGTACTTCTTGGCGATCTTCCAAAGAGTATCCCCTTTTTGTACGATATGGATTTTCACTCTGATTTCCCCTCCTGTGCATAAGTCCATACATTCTATGTCGTGATAGGCAAAATGCTATTCTTTTTACATAACAACTTATGCGTGGGTGGGATGAATTATGTTGAAGACAAGCTCCAAAAAATAAGCCAGCCCCATCACATGGCGCTGGCATTAAGGTTTATTAATCATTTTAAAAAAAGGAAAAACGAGTTTATTTATGATTGTAGCATCCGGTCTAAAGCAAGTTTTGCCTTTTGAGCAATTTCTTGATCCACTTTGATGATATTATGAGTTTCGCCCTTTTCTATAGACTCTAAGCTCCAAGCTAAATGTGGAAGATCAATCCGATTCATCGTTAAGCAAGAACACATATACGGATTTAAAGAAACAATATGTTTATCTGAATGCTCCCCAATAATTCGGTTCACCAAATTTTGCTCTGTTCCAATTGCCCACGAGGATCCTGGTTCGGCATTTTCAATCGCATTTATAATATAATTTGTCGATCCTGCCATATCACTTAACGAAACAACCTCATGAGAGCATTCTGGATGAACGATAATCGTCATTTCAGGATATTTCTCCCTTACCGACTGAACATTAGCAACCGTAAAGTTTTCATGAACGGAGCAATGTCCCTTCCATAAAATAACTTTAATGTCCTCAATTGATCCCTCATGAACCAATTTATTTTGAATTGGATCCCAAATGGCCATCTGATCGAGAGGTACACCTAAATTAAAGGCCGTGTTCCGACCTAAATGCTGATCTGGTAAAAATAAAATTCGCTCTTTTTGTTGGAAAGCCCAAGAAACCATTTTTTCTGCATTTGACGATGTAACTGTTGCCCCGCCATGCTCTCCAACAAAGGCTTTAATCGCTGCTGTTGAATTGACATAGGTTAAAGGCAAGATTGTGTCTCCAAATGTTTCCATTAATATTTCCCAAGCTCGCTCAGTCTGATGGATGTCAGCCATGTCGGCCATAGAACAACCGGCCCGCATATCTGGTAAATAGACACTCTGCTCTTCTGTTGTTAATATATCCGCTGTTTCCGCCATAAAATGAACGCCGCAAAAAGCAATGTATTCAGCGGATTTATTTTGAGCGGATAACTGCGCAAGTACCAATGAATCCCCTTTTGCATCCGCAAACTTAATGACTTCATCTTTTTGATAATGATGACCTGGAATAAATAAACGACTGCCTAGTCTTGCTTTTACATCTCTAACGCGTGTTTCTAGCTCTTCTGTAGACATTTGCTTATAAGTTTCTGGAATTCCATTTGTCATTGTTTGTAAAATACTCATGATTCCTACCCCTTTTATTCTTTTAATCTATCATCTAGCCAATTTGCACTTTTACACTTATATCAAGTGCTTTTACGGTATGTGTCAATGCTCCTAACGAAATTACATCAACCCCTGTATCGCTATAACTCGCTAAATTATTAAGAGAAATTCCTCCAGACGCTTCAGTCTTGATACTTTCTGGAACGAGTTCAATCCACGCCTTTATTTCATCGGGTGTTCGATTATCAAACATAATCACGTCCGCTTTTGCCGTTACTGCTTCCTTTACTTGTTCCTCTGTTTCCACTTCCACTTCGATTTTGACCATGTGACCTACTTGTGCATGAACTTTCTCAACCGCTTTTGTGATCGATCCTGCAAAGGAAATATGATTATCTTTTATCATGACCGCATCATATAAACCAAACCGATGATTAACACCTCCGCCACATGTCACGGCGTGTTTTTCAAACATTCTAAGGCCTGGGGTTGTTTTTCGTGTATCAGTAATTTTTGTATGTGAACTGTTTAGAATCGTAACTGCCTCTTGTGTTTGAGTCGCAATTCCACTCATTCTCTGGATTAAATTCAACACGACCCTTTCCCCTTGCAGAAGACTTGCCACCTTTCCTTTAACCGTTGCAAAAACTTGCCCTTTTTCAATCCGGTCCCCGTCTTTGACATTTAGTTCAACTACAGCCTCTTCATCTAGCAAAGAAAAACCGATGTTAATGACATCTTCACCGCAAAAAACCCCATTGTCTTTTGCGAAAAATATAATTTCGCCTTTTTCTTCTTTTCCGAAGATCGTTTCACTCGAAAGATCCCGATCTCCGATATCCTCTATGAAAAACTGCTCAAGTTGTGATTTTAACTTTAATCTGTTCAACTCGGTCACCCTTTTTTTGTAAAATGATTTTTCTTTTCGCCCATCCTTCATCTTCTACTGGGAAATCAGCTCGCAAGTGGCCGCCTCGACTTTCTGTTCTCTTTAAGGCAGCTTTCGTTACAAGCCAAGAGCATATCAACATAAAAACTTTATTTAAATCTTCTAGTGATAAATCATCTAGATCCGCATGTAACCAATAATCAATGTGATAACTTTCAAGGTATTTCAATTGTGTTTCTAGAGTTTCTCCATTACGTGAAATCCCTGTGCTATCCATCATTGTTTTTTTGATTGTCGCAATATCCGGCAATTCAAAATGAGCGAAGATTTGTTTTTTAGGTTTTCGAGCAATCGTTTCAATTTGATTTGTGACTGGTGCTTCATTAATCCATTGCGCTAACCTTTTCCCAAAATACAATCCTTCCAACAACGAATTACTGGCTAAGCGGTTGGCCCCATGGGCGCCTGTACAAGCCGCTTCTCCAATTGCATACAAACCTGGGACGGAGGTTTGTCCATGTAAATTTGTTAAAATTCCTCCCATTAAAAAATGAGAGCCTGGTACAACAGGGATTTTCCCTTTATTAATATCAATTCCATGATCCCGACAAAGAGACGCAACCGTTGGAAAATAAGATTGAAAGTTTTTGATTGAGGAGATATCTAGATAAACAGATTTCCCTTTGCTCATGGTTTGATAAATGGTTTGCGAAACTACATGTCTTGGCGCTAAATCTTTGTATGGATGAACCCCTTCCATAATATGAGTTCCATCTTCTGTTACTAAGCGAGCACCTTCACCTCTAACCGCTTCTGAAACTAGGCCAACCCCTTTTCCACCTGCATATAGAAGTGTCGGATGAAATTGAACAAATTCCATATCCGCAAGGTCGGCACCTGCACGATATGCAAGGGCGATCCCATCACCTGTGACCGTATCAGCATTCGAGGTAAAGCTATAAACTTGCCCAATCCCTCCTGTCGCAATTACGACATGATCAGCGTGAACAGTGTATGTTCGTTCATTGGAGTCTTTCGCTTTCACACCAATGCAGCGCTCATTTTCTATCATTAAGTCATAAACAGTCATGTTCTCAGCAATTTGGATATGCTGTGTTTGCGTAAGTAAAAAGTCAACGATGGTTTTACCAGTTGCATCTCCCCCACCATGGATAATTCGTTTTTCACCATGTGCACCTTCTAGCCCGAGTTTAATGTTCCCGGATGAATCTCGATCAAAGGGGGCTCCTTCCGAAAGAAGCTCCTTAATCAATCCTGGGGCTTCTTTTGTCATTTTTGCTACAATTTCTTCGTTATTATAGTAACGTCCGGCCTCTAATGTATCTTGATAATGTTTATATGGATCATCATTGTCAGATAAAGCAACTGCAATTCCACCTTGAGCTAAGTACGAGTTACTCGTTGTTTTGTTTGATTTAGTGAAAATAATCACATTTAAATCACGGCGTAACATTTTTGCCAGTTTTAACGCAGCTATGCCACTGCCGATGATGATAACATTTGCTTTCATCTTTAATTTCATCTGCCTCTCTAAGTATCAACTTCACCTCGGAAGAATATATGCCTGGATTATATTTAGATCACTTGATTTAATCCTTTTTGAAATTCGTGACATCCGCCGAGGCTTAACTTCATTCAGCCGGATTTGACGCACCGGAATAAGAGAGAAATTTTGCATGCATCCTCCCACATACAATAGTGAAAGAGTTTTCTGAATGGAGTTAACAGGTGTCTTGACACCTATATTTACATAGTTTTAAACTGTTGACAAGTACTTTTTTAGAATTTCCATAGATTTGCTGGTAATATTAATGGTAGCAATCGGTTTAACAGTAAAGGTTCTTTTCATGATGAAAACATAAATAGTACCTTAGTAAATAAAGAAGTTGGTGGATAGGATGAAATATTTTGATTATGCAGCAAGTACTCCGTTAGATGCAGAAGCAGCTAAAGTTTATGTGGAAGCAGCAACAAAGTATTACGGGAATACAGGGAGTCTTCATGATGTTGGTTCTCAAGCCAAAGATATTTTGGAAAATTGTCGTAGAGAGTTCGCCGGAATGCTGGGAGTAGAATCGAGCGGAATTTATTTTACAAGTGGAGGATCTGAAAGTAATTTTTTAGGAATTCATGCCTTACTGTCAGCTAAGAAAAAGAAAGGGCTTCATATTATTTCAGGCGTGGCGGAACATAACTCGATTCGCAGTACGTTGGAATCCTTATCAACACAAGATTATGAGGTCACTCTTTTGCCATTAAATAAAAATGGACAAATCGATATGGAAGCTTTAAAAGCAGCGACAAAGGATGATACGGTACTTGTAGCGATTCAACACGCTAACTCCGAAATTGGCACGGTTCAGCCGGTACAGGAAATTGCTTCGTGGTGTAAAGAGAACAACATTCTTTTTCATTGTGATACCGTTCACTCTTTCGCCAAAATTGACCTTAAACCGATCACAAAATGGGTTGACAGCTTTTCGATCTCGTCCCATAAATTTTACGGACCTAAAGGGATTGGTGTTGCGTATGTCAATCCAAAGCTAGCTTGGCAGCAGCATTATCCAGGGACTTCCCATGAAAATGGATTTCGACCAGGTACAGTAAATGTCCCAGCCATCGCGGCCATGACTGTAGCGGCTCAGACTTGTCATGAGAATTTGCCTCAAACGTTAGAAAAAGCCTATCAATTGCGGGAACGTTTTTTAAAGATTTTAGAAGAAAAACAGGATTTGATTACGGTATACGGAAGCAATGGAAGTGGGCAAATCCCCTATACAATTGGACTTCGATTGCATGGGCTTGAAGGTCAGTGGGTAATGTTGGAGTGTAACCGATTAGGCTTTGCCATTTCAACTGGCAGCGCTTGTGCAACTGGTCAAAAGTCCGCCTCAAAAACGATGGTAGCCATGGAAGTTCCCGAAAAAATCGGCAAGGAATTTATTCGAATTTCATTTGGACATCATACAACTGAACAGGATTTAACTCAATTAGCACAAGGACTGCTTGGTTTAATTCGGAATGAATCTTAAGGTTTGCGGGTTGTTTGAGAGGGGAATGGATAGTGAAAAAATTAACAGCGGATGAAAGACGTGAATTTATTTTACAATTATTAAAAGAGTCGAGTGAGCCTCTAACAGGTAGTGAGTTGGCATCCAAAACAAGTGTGAGCCGTCAAATTATTGTCGGAGACGTATCACTCTTAAAGGCGCGCGATGAACCGATTATCGCAACAAGTCAAGGTTATATTTATATGAAAACTCAGGCACCAACCAACTATGTGGAACGAACGGTCGCCTGCAATCATCCACCAGAGCGTACTAAAGAGGAATTAAATCTCCTTGTTGATTATGGTGTCACGGTTAAAGATGTAAAAATTGAGCATCCCGTTTATGGTGATTTAACCGCATCGATTCTAGTGTCTAACCGTAAAGAAGTGAAACAATTTATGGAGCGAATTAAAGAAACACAAGCTTCCTATTTATTGGAGTTAACAAACGGAATCCATCTTCATACGCTCCGCGGTGCATCTGAAAAAGTGCTGGAAGAAGCAGAGAATGCATTACGAGAAGCAGGTTTTCTGATTAATACGATGGATTAACGTGGGTAGTTATACTGAAAAGAGATTTAGCGGAAGGTCGAGAACTTTTGTTACTGCCTAAGATTTTTAGTTTTCATCGACGGTGGTGTGAAGACCTTTTTCGGGGTAATGCTCATGATTTTTGGTCTTCATCGTCGCCATGAAGACCATTTTTTGATTTACGTTCAAGCTTTTTGGTCTTCATCATTGCCATGAAGACCTTTTTCTGATTTACACTTATGATTTTTAGTCTTCATCGACAGCATAAAGACCAAAAGCTTTAACCAAAAATGAAGAAACTCACCCCATTAAGAGTGAGCCTATTTTTATTTCCCCTGTAATTGATAATAAGGATAACTTCCTAAGATTTTCACTTGACAACCAAGTGCTTCAATTTCAGCAATCGCACCTGGGATTAAAACGTCATCTAGTGATTTATCGATATCAATAATAAAGAAATAGTTCCCTAACCCTTTTTTCGTCGGTCTTGATTCAATTTTAATTAAATTGAGCTGACGCCAAGCAAACGCCGATAGGACTTGATGAAGAGCCCCTGAGCGGTCTTCTGGTAATGTAATCATTAATGTTGTTTTGTAACCAACAAAGTTAGGCTTAATTGGCAATTCTAATGGCTGTTTGCATAAAAAGATAAAGCGAGTCCGGTTATAATCAAAATCATGAATATCCGGTTTAACAATCACTAGACCATATTCTTCTGCTGCCAATTCATTGGCAATCGCACCAATTGGCTCGTCTGGATGTTCCATTACATACTGGGCAGCACCAGCTGTCGATGTAAAACCTTCCGCACGCACCCCTTTTAATTCTGTATGTAAAAACTTATGACATTGTGCGATCGCATGTGTATGACTATAAATACGTTTTATATCCGTCCAGTTATCTGCTTGACTTGGATGCACCATTAAATGTTGTCGAATGGGCGCTGAAAGTTCTCCCCTAACGGGTAAATCAACCTCATGAATCAAATAGTCCATCGTGATGTTAACAGACCCTTCAAGGGCATTTTCAAGCGGTACGACCGCAATATCTATTTCATCATTCACAACTGCATCAATGCAATCTGGAATCGTTGTAAAAGCAATTGACTCATAATCTGGAAACATTTCACGAACGGCTAAATCTGTAAACGTTGCTTTTGGACCTAAATAACCTGTTTTCACTTTGTTTTTCTCCCCATTTTTTATTTTACAAATACTTTACCATGTTAAAAAATAATTGTACAAGAAAATCTCCTATTCCACCCGTTATTAGATACGATTTTAATCCTTTGAAACTAGGACGGGCTTGAGAACCCCGATTAAGAACCTTTTCATTTTTTGAAAACGAGAAGCAACCTTCAGAGCACCGCTTACGATTTCTCTCAACTTATATAAAAAAAGGCCTTAGTTCAAGCACGATTATGCACCTGAACCAAGTACCTCTACTTTTTCTACAAACTCCAATTGTCTGACCCTCGTTAACAGTTCATCAATTTCAATTTCCATATTTTCAATGTTAATGGATAAGGTGACATTTGCTCTTCCTTGTAAGGGAATTGTTTGATGAATCGTCAACACATTACAGCCGGTTGAGGCTACAGTTGTTAATAGATGTGAGAGAGTCCCAGAACGATCCTCAAGATAGAAAAATAAGGTGATGAGACGCTCCTTTACAACGGTATGAAACGGAAAGACTGTGTCGCGATATTTATAAAAAGCACTTCTGCTTAAGTCAACACGTTGAACAGCTTCCCATACAGACTCTGCTCTTCCTCTATCGATCAACTCTTTGGCTTCAATTGTTTTTTTCATCGCCTCTGGTAACACATCTTCCCGCACCAAATAAAACTTTTTATCTGGCTTTTTTTCTCTCATTTCCTCTCCCTCCTAATGGAAAAGCGCAAGCGCCTTTGTTTTAGGCGCTGGAGCTAGAAAATCATAGAAGGCTATTCGATAAATTCAAACTCAAATTCTAATAGCTTCACGATATCGCCATCTTTCGCTCCTCTTTCACGCAGCGCATCATCAACTCCCATCCCACGAAGTTGACGAGCAAAGCGTCGAACTGATTCGTCTCTTGAGAAATCAGTCATTTGAAACAGCTTTTCAACGGCATCCCCAGATAAGATATAACTTCCATCATCTCCTCTAGAAATTTCAAACTCCTGCTGTTTCGCCTCATGTTTGTATAGAACATGGTGGGCCTCTTGCTCCTCAGGTTCTGCATGAAGTGGGAACTCAGGCGTATCCTCTATCTTATCAGCAATGGCAAATAATAGCTTTTTCAACCCATTCTGTGTTAATGCTGAGATTGGAAAGACCGGATGATCTTCGGTTAATTTATTTTTAAATTCAGCCAAGTTTTCTTCGGCATCAGGCATGTCCATTTTATTGGCAACAATGATTTGCGGCCTTTCAGTCAAACGCAAATTATATTGCTCTAATTCTTTATTGATGGTCAGATAGTCTTCATAAGGATCACGGCCTTCTGTTGCTGCCATATCAATGACATGGACAATTACCCTTGTTCTTTCAATATGCCTTAAAAATTGATGCCCTAAACCGACTCCTGAATGAGCGCCTTCAATAAGCCCAGGTAGATCAGCCATAACAAAGCTCCTGCCATCCTCTGTTTCAACCATTCCTAAATTTGGGACAAGTGTCGTGAAATGATATTCAGCAATTTTCGGTTTTGCTGAAGAAACAACGGATAATAATGTAGATTTACCAACACTTGGAAAACCAACAAGTCCTACATCTGCTAAGAGCTTTAATTCAAGGACGACATCCCTTTCTTGACCAGGCTCGCCATGCTCTGAAAGCTCAGGTGCCGGGTTAGCTGGAGTCGCAAAGCGAGAATTTCCACGACCGCCTCTTCCGCCTCTTGCAATAACGGAACGCTGGCCATGTTGAGTCAAGTCAGCGATCACCGCTCCTGTTTCCGCATCTGTTACAACCGTTCCAGGGGGGACTTTGACAACCATATCTTTAGCCCCACGGCCATGTTGATTTTTTGACATTCCATGTTCACCACGAGGCGCTTTAAAATGACGCTGATAACGAAAATCCATTAACGTGCGCAAACCTTCCTCGACTTCAAAGACCACATCTGCTCCCTTTCCGCCGTCACCGCCAGCAGGTCCGCCTTTTGGAACATATTTCTCACGACGAAAAGCGACCATTCCGTTTCCGCCATCTCCGCCTTTAACATATATTTTAACTTGATCGACAAACATATAGAATCCTCCCGACTCCATTTGTGTTGGCCTTGAGCCACACAATCTTCAAATATTATGTATCCTGTTGAAATAAGACTTCTAGTGAAAACTCCTCATCACCGATTTCACCCTGTTGAATGTACACACCTGGAGACTGTTTTTCAATAAAAGTCTGTATCATTTCTGTCTTCTCTATTGTTCCACAAAAATCAAAAAAGAAACGAATTCCTTGCTCTTGTGGCTCTAGAGTTAATGATAAATGATTTTCACCAAATGGTTTAAGTGCATCATCCAGTTGTAAAAAAAACTGACGAATCCACTCCGTTACCATTTGATCGTCCAATTCATTGCATTTCATGTGATTTAGTACTTCAAATTCAATTTGAAACGAATGTGGTTCCCAATTATGAGTGAGCAATAATAAAGTAAGATTTGGGAAATTTAAGTTCGATAGTTTCGTTTCATTTTGTGCTTGAATGACAATTTCTGAAATGATTTCCTTCGTTCGATCTATTTTATTCAAGTCCAGATTTCCTTTGATTAATTGCAATTTATTTAACCAGTCATGTCGAACATGGCGTAGTAAATCAACCTTAGTCCAATCCCTATTTATCATAATGTTTGATACCCCACACATTTACTTTACTATATAGACCGCTATTTGTTAGTATATCAAAAAAATGGAAAGAGAAGTATATTTGGAGGAAAAAGAAGTTGCATCATCGCTGATTCTGTGGATTTCATAAGTTAAAAAAACCCTAACCATAAGGCTAGAGTTTTTTATAACTAGATTATGCTTCTTGAGCAGCTGGATATACGCTAACTTGCTTTTTGTCACGACCTAAACGCTCAAATTTAACAACGCCGTCAACTTTTGCGAATAGAGTGTCGTCACCGCCGCGGCCAACGTTTACTCCAGGATAGATTTTTGTTCCACGTTGACGATAAAGAATGCTACCGCCAGTCACGAATTGACCATCTGCACGCTTCGCGCCAAGACGCTTTGCGATAGAGTCACGACCGTTCTTTGTAGAACCTACCCCTTTTTTAGATGCGAAAAACTGAAGATCTAATTTTAGTAACATGTATGTTCACCTCACTCTTTGAAGGTTATTTTTATATGTTCTCCATATTGTTCTTCAATCGTCTGCAAAGAAATCACCATTCCCTCAAGTAAAAGCTGAGCCTTTTCATGAATGTCTTTCGGAAGTTTTTCCGGAAGATGACAACTCAGAAAGCCATCATTTCCTTGATGGATCTCAGGTGTAATTCCCGTTAATGCATGAATGGCATTAATCGTACCAAAGGATACAGCCGATGCACCAGCGCAGACAATATCTTTTCCATGTTCCTCAAACAATGCATGTCCGTTCATGGTAAAAGATTCAATGAAACCTTTATGGTTACGTTTGATATGAATGTCTATCATCATTTACACCTTAAGCGTTGATTTTTTCAATTACAACTTTAGTGTATGGCTGACGATGACCTTGCTTTTTGCGGTAGTTTTTCTTCGCTTTATATTTGAAAACAATGATTTTTTTTGCTTTACCATTTTTTTCAACTTTAGCTGTAACCGTAGCGCCTTCAACAACTGGGCTTCCTACTTTTACATTTTCACCACCAACGAAAAGAACCTTATCAAAAGTAACTGTTTCGCCTGCTTCAGCGTTTAGCTTTTCGATGTAGATTGTTTGACCTTCTTCTACTTTTACTTGCTTACCGCCTGTTTCGATAATTGCGTACATTGACTTGCACCTCCTCATAAACTAAGACTCGCCATTCACAGGTGATTTACTGAACGTAAATGCTTAATACCTGATCTGAGCGGTTGTAGCACGGGTGCTACAAACTAACATAAAGAATCTTAACACACGGGCAGAACCCCTGTCAATATTGATTTTTTATGATTGCAACTGAACTATTTTATAAAAAGGTTGAATGTGTTCGATTTGTTTAAAGTGAAGCGAAAAACCGAGAATTTCCTCTAATCTTTTCTTATGTTCATCCTGTTCTCCACAGAAAACGGTTTGAACCTCTTCTGTACTTTCAATGATGATTTTTTCAATATCTCTATAACGATATTCGTATAATTCTCTTTCTAGCCGAAATGCAATCGTTTCAGGGCTTGGAATACTTCCTGTACCGCTACAAACCGGACATTTTTCCATCAGACTTTCCGAGAGTGAGACCTTAGTCTTTTTTCTCGTTAATTGCAGGATCCCTAGAGGAGTAAAGCCAACAACCCGAGTCTGACGGGAATCTTTCTGTAATTCTGCTGTGATTTTATCAAGAACAAGGCGTTTCTCTTTCTCCGTTTTCATATCGATAAAGTCAATCAAAATCATACCGGCTAAATCACGGAGTCGAATCTGCCTTGCTACTTCTTCTGCAGCCAATACATTCGTTTTCAAAACCGTATCTGCTAAATCCTGTTTTCCTGAAAATTTCCCTGTATTGACATCAATGATCGTTAAAGCCTCCACTTCATCAATCACCAAATAAGCTCCATTCGAGAGCCATATGATTCGTTTAAGTGCCTTTTCTACTTCGCCATGCAGGCCATACGTGATGAAAATATTTTCATTTCCTGAATGAAGACTAATAGTCAGAGTTGGATAAACCTGTTGTAGTTTATTCATGAACGATCGGTCATCAACAATGACTTCGAGATTTTCAAGGATTGGCTTGATGATCTCAACAATATCAAGAAAAAAATGGTCGTTTTCTAGAAGCAACCCAGGCCTTTTCAATAACCCAGCCTGTGACTTTATCGTTTGATAACGTTCCCGCAAAGTTTCAATTTCCGCTATTAAAGCCTGTTGAGAAATAGTCGCACTGCTTGTACGAAAAATAAACCCTTCTTCATCTGTTTTAATGTGATATCCAAACTTACGTAAGTCCTCAGATGTTTCAATTTTTTTAGATACCGCAACATATTTGCCTTTTGGCATATAAATGATATGTTCACCTTGTAATTCAATAATTGATGTAAGTCTTGGTCCTTTTGTTCCGGTTGCATCCTTTTCCACTTGAACGAGTATTTTTTCACCTTGGTGAATAAAGCTAGAAATACTCTTTTTTTCCTTTAGCTCTTTCGCCCCTTCAGCTAAGACAAATGCCGCTAGTTTATCGCGGTGAATATAGCCGTTTTTATCATCCCCAATATCTACGAAAGCTGCATTCATCCCTGGTAATACCTTTGTAACCGTTCCAATATATATATTTCCAACAAGGGACTCCTGTTTTGGTTGTTTAACTTGGAGGATCTCCACCTTTGACTCATCTAATAGAGCAAACCGCTTTTCCCTTGTTAATCCATTAACAATCAATTTTTTCAAGATTCTAGCCTCGCTTTTACATATAAAACAGAAAATAGAGTGAACATCAATTGTGTTCACTCTTCACTGTTATTATGACTTTTTAATAAGGATAAAGCAACTCGCTTATTTTGTCAGAGTGGCGTTTATCTACAAAATAGGCGTGAAGTAATTCATTTTCGTCGAGTTGCTCCGTTTCCTTGTCTTCTTTTTCAATAATAATTAAATGTTTGCAGCCGCGCTGGAATTGTTCGAGAACCGTTGAGATTGACTCATCTTCATGAACATGAATCGGTATGAGAGATTTAAAATCAACCTTATTTCCATAAAACCTTTCAAGTAAAAAGCGCACAAATACGTAATGCCTTTGTTTCCATTCATAGTAAAGGGAGAAGGTTAAAAAACTTGTGATTACCCATAAATTAATATTAATAGGTTGAATGATCAACAAACAGATGAAAAAGGCTACTAGGCTGACAATGGAGATAAAAATCGTCTTTTGATGGGCTATTGGGAAAGATTCCTTTTTGGATCTCCATAAATAAATAAGCTTTCCTCCATCAAGAGGCCATATTGGTAATAGATTAAAGACGAGGACCATTAAGTTAAATTCAATAAATTGTCGGTAAAAATCAGCTGAAATCCAATAAAATTCATGTAAAATAAGAGCAATTCCCATCATCCAAATATGTTGAAATGGACCTGCCAAGGTGACAATCAACTCTTCTTTCAATGGTCGATTCCCATGTTCATCCACCTCCGCTACCCCACCAAATGGGAGCATGGAAACGCGTTTGATCCGCCAGGAAAAATGGGCCGCTGCCAAAGCGTGTCCGAGTTCATGGATAAAAATAATAAGCAAAAAAAGAGACAGCTCAAGAAAATGACCTGTCATTATCGATAATGCCATCACAAGCCATAACAAAGGATGTATATGAATTTGTTTGAGAACACCTAATCGTCTAATCAAATTGAATCACCTGGATTGGATCGACAAAATCATCACCTTCTTTAATCGCAAAATAGAAGGAGCTATTTGTTCCATCCTCATAATCTGTTGCTTTTCCTACGACTGTACCCTTTTCAATATACTGGTAAAGAGTCACGTCCACTGAGCTTAAATTGCCATACCATGACTTTCTTTTATCTGGATGCTGAATGACAACGGTTTGTCCAAACCCTTCTTTTTCGCCAATTTCAAGGACGAGTCCACCATTCATTGCTTCAACATTCGCTCCTTTTCCCGTTTCAATTGTAATCCTTTGTCCATTTTCACCGAACTCTTCTAGAATTCTGCCTGAAGCTGGTAAAGCATAATGAGGCCGATTATCCCCTCCATCAACGACTTCTGTTTGATTATCTGTTTCGGTTTTTTCAGGAAAAAGAACAATCGGTTTTCCAAAGGTTGTTTCATACCAATCAGAAACAGCTGCAAATTGAAATTCTTCATTCATTGAATCTGTGACAAAGTTGCGTGCTGGTTCAAGGGCTGGAGTTTGATTGCGGAATACAATCGCTATGACTAGTACAAGAATGGCAGATGCTAATATTTTAAAGATAAAAGCCTCTTTACTAAATAATGGATGGTTGTCCTCTTCGATTGGGCCACTTTCATAAGAGGTCATTGAGTCAAATCCATATCGTTCCTCATCTTCCAACCATGGGATCTTTGCTTGTTGCGATTCCGACTTGCGGCGGAGATCGGGTTTCCGCGGTTCCACTTTTCTTGCCATTCTTTCCCGTTGCTTTTTCCTTTTTTCAATTCTTCTTCGAATCTCATCACTACTTGGACGCATAATTTCCACCATTCTCCTTATACGACATTTAGTAGTACAAGTTTATGAGACGGAAGGATAAAATATGACTGGGGGAAAATGGTTTGCCAAGAAGAACTATGTCTCACAATCCTAAAGTGGAAGCTTTACCGCCCATGAAGTTTCCATACATTGCTTTAAAACAAAAAAATGCATAAGCCACTCTATAAATAGAAGTACTCATGCACTGTTTTGGAATTTATTTTCCGCCAAAAAATCGTTTAATTTTTGAAAAGACACTGCTTTTTTCTGATTCCAATGATTGAAGGGGGATTGATTCACCAAGAATTCTTCTGGCGATATTTCGATAAGCGATGCTTGCTTTACTGTTTGGATTTAATACGATTGGCTCTCCGCTGTTAGACGCTTTAATTACTTCATCATCATCAGCTACGATTCCAATTAAATCAATCGACAAATGAGTGGTCACTTCATCGACATCAAGCATTTCTCCACTTTTCATCATATGACTGCGAATCCGGTTAATGACTAACTTTGGTGGTTCTACCCCTTCTTCTTTTTCAATCAACCCAATAATTCGGTCTGCATCTCTAACTGCGGAGACTTCAGGAGTGGTAACAACGATCGCCTTGTCCGCACCAGCAACCGCATTTTTATACCCCTGTTCAATTCCGGCTGGGCAATCAATAATAATATAATCATAGTCTATTTTTAATGCGTCAACTAATTTTTTCATTTGTTCTGGCGTTACTGAATTTTTATCACTTGTTTGAGCAGCAGGAAGAAGATAAAGGAGATCATCGAATCGTTTATCTTTTACTAGCGCTTGGTGGATTTTACATCTCTCCTCAATAACATCAACAAGATCATAGATGATTCTATTTTCCAGCCCCATGACGACATCAAGATTACGTAAGCCAATATCTGTATCTATTAAACAAACACGCTTACCTTGGATCGCTAAAGCTGTTCCAATGTTTGCTGAAGTTGTTGTTTTTCCAACTCCGCCTTTTCCTGATGTTATAACGATTGCTTCTCCCATCCTACAGTCCCCTTTCCAATCGGTTTAAATTCGGCCGAATATGCATTAAAACTTGTAACCTATCAATCATCATTTGATTATTAGAATCGATATAAGCACATTCCATTTCTCTTGGTTCTAAATCATCAACATGATCGGGAGCCCGATTAATATATTCACTAATTCGAAGCTGTGATGGTTTCATAATCGAGGCAGCAATAATTGCTTCTTGATTTCCATAACAACCTGCGTGGGCAATCCCTTTTAAGGTTCCCATGATAAAAATGTTCCCACCCGCCATCACGGTTCCACCTGGATTGACATCACCAATTAACAATAGGTCTCCCGGTACTTTTAACACCTGACCAGAACGAATAATTTTTGAAACAGAAACAATCTCTTGTTCCTGTTTCATTTGCTCGAGCTCATCTTTTGTAACTACATTTGAATGAATGGAATCTACAATCAAATTTTTATTATCGTCTATAATTTCTTTTAGTTCGACCATTTGTTCTTCTGTTAAATAGCGATTACCTAATTGGACCTTTACAGTGATTAGCTGGTGGTCTGCTTGTCCTCGAGAATTCTCCTTCAATTTCATCTCGAGCTCTTTCTTTAACTCTTCAAAGGAACAACTATCATTTAAATGAAGGCTGATTCCATCTTTGGTTCCTTTGATGGTTACATTTTGGAGTTTTTTCATTATAAAGAATTTCACCTCAACTAGAACACTGTCATACATGAAAGCATAGTAAAGACACTTTTGTTTTTCGTTAATTATATTCGCCAAGGCGAATTTGCGCCTATATTTTATCACGCTTTAGTGCACCACACCCTGTGGCTTTCGCCTGAATAGGACACCGTGCCCGCCGCCAAGCTTTCTCAATAAACTTCCTTTAGAAGCATATGGCATCCGCCAAAGGGTTTTTCTCATTCAGCTAGGCGTGAACCCGCACCTGAATGGAAAGAATATTACATTCATTCTTACTTATAAGATGAGAGAATTTTGCTAATAGAAGTTAAAACCGTTTTATATCTTCGACAACGATCTGTAAATTTCCTTTTAATCAATTGATTTTTATTAAATCAACTTTACTAAATCTATTTTATTAGAATAGTAAAACCTATTCATTTAATGATTGTGCATATGAATCCAAGAATCTTTTCATAGGGAAGGCTGTAATTACAATAAATATACTATTTAGAATCAAGGTTGGAAGTAAGCGAGCATTTAGAAAGTGAACAAAGGTCATATCTGTAATTCCAATGAGAAGGTTTATTTGATAGACTCCTAATTCTAATAAGGCAACACCGATTACGGTAACAACTGAAACAACAAAGATGTTCGTTTGAAGCAACTTCATTAGCCAAGCTGCTATATATGTAACTAAAGGAAGAAGAAATAAATGAATTCCAATAATTTCTGTATAAACAATATCAAATAACAATCCAAAAACTACCCCATAGATAAGTCCATGCCTACGATTTCCGTAAACCGCAGTAAATATAATCACTACGATTAGAAAATGTGGGACTAGAATGGTCTTACTTGAAGAAAAGGCTTCAGGTAAGAGTTCGACAAAAATACTTTCAAATATAAAACAGAGGCTGATAATAAGAGGAAGAAAAAACTTCATTACTCTTTCTCCTCCTCTTCACCCATCATATCACTTAATATAGGCTGAGTCATCGTTCTTTTCACTACCATCACATGTTCGATATCATAGAAATCAGCACTCGGTTTCACGTAAGCAGTTTGTGTTAACCCGTATTCATCTGGAACCACCTCTTCAACGGTGCCAATGATCAGACCTGAAGGAAAAAGACCGCCCAATCCAGATGTTTGAACCGTTTGACCTTCCTTAATTTTTGCCTCATAAGGGATTTTTCTTAAAAGGAGCATTTCACGTTCTTTATCAAAGCCTTCAATTTGACCGTAAAATTTTTCATCTCCAATAATTTCAGCTGACACTCGATTCGTTGAATCATTTGAACTTAGTAATTGCACAGTGGCCGTTAACTGACGACTGTTTTTTACTTTTCCTATTAATCCGGTTGAGGTAATGACCGACATATTGGCTTCGATTCCACTTGTTGAGCCTTTATTAATGATGACAAGTTCATTCCAACGCTCGGGATTACGACCGATAACTGTTGCTTGAATAGGCTCAAAATCACGTAATGATTCTTGTTTATCTAATACATCACGTAGTTTTGTATTTTCATCTTCCAAACTTTGCACATCTGCTTTTAACTGTGCTAAATCATTTAACTTCGATTTTAACTCTTTATTTTCCTCATATGTATTTTGCAAGTCTTTTACATTTTCAAAAAAACCGGCGATAGAATGAGCCGGCCTAGACACAAGGGTTTGAGCCCAGCCGACGGTATCTTTGACGAACTGCTCCGGCCAGGTCAACTCTTCACGTTGTTTTAATGAAAACCCAATTAATGCCACGAGAATGATAATGCTAACAAGCAAAATAATCAGGCGTTTGTTCAAAAAGAACTGTGGCATACGTACACACCTCTATCTGATGTTAGCGAGCGTCTTTCGCTTTATTTTTAAATAAATGGATATGATCAAGTGCTTTACCGGTACCAATCGCAACACAATCAAGCGGATTTTCGGCAATTAAGACAGGCATATTCGTTTCTTCACTAATCACCTTGTCTAAATTATGAAGAAGCGCTCCTCCTCCTGTTAAAACAATCCCACGATCCATAATATCGGCTGCAAGTTCTGGTGGGGTTCTTTCTAAAGTAACCTTTACCCCTTCAACAATCGCTAAAACCGTATCTTTAAGTGCATTAGCAATCTCTGCCGCTGTAATTTCAATGGTTTTCGGCAGACCTGTTAATAGATCACGACCACGTATCTCCATATTCTCGATTCCATCTGGATCACCTGCAGATCCAACTTCCATTTTAATGGCTTCTGAAGTACGTTCCCCAATCATTAGATTATACGTTTTACGAATATAATTCACGATGGACTCGTCCATTTCGTCTCCAGCAATTCGAATCGATTGGCTTGTAACAATTCCACCTAGTGAGATAATGGCGACTTCCGTTGTTCCCCCGCCAATATCCACGACCATGCTGCCAGTTGGTTCCCATACAGGTAAATTCGCACCAATTGCAGCTGCGAACGGTTCTTCAATGGTATAAGCATCTCTCGCTCCCGCTTGGCGAGTCGCGTCTATAACCGCTCTTTCCTCGACCGCAGTAATGCCAGACGGTACACAGACCATTACATATGGTTTACCAGAAAAAATGCTTTTTGATTTTGTTGCTTCCTTAATATAATACTTCATCATAACTGCGGTTGTATCATAATCAGCAATGACTCCATCTTTCATAGGACGTAATGCGACAACATTGCCTGGCGTTCGACCGATCATGTTTTTCGCATCATTTCCAACTGCAACAATACTTTTCGTATCCGTCTGCAGTGCTACAACAGATGGTTCTCTAACGACGACCCCTTTTCCTTTTACATACACTAATGTATTTGCCGTTCCGAGATCAATTCCAAGATCTCTTGTACCAAATCCAAACATGGTTGTATCTCCCCTTTTAACATAGTGCAAAAACAGTTCGACCTATTTTTACTCTTAAAACCAAAAAAAACTCTCTTCAAATTATGGCAATTGCTTGGCAGCTATGTTCAATCCGTATCATACTAAATTACTAGTGAAAACATACAGCCAAATTAGTATCTATTTCAAGTATATCGCATATCGTAGCTGTTCAGAAACTTTTAACAAAACCTTACATTTCGTCAAAAAATCACAAGTAATATTATATCGTAAGAAAGGTCAAAATCATAGTCTTATAAATAGCCTTTCTCCTTCAAACTGCAAAATTTATTTTCGCCAATGATCAAATGATCAAGCAAATCGATGCCTAGGATCTTTCCACATTCATTTAAGCGCCTTGTCACATCAATATCTTCGCGACTTGGTGCCGGATCTCCGGAGGGATGGTTATGGATACAGATGATTGAGGCTGCAGAGCGTCTTAATGCTTCTTTGAAAACCTCGCGGGGATGTACAATCGAGGCGTTCAAACTGCCAATAAAAACGGTTTTCTTGCACATGACTTGATTTTTTGTATTGAGATAAAGGGTAACGAAGTGTTCTTGTGTGAGGAAGCGCATGTCATTCATAACGTATTTTGCACCGTCTTCCGGAGAGCGGATGACATAGCGATCATCGTAGTTTAAATTGGAGACTCTTCTGCCTAATTCAAGGGCTGCAAGGACTAGGATGGCTTTCGCTGAACCAATCCCTTTAATGGCAGTCATTTCATCAAGCGTGGCATCTTTTAATAATCGTAACCCTTCAAATTCAGTTAACAGGCGGTTAGCTAATTGAAGGACAGATTCTTCTTTCGTACCTGTACGAAGTAAAAGGGCCAGTAATTCATGGTTGGATAAGCTTTCTGGCCCTGAATGGATAAATCGTTCTCTAGGTCGTTCATCTTTAGGAAAATCACGGATCATTAATGAATTAGTTGTCAATTTGAACTCCTCCCTATTCTTTAGTAGAGCGGGAGTATGAAGAATATTATAGTTGGAAGCCTGATTGTTTCAGCTCCCTAACCGTCCGGGCGACTGGAAGTCCAACAACCGCAAAGTAATCTCCTGTTATTTTTTTCACAAGGAGACTTCCAAAGCCTTGAATACCGTAGGCTCCAGCTTTATCGAATGGTTCACCCGTATCCAGGTATTGATTGATTTCCTCATGTGACAACTCCCAAAACTCTACATCAGTATTTTCGTAAAATTTTCGGACTTCTGTTGGGGTGATAATCGCTACTCCCGTAAAAACAGAGTGGCTTTTTCCTGATAATCTTTGTAGCATCGCATAGGCTTCTTCACGGTTTTGTGGTTTTCCTAACACATCATCGTCTTTTACTACAATGGTATCGGAACCAATAACAATAGAGGACGGATGACTTGTAGCGACTGCCTGCGCTTTTCGATAAGCTAATTCCATCACAATTTCATGTGGAGTCCAGTCTGGATTATATTGCTCATCCACATCACTACTTATGGCCTTAAATTCAATTTGAAGATTTTCTAGAAGTTCTTTTCGTCGTGGAGAAGATGAGGCTAAAATGAGGTCTTGCATGTTTTCACTCCTTTATTTTCTAGTAGGGGAGATACATATCCATCCTACCATTTCTTGTAAATACAAACAACAGTATGCAAATTTTTACGAAAAAGTAGAGAAACGATAAAACAGGTTTATCGTTTCTCTACTTTAAGTTATTTATTTCCCAGAAAATACTTTTCTCGACTTTATTTGCCTAACTCGTTCGATTATAAGCTTTGATAATTAGCCAAAAATGTCAATAAATGCTGTTGAACCGTATTCAATGTACTAGTTTGTGGCTTTTGATCATATATCTTTAATTGGGCAACTGCCGCTTCCAGTTGTGAATGAAGTTGGATAATGTTTTTATTTTGCAACTTTTCTTTACTAATCTTCTTCAAACTGGCATGTTGTTGATTCACTTCGTCCATTAATCCTTGTGGAACTTTATCGGTTCCATTAGTAGAGGCAACACTTGCTAGAATACTTTGAAAAATCTGTGGAGAAGCTTCTAGTAACTTTTTCTCTTCGTCATGTAAATTTGATAGATTTTTTTCACCCACACTCCATTGTTTTGCATACGTATCTACTCCACTTGCTTTTAATTCAGTTCCAATGGATTTGGCTCCCTCGACCTGATTGGATACCCCCACAAACAATGCGAATTGACCATCCGATGTAAAAACTTCTGCTGGGATTCCTTTATCATTCAAACCTTTTTTGATTTGAGCTGCAGACTCTTGAGTAGAATAAATTCCTTCTTGTACAACAGCAGCAGCAATGGCTGGGCGAGCAGCTGTTAACGTTCCATTACTTGTACTTTTTTCATCAGTAGGCGGAGCCTCCATCCCTTCGTTTACAACTGGCAGGTCATCTTCCACCACTTTTTCAGCCGGTACGATTTTAAGTAGCATGAGTCCAAAGAAAGTGCCGAGAAGTACCGCAAAAAAGATGGAGAAAAAGGTGGAGAGATTTATTTTTTTGAATGGCAATTTTTTTACTTTAAATGGATGATTTGTGGTCAAGTTTGGAATCTTCTTCTTTTTAGTAGAATCTGGGGTCGTTTTAATATCTTCTTTGATTGGGGTCGTTGTCGTTTTTGGTAAAACCCACTCAAAGCTATCACTTTCATCCGTTTGTTCCTTTGCCGCAGCCGTTTCACTATTGGTCGGATTGATAGGTTTGGAAGGTGTAGTCTTTTGTTGTTTAGAGTCAATCTTTTGTTTCTCTAGGAGATCTTTATCTTTTTCAACAAACGAATTTTCTTTTCCGTTTATTTTAATCGTAATCGTTTTCGGTTCTTTTGGCTTGTCCATTAGGTAAGTCCTCCCTGAAATGCTCATTGGTAACATCCTAACATATGGGTCAAAAAAAATAACAAGACTTTTGTCGTCTTGTTAGGGAATGCTTTCGTCAAATTTCGATTTATATTTTATAATGTTAATCAGATTCTATACCAAATTTTTAATCTATTAGATCCCTTCATAAATCGATAACATCGGCATCATGGCCGCCAGTACAATCAAACCAACGATTCCTCCTAAAATAGCAATCATTAACGGCTCTAATACTGTACTTAATCGCGAAGCCATCTGTTCTACCTCTTCTTCATAGAAGTCCGCTATTTTTTCCAACATGGTGTCCAATTGTCCGGTTTCTTCTCCAATTGCCACCATATGACTGACTAAGTTTGGAAAAACCCAGCTTTGAGCTAATGGCATCGACAAACTAGCACCCATACGTAAAGATTCTCGAGATTCATCTAAAACTTTTTCAAATACTTTATTTCCCGAAACTTCTCCACTCATTCTTAAAATTTGTAATACAGGTACAGAGCTGGCGAACAAGGAAGCCATCGTTCTTGAGATTCTCGCGATGATTTGCTTTTGCGCTAACATGCCGAATACAGGAATCTTCAATTTAACTAAATCAATCATATACTGTCCTTTTGGATTTCTCTTGACGGCTAGATAAGATGCAATGAGTAAAACAACAAATAAAACACAAATATACCAGTAATCAATCATAAAGTTTGAAATAGCAAGGACTATTTTTGTGGGTAATGGAATTTCTCCTCCTACTGATAATAAATTATCTAGTAAACTTGGGAGTACTTGTGTTAATAGAATCACGACAACTACAACTGCTACAATGGATACGACAATCGGATACATCATCGCAGATTTCACTTTTCCGTGGATTTTATGTTCCTTCTCATAGAAAATTGCTAATTGATCCATCACCTTTTCCAAATCTCCACTCGTTTCTCCGGCTAAGATCATATTAATAAAAACTTTATCAAAAATTTTAGGGAACTTTTTACAGGCTTCTGAAAAAGAGAGTCCTGAGCGGATATCTTGGTAAATAGCATTCAATGCTTTTTTCAAAGCTTTTGACGAAACTTGGTCCGTTAATAATCGAATCGAATCAGCAATCGGTGTACCAGCATTCAACAAAGTGGCAAGCTGACGACAAAACATCACAAAATCCTGACTTTTTACAGGCTTTCCAATTGTAATGTCTAAGTCTTTTGTTAAAAACGTCTCTTTCTTCTTTGTGATTTCAGATATATATAAACCCTTGCTTTTTAATACTTCCATTGCTTCAGCTTTGGATATAACATCTAATTTTCCTTTTACTTCCTTCCCTGTTCGCGAATCAATTCCTTTATATTGATAAACCACCTTTATTACCCCCCTTTCTCACCATCTGCTTATTGATGTTTATCCCAGTTTGGAACATACTCATCTGCGATCGCTTCGGTAACCATCCCTCTTTCGACTAATTGGGAAACAGCCATATTCATTGTCATCATGCCACTAGCTTTACCTGTTTCCAATACGGTTTGAATTTGGTGAATTTTATTTGAGCGAATTAAATTGGCGACTGCATAGTTTGAAACTAATATTTCAAAAGCCGCCACTCGCCCGCTTCCTTCCGCTGTCGGCAATAATCGTTGTGAAATGACTCCGACTAATGTGCTGGCTAATTGTGTACGTATTTGCTGTTGATGTTCAGCAGAAAATACATCAATGATCCGATCAACCGTTTGGGCAGCACCGGTCGTGTGAAGGGTTGCTAACACAAGATGGCCAGTTTCAGCCGCAGTAATCGCGGTTTGAATGGTATCTAGGTCCCGCATCTCTCCAACGAGAATCACATCAGGGTCTTGACGAAGGGCAGCCCGCAATCCAACTGAAAAAGATTGACTATCTTGACCAATTTCGCGTTGATTCACAATACTATTTTTATGACGATGAAGATATTCAATCGGATCTTCTAATGTCAAAATATGCTTACTTTGGGTCTCATTAATATAATCAATAATAGCAGCCAATGTCGTAGATTTACCACTCCCGGTTGGCCCTGTGACAAGTAAGATCCCTTGTGTGTTCTTAGCGAATTCCTTTGTAACAGAAGGTAGGTTTAACGACTCAATCGTAGGAATTTGGCTGTTAATTACACGACAGACAATTCCAACCGAGCCTCTTTGTCTGTATGTATTGACCCGAAAACGGCAAATCCCTTTTAACGAAAAGGAAAAGTCCAGCTCTCCAACTTCAAGAAAGCGTTCAAACTGATCCTTTGTTGTAATTTCTTGTGCCATTCGCAGTGTATCTTCAGGTGTCAAATTGTCTACACCAATTCTTTTTAATTTTCCATTGATCCGTACAATCGGTGTAACACCTGTTGTTATGTGTAAATCTGAAGCATTGTTTTTAAAAGCAAAATGAAGTAATTTTTCCATTGTCAAAACATTTGTTGTTATCATCGCTCTTATTCCCTTCATCTTTATCCCGAATGAACAGGTCGTAAAGCGTCTACTATGGTCGTTTCACCTTATACGATCACTCGATAAATTTCCTCCAGTGTTGTTAGTCCTTTCGATACTTTGTCTAGCCCATCCGCGAACATTCCCTTAAATCCAAGCTGTTCAACATATTGACGGTACATGGAATCAGGATGCTTTTTAGTGATCATTTCTCTTAAGTGATCATCTAACAAAACCGTTTCATGAATCGCCATTCTTCCTTTATACCCCGTACTGTTGCAGTTAGAACAACCTGTACCTCTTACTATTCCACTCGTTGGAAGTCCTTGTGTTTCAAAAAGAAGTTTTTCCTCATCTGTTAAGTGGTAAGTGGTCGCACAATGAGGACATACCTTTCGTACTAAGCGCTGGGCTAAAACACCAACTAAAGATGACGCAACTAAGAAAGGCTCAACCCCCATATCAATTAACCGACTGATCGCACTAACCGCATCATTTGTATGAAGTGTACTTAACACTAAGTGCCCTGTCATCGCTGAGCGTAAAGCGATCTCTGCTGTCTCTGAATCACGAATTTCCCCGACCATGATAATGTCTGGATCTTGACGTAAAATCGAGCGCAAACCAGCCGCAAAAGTCATACCAATATTGGCCCTTACTTGTACTTGATTAATCCCCTTGATTTGATACTCAACTGGGTCTTCTACCGTAATAATGTTTACAGTATCATCATTTAACTCTTGTAGAGCGGTATATAACGTTGTTGATTTCCCTGATCCTGTTGGACCTGTTACGAGAATAAGTCCATAGGCATGTGTAATTGCCTTACGGAAGTTTTTTTCATTAGCTTCTGAGAAGCCTAATAGATGGATTCCCAATGTTACACTTTGTGTATCTAATAAACGCATGACCACTTTCTCACCATAAACCGTTGGTAAAATTGAAACCCGAATATCAATCGTTTTTAATTCGAGATCCATCTTAAAGCGGCCATCCTGTGGCAACCGCTTTTCAGCAATGTTTAACCTGGACATGATTTTAATTCGTGACACAAGGACATTATTCATTTGGATAGGCAACGAACGTTCAGTTCGAAGGATCCCATCGACTCTTAGTCTGATGAGCATGTCTGTTTCTTGAGGATCAAAGTGAATATCACTTGCTCCAAGCCCAACCGCTTGACTGATTAACTGGTTTACCATTTTGGCAACAGCTGAATCATCATTTTGCTGTGCTTCTAATAAGGCTAGATCATCTTCATACAACGGAATTTCTTGAAGCATTTGATCAATTGATTTTTGCATCCCATAATAACGATTAATCGCAAGACGTAGCTCGTCTTTTTTAGCAATGGCTGGATCAATCTCAAAGCCTGTACTTAACCGAAGATCATCAAGAGCAAAATAGTCAAGGGGGTCAGACATCGCAACCATCAGGCGGTTATTGGATTTTTTCAAAGGCAATATTTGATATTTTCTCGCTAGTTCCTCCGAAATAATGTTGATTAATTTCCGATCTATTTTTTGTTTGTATAAGTCAACATGTGGGATTCCTAACTGAAATTCTAGTACTTCAATGATTTGTTGTTCACTTACTAGATTCATAGCGATTAACTGATCGCCAAGCCTGAGTCCAGTATTTTTTTGCTCGTGTAAGGCATCCATTAACTGTTGCTCAGTAATAATGGAGGCTTCAACTAGCAAATCTCCTAATCTTTTTCGCTTTTGAATCATTTGCTATCCCTTCTTTTCTTAAAAACTGGCCTAATGAACCCGATTAAGTTAAGTCAGCTGGAACATAGCGGTTTAAAATCAACATAAAATCTAGTAGTAACCCTTCAGCTTCCCATAAGGATTCAAGGCTTCCGTCATCATTTACACTATTTTGCAATCGTTGATCCAACCGGTGTAAAATCAACACGCTATCTTGAAGTTCCTTTTTTCGCTCTTCACTAACGTCCTTGACAATAGACTCTTGAACCTTACTTTCAAATGTTTTTATTTTGCTTTGAACTGTATTCAACTGCTCTTCGGTTATTGAACGATCATTTTTAGTAATATGATTCGTTAAAATTTCAGTCGTCGTACTTACAAGATTGTCAGCTTCTTTTAAGAACAATTCCTTTTCAGCTTCTGTTAATCGATAAGGTAATGTTTTAACATAAGAATCAAAGCCTTTGTTTTTTAACATCTCTACGATTTTTTGTGCCGAATCCATGCTGCTGTCTGTGGCTGTATAGATATAAAATAGTTCATCTCCAATAATTCTAGGGTAGATTCCAGCTTCTACTAGATCTTGAGCTACCAGATTTACCGAATTAGTTGTAGCATAGGCACCTGTTTGTACAACAAGAAACAAGGGCTCACCTTCACGTTTAGATTCCGGTGCACTGTATACTTTATTTTTCGGGTCGATTTCCGCTAGGTTCTTACCTTTATCTTCACTCGTATTATTTTCTTGTTCTTTTTCTTGTTCTTTCTTTTCAGAAGCTGATGATCTTTTCTCCTCAGCATTGCTGTTGTTTCCTCGATTAGGAAAGTCCAATCCATTCCCCTTCTCAGTAGAACTTTCATTTTCTTTCGGAGGAGAACTCTCACTGTCCTTCGATGTAAAATTTTCTTCATCCTCATGAGGAATGTCCTTTTCGGCTTCTACTTGAGGTAAGGGATTTTCGCCACCATTAATAACATCACTTTCAACTACTGAAACGATTGGTTCGATATAGCGATTAATTTTTGATGGGGCAAAATCGTAGTCTAATTCAAAAACGCTATCTTCATTAATAAACTGCTCGAACTCCTTGCTGTAAAAAGCACGAATAGTAATAACACCTTCTAAACGGCCATTTTCTTCATTAATAGAGTAATCAAAGCTTTGAATATGAATAATTCGTTTAAATGTTTCAATGGCTTCTAGATATTGGTGTACGTCTTCTACTTCCCCATTTACATCGATAGCAAATTCAACATAAGAAACACTTAGAGCTTTGACCTCTTCTAATTTCTCCTGCTCTTCTAACCGTTTAAGAGTTTCTTCCGGCAAAATATGTAACCACCCGTTTGTTTCTGGTTGTTGAACAGTTTCAGGATTACTTTCCGTACTCTCTTGAGTTTCCCCAATGGATTGGGAATCATTATTTTCTATAGGTTCAACCGCTATTGGAGCCAAACCATTCGGATGATCACTTATCGAAATATGATCGATGACCGCACCTGTTTCAATTTCTGATTTTTCAAGTTCTTTTATGACGTCTTCCACACTAGGATTTGCAGGAACTTTCCCTAATAAAACTTCTTTTTCTTGTGCTGTAAACGTTTGTGGGGTTAACTCATTTAGGTGCCCTTGATAAAATGACACATCAGATTGGATTCTATTAAGCTCTTGTTCTTTAGCTTCTTCCTCTGCAGCTAATGGACGAATAACAAAAAAGAAGAATAATGCCAATATCATAAATAAAAGTAAGACAATGATTAAAACGGTGTTTTTATTTTCCTCTAACCACCTTGTCATTGATCGACACCTACTAACGTTTTTACCTTTAATTCAAAGGTTGAATCATAGGTTAAACTTTCTCCATCTACCGTAATACTCGTCAGTTTTACTTCATTTACAAAAGGTGCATTCAACAATCGATCGAGATAAATGGCTGAGTCCCCTTTTGAATAAAAGTTAACCGTCATACTTAAGTCTCCATTGTTGTTATACGTATAGGCTGTTACATCCGACTTTTCTGGCAAAATGCTTTTTACTCTCTCGTGAAATTTACTACTGTCCACATAAATCGTACTTAATCCTACAGCGGTTGCCTTATACTGATCCGTGAAATTAAACGCTGTAACACCGGTCGTTTTTTCTTGGTATTCTTTTAATAAAGTATCTCTTGTTTGTGTTTGAGACTCTATATTTATTGATAAATTTTCAATCGAATTTTTCTTATCAAAATACGTGTAAGTTAATACAAAAGCAGTAATAACAACAGCTACAATTCCTAAAACTGGGACTAGAAAAACGGAACTTTTTTCTTTTGTACTATAGGTTTGAGGTAATAAATTAATTCGAAATTCCATAATTGTCCTCCATTGTACTGCCCTTCGATTATTTTTGTTTATTTTTGTTTTTTTATCAGGCATAACGGGCAGTAAGACCTCCACCTCAAGATTCTAAGTATAATAAAAGAAGTTGGGTGGGGGATCAACTGCCCGTAAAGCTCCGATTGGTTCAACTAACCATCAGTGGGGGATGAGAGAAAACCCCACTGATGGAAGTTTCACTTTATGTCATTAGCCCTCATTGCTAGACCTATAGCCACACTACATGAATCTAATAGATTTTCATTTGAAAAGTTATGATCGAGAATGGAACGATAGTCGATTCGCACCACTTCTTCTGTACCCATTCTTTCTTTCAATGTTCGAAGCATCTTATCTGTACTTTCTCCCGTAACAATAATTCTTTTAAACTCACTATCTCGTTCATTTAAGGAATAACGGAAGAAATTCTGTGCCTTCTCAATTTCAAGTGCGATTTGATTCACAAAATCATTCTGATTGCGATGTGTGACTTCGTCAATGGTTGCGGCAATTTCACCTTGCGTCTCTTTAAACGCAGGCAGGTCCTCCTCAAATAATAAAACATCATCATTATAGCTTCGCCCGGGTGTAACCAAGTTTGATAGGAAGTCACTCGTATTAATTGACATCATTCTTGAGAAAACAATCATATGATCTTTAAATATATGAATATCAAATGAATTCCCCGAAACATCAATGATCATCTCGGTTTCACTTAACCAGAGGGGATGAGCATAGGAAAGTAATCGTTGTAGAGCTAAACCGCGGATTTCAGCTGTTAATGGTTTCAGCCCAGCTTCCATACAAACATCCGCTAAATCCTGTGATAGTGATTGTGATGTAGCAAAAAGCAAGACCTCACTTTTCGGGCCTTCCATATTCTTTTGAATCCCTTGGGCAAGGTCATCTAGAGACAACTCTTCTTCATCTATATCATGTCTAACATCTATACGATTAGGAATAATTGAACCAATCTTAACAAAGTCATAAATGGGATTCTCAAATGGCAAATGAATGCTTTCCCCGATCTCAAACTGCAATATTTTACCTAACTCAGCCTCACCAATGTCTGGCAATGTAGTAATCTTTCGGATTAGGGTGTTTTGCGTTGGGATGGCTAGATGGACGTCTTTTGAGAGTGAGCCGCTTCTTACGGAATCTTCCAAAAGGATGGCTAAGTCTTCAAACTGGTTTACTCGACCTCCAGTAATAATAGAGGCATCAACATCTATTTTAGAAATGTCATGGACAACAGGCATTCCTCTTTCAAGTTTGACTGTTGCACATGTTATGTAATTTTCATGGAAATCGATTCCCGAGAATTTTTTTGGGCGGAAAAACATGGTGTTCACCTCAAGTTTCACATTATATTATTGTCTTTTTGTAGATAGGTTTAGGTTTCTATCAACATTTGATAATATTTCTACTCTCTCAATGGTTATGGAGTCATCTGGATCACTTGGATTATTTATTTCACTTTCATTACATATAGTTGAAATCAAACTACACGGTATTCCATTTGCTTCTCCTTTAATTGTTATTGCAGCCGATGCATTTCCGTCTAGATTCTTAACAATTATCCCTGTATCAATTTCCATATTTGAATTCCCATTAAAAGAAAAGTTTTCAACCACTAATACACCTTCAACCAATAAATTTGGTGTTCCATTAAAGGTCAAGTTCTTGATATAGTAAATTTGCCCCTTAGGTACATGAAGCGATCGATTTCCATTTACCTTCAAATTTTCTACATTCAGCGTAACAATTGAAGAAGGTTTTTGTTGTATTTCTTCTACTACAGCAAAAAAGTCAGAAGCAGAAATTTGATTTCTTTTTTCATCGGGTATTTTAATAATAGTTTCTTCTTTCATTTTATTACTCTTAATGTTAAAATTAAGCGCTTTTCCTGCAGTCGAAGGTGGAGTTGTTGTAATCGGTACAGTAGTTATTTGTGATATGGCATTTACTTTTATTTCAGCTATTCTCTTAATATTTGAAGCTTTGGTGTCAAGATAGGAGGCTTCCAAAGTAAGAGAAATAGGAACTACCTTTTCAGGGTTAAACTCTAGCTCCAAAGGATCATATAACTTTCCATTTATGGTTTCTTTTATAAGGACTGATGTTTCAGCAATTTTATACTGTTTTTCAATATAATTTTCTTCTATATATTCAGGGGTTTGTGTGAATTCTCTAAGCAGAAAAAAATAAGGTCCTTCTTCCCCGTCTGAATTTTTGTATTTATTCATTTCATCAATTAGACTATTAATTTCTATTTCAAGTGCACCCTCAGCTAAATAAAATTCTTTCTGAATTTCTTTATTCTTTTCAATTGATTCTAGGCTGTACGTAGTTGTATTTAATAAAACTGCCCCTGTTATTGAGAGGAATAATACTGCAAATAACACTAATATCAGGGCGGCACCAGATTGTGATTTGACATATTTACTTATTTGCATGGTATCACCCTCATTCTGCATAAAAATTTATTAAAATCGATAAATATCCGGATGAATAATATCACTTTGTAATTCAAATTCAAAATCTGATTTTTGTATTATTAGTTTAATATTGATTAAGTCATTCTCTAAATCTTCAATAACGGTAAATTCTTTAATGTTTGTGGATAGAATTACACCGTCCTTTACTATAATTCCTTTATCACCATTATTATTGTAATGTAGCAAATCTATTGGATCGTTTAAATTTGATTGATCAACTAACTTTTTTGAATTATTAGCTGAATCTAAACTATCATACGGTACCCACTCCACATTAGAATCTCTCATTTCTTCAGTAATAACCTCCATTACTAGACGTGCTTCGCGTTGTGCTTCATTTTTTATCGAAACATCTTTTTCAGATTTTAAGGATAAAATAACTAAATTAGAAATAGGTATAAAAATAATTCCCATTAAAAAAATAACGATTAGTAATTCTATTAACGTTACTCCGCTTTGATTTTTCATGGTTTTAACACCACTGTTACTAAACTAATGAATTCATCCTTCTCCCATACTCCTTCACTACCACTTTTTACTCCAGCCGAAGGCATCTTAACAATAATTTCCACTTCATTATAATCAGAATAGTAAGGAGATGGTTTTACAACAGCTTCAACATAGACATCTTTGGTTATACTTAAACCTATTTCTGACAATACACCACATTCATTAACTGTACTAATATTTGTCCAACAACCACTCTTTTGAAGAGCAGAAATATTATTTTGTCTAACTTTTTCCATCATTTCCTGTGCAACATAAGCTATTTCCGTTTCTTTCTCCTGCCTAATTGTTCGAGTAAAAGTTCCAGTCATAATCGTTAGTAACGGAACAATGATTAACCCCGCTATTACAACCGCTACTAGTAATTCTACTAATGTAATACCTTTCTCATTTGTCACTAGACATCACCTCTACCAAAAGCTTATATACCATTCTAATATTTCAACCCCATAGACATAAGCCACTAGAGTTCCAACTAAGATAGAGGGGCCAAAGGCAATCGGCTGGCCTCTTTTCACTTTTCCTGTCATCAAAAGAAAAACCCCGGCAATTGCACCAACAAAGGACGCAAGGACGAGACTCATGACAGTAAGGAGAGGGCCTAATGCCACACCAATGGCTGCATATAATTTTATATCTCCCCCGCCCATGCCTCCTTTACTGACAATTGCAAGGAATAGTAGTAATAAAAACCCTACGGCACCACCGAGAAGATAGTACCAAATTGGTTCTGTACCGATAAATAAACGAGAAATGATTAATAGTCCAAGCATAGGTAATGTGACAATATCTAAAATTAATTGTTCACGAATGTCTGTTAAGACTGAGATTACTAAAAGTATCGTTAATAGAAAAGCTGGGACTAGTTCAAGTGATAATCCAACATTTTTGTAAACGAAGAAAATAGAAGCTGCTGTTAATAACTCTCCAAATGGATATAGTGATGAAATTGAACTTTTACAATAACGGCATTGTCCTTTTAGAAATACATAACTAAGTACGGGAACTAAATCAAGTGCATGGAGTTGGTGGTTACAATTTACACAATGGGAAGGCGGGAAGGCAATTGACTCTTTTTTTAATAATCGAATGGCAACGACGTTAAGGAAACTACCTAAAACTATTCCAACTATGACTACAAAAATATCGATTATTAGCATAATATCTCCTCCCTTCAACTTAATAATTATGTAATTAAAAGGCTGTCGCCGCCATGAATGACGCGACAGCCTTTTAATTTATTTATAAATTTATTTAGTACAAGCGGTAGTAACAACACTTTCCCCTTCTACTATTGTCACTTTACCTCCAGATAAGGAAAAATCCGTAGCTTTACAATCACCAAATTTTTCAGGTTTAGGAACTTCAGCTATGAATGGACCACCTTTATTTGTTTCGCCACTTTCAGCACTTTTTAGCGTAGTTAAATCAGTTGGATTTTCACCATTCATAAAATTATAACGATTGACTGCATCTTGTAAAATAGATAAATTTTGTGTGTTTGTGTTTTTCGCAGCGTCAACCCTATTATTCATTACTGCTGGTATCGCAATAGCCGCAATTATCCCCAAAATAACAATTACAACAAGCAACTCAATTAGCGTTAAACCTTTCTGATTTTTAGTAAACTTCATTTTTGTGTTCAAAAGTTTCTTAATCATTTGAACATTCCCCCTTTATTTTTCTCTATATTTCTTTTTTAAGAGTATTTCAATCTCTTAAATATAAAAATAGCCCTTACAACATGTATACATATACACAATCTGTAAAGGCCGGTTGCACCAACTGCTCCAAATGACTCAGGTGCCCAAATACAAGTCATTCTTCATAACATCCAATAATTAATATTAGGTTAGAATTATTTTATATTAACACCGACAAAGTTAGCAAGCGTTTTTAATACTATTTTCCTATTTTTTGACAAACTTTCTAAATTTACTCATTTAATCTACTATCATTGTACCATGTGTTTTAACAGGAAGAAAGTATAATCTTTCAGTATCAGAACTTCTAAATATGTAGGCTTTTAGGCTCTAATCCTTGATAAAATGAGGGATTTACTTTAGATTTATGCATTTTATTACCTGTGATTAATCATCGAATCAGACAAACTTTTGTCACATTCAACAAATGACTTTATGCCCCTTTCGAGAACCTTTGACAAAAAAATAGCCTACGCAAGATATCATCCTTGAGTAAGCTTTTAAGTATTTTGAAATAGTTTATTAATAAGTTCCTAACTTCTACTTGTCATTTTTCACTAACAGGGACCTTAATCCGATCATCTTCTTTAATATCCCCATTTAGGATTTGCTCAATTTCGTCTAAGTTAAAAGCATCGTACACTTTAATGCCGTTAATATATAAGGTAGGGACAAATTCGACACCTAAATTTTTCGTGTATTTACGTGTGAGTGAAATGGGATCAGGATTGTTCTTCTCTAGTTCTTGCACACTAACCTCTACTCCGAAATCTTTCAGTGTCGTTTGAATGTATTCTTCCGTTCCCCAACCTTCGCTAACTGCTTCCTGGGCCATTAGAAGCTGAAGATCATATAGCTTTTGAGGGTGATTTTTTTCTATAAAGTAGTCGACATGGGACAATTGCAATGAGGTTTGGTCTAATACCACAATAGGTTGGCCGACATAATAGCCTTTACCTGTATCTAGATATTTTTCCTTAATCACTGGTAGGATTTCTGCCATCCATTTATGACACCATATGCATGAATAGTCAAAAGCTAATACAAACGAATTTTCAGCTTTTTCATCTCCTAGCTTGACCTTATCGTTTACATCGAGTTCATACTTTTTATAAATATACTCTTCATATTTCGTATCATCATTTAGTTGAGCAGTTTCTTTCTCTTTTGTGTCACTTTGCTGGCATCCTACTAGAAACAAAATCATCAGCATAGCTAGTGCGATTCCCACTCGTTTCATTAGACAACAATCCTTTCTAGTAATATATCAAACATCATTTTATTAAAAAAACATTTGGAGGTTTCTGTACTTGAAATAAAGCAATTAACCTTAAATTTTACTTAATAATTCATAGTATCATAGTTTACAAAGCTCCATTAAAAATTGTTTGAAAGTTCATGTAATGTTCATTTTCAAAGTTTATTTTTAATGACGACTGAAAGAAAAACTGCCATCCATAGGATTACGATCAATCCCATGAATGGCAGTCAATAAAATTTATGATTTTTCAGCAATATGGCCGCGCAGCTATTTAGCTAATTGACCCTTGATAAACGGCTTCACTTCCGAAATAAAATAAAGCGATCCCGTGACGACAAATATTTCATCAGAATTCAATGATTGAAGTTCTTCTGTAATTGCTTGTTTCCAATCGGCATTATGATGTTTATTTTTATTTTTGCTCAATTGGTATAAATCTTCTACTTTGGATGCGCGTGGGTATTCGAATGTAACAAACGTAAGCTTGTCTGCCACTTCATCTAGTTTATGAATCATTTTATCTAAACTTTTATCCGCTAGAGCTGAGAAGATGATGTTCTTTTTCTTTGAAGGATAGCGATGGTTAAGCTCATCTACTAAAGCATTGACCCCCTCTTCATTATGGGCGCCATCAATCACAACAAAAGGCTCCTGTGACAGGACTTCAAACCGTCCTGGCCAATAGGCACTTTTGAGTCCTTCTCGAATTTGACCTTCCTCCATGTTAAAATCATGTTTTTTCCCTAAAATATGTGCCGCTTTTACAGCAAGAGCTGCATTTTTCGTTTGATGTTTACCAAACATGGATATTTCAAGATTGGCTAAAGTGGTCTCAGCGTCCTTCCATGTAAAGGATTCCCCTGTAGGTACTGACACATGATCCTGAATGTGAATGTCCCGGTCTAATAAAAACGCAGGAACTTCTAGTTCACGAGCCCGACTCAGAATTACATCTTGAGCGTCAGGTTGATCAACCGCAGTAACTAAACTTGTCCCTTTCTTGATAATTCCTGCTTTTTCAAAGGCAATTTCCTTGTAGGTGTCTCCAAGAAATTGGACATGATCCAACCCGATGTTTGTAATAACCTCAAGTAAAGGTTTGATAACATTCGTAGAATCAAAGCGTCCACCTAAACCGACTTCAAAGATAGCGATATCTACTGGGTGAAGCTCAGCAAAGTAATAAATCGCCATTGCGGTAATGATTTCAAATTCTGATGGTCCACCTAGTTCTGTTTCCTCTAGTTCTAGTGATAACGGATAAATCACATTCACTAGTTTAATGATGTCCTCATCAGGGATTGGCTGACCATTTACACTGATTCGCTCATTAAATTGTTCAATATATGGGGAGGTAAACGTTCCTGTTTGATAGCCAGCACTTTCTAGAATCGAACGTAAATAAGTCACGGTTGAGCCTTTTCCGTTTGTTCCACCGATATGTACACATGTTAATTTATTTTCTGGATGGTTTAACTTTTCCAACATCCATTCCATTCGCTTTAAACCAGGTTTAATTCCAGCTCTTAACCTAGAATGGATCCAATGTAATGCCTCATCATATGTCTGAAACACAGTTGTTATCTCTCCTTAAATACAAAGTAGGTGAGGGCCCCGAGGTGGAGCCCCCACAGGGAATAAATTTATTCCCCTTTTAGTTCGTTTAAACGCTCTTGTACAGCTGCTCGTTTTTCCGTGTAATCTTTCTCTTTCGCTCGTTCTTCTTCGATCACTTTTTCCGGTGCCTTTTTCACGAAGCCTTCATTACTTAATTTCTTTTGAACGCGCTCTACTTCTTTATTCAGCTTGTCTAGCTCTTTTTCTAGACGGGCAATTTCCTCATCTAAGTTAATCAGCCCTTCTAACGGCAGGATAATTTCTGCACCTGTAACAATGGATGTCATTGCTTTGTCAGGGATTGCCACTTCTGTTGACAGAACTAATTCTTCTGGATTACAGAAGCGTTCTAAGTACGCTTTATTTTTCTCTAAAGTTGCTAGAACGTTTTGATCTTTCGCTTTTACAATCATTTTGATTTTCTTGCTTAACGGTGTATTTACTTCTGCACGGCTGTTTCGGACAGAGCGAATAATTTCAACGAGAAGCTTCATTTCTTCCGCAGCTTTAACATCTGTTAAAGAGTTGTCTACTACAGGCCATTTTGCTACTGTAATGGACTCCCCTTCGTGTGGCAAGTTTTGCCAAATTTCTTCCGTAATAAATGGCATGAATGGGTGCATTAAGCGCATAATGTTATCTAACACATACGCTAAAATGGAACGAGTTGTTTTCTTCGCTGCCTCATCTTCCCCATATAGCGGAAGTTTCGCCATTTCAATATACCAATCACAGAAATCATCCCAAATGAAGTTATAAAGAACACGGCCCACTTCACCGAATTCATAACGGTCTGAAAGTCTTGTAACATGCTCAATCGTTTCATTTAAACGAGTTAAAATCCATTTATCAGCAACAGATTTTTCACCTGTTAAGTCGATTTCTTCATATTTCAAGCCATTCATGTTCATTAATGCAAAACGAGAGGCATTCCAAATCTTATTCGCAAAGTTCCAAGTCGATTCAATTTTTTCCATGCTAAAACGTAAGTCTTGACCTGGTGATGAGCCTGTTGATAGGAAGTAACGTAGGGAATCAGCGCCATATTGGTCAATTACATCCATTGGATCGATTCCATTTCCTAACGATTTACTCATTTTTTTGCCTTCTGCATCACGAATTAAACCATGGATAAGAACGTCTTTGAATGGACGCTCGCCAGTAAATTCAATTCCTTGGAAAATCATGCGAGATACCCAGAAGAAAATAATATCATAACCAGTTACTAACGCATCTGTAGGGTAGTAACGTTTAAAATCAGCTGCATTTTCATCTGGCCAGCCTAAAGTTGAAAATGGCCAAAGCGCAGAACTGAACCATGTATCTAACACATCATTATCTTGTTCCCAGTTTTCAAGATCAGCAGGTGCTTCCGTGCCTACATAGACTTCACCTGTTTCTTTATGATACCAGGCCGGAATTCGATGGCCCCACCATAACTGACGAGAGATACACCAGTCACGAATGTTTTCCATCCAGTGTAAATACGTTTTTTCAAAACGGTCTGGAACAAAGTTTACTTTACCTTCCTGCTTTTGTAGCTCTATCGCTGCATCCGCAAGTGGCTGCATTTTGACGAACCATTGTGTAGAAAGGTATGGTTCAACAACTGCCCCACTTCGTTCGGAATGTCCCACCGAGTGCAAGTGATCTTCAATTTCGAAGAGTACGTCTAGATCTTGTAAATCTTTAACGATCTGCTTGCGGCATTCGAAACGGTCCATGCCTTGATATTTGCCAGCATTCCCATTCATTGTTCCGTCTTCGTTCATGACTAGTACTCGTTCTAAATTGTGACGATTACCGATTTCAAAGTCATTCGGATCATGAGCTGGTGTAATTTTAACTGCTCCTGAACCAAATTCCATATCAACATAATCATCTGCCACGATCGGGATTTCACGGCCAACAATTGGAAGCTTAACGGTTTTACCGATTAGATGTTTGTAGCGCTCATCCTCAGGGTGAACGGCAACTGCTGTATCTCCAAGCATCGTTTCAGGACGTGTTGTTGCAATTTCAATCGATCCAGAACCATCTGTTAAAGGATAGTTCATATGATAGAACGCACCTTGAACATCTTTATAAATCACTTCAATATCAGAAAGTGCTGTTTTTGTTGCAGGGTCCCAGTTAATAATATATTCTCCACGGTAAATCAGACCTTTTTCATAAAGCTTTACAAACACTTCGTTTACGGCTTTTGAAAGGCCTTCATCCATCGTAAAGCGTTCACGCGTATAATCTAATCCAAGACCAAGTTTTGCCCATTGTTGACGAATAAAACCAGCATATTCCTCTTTCCAAGCCCATGTTTGTTCTAGGAATTTTTCACGGCCTAGGTCATAACGGCTTTTGCCTTCTTCACGTAGCTTGGCTTCTACCTTTGCTTGAGTCGCAATCCCCGCGTGGTCCATTCCTGGTAACCAAAGAACATCATAGCCTTGCATCCGCTTCATTCTTGTTAAAATATCTTGCAGGGTTGTATCCCAAGCATGTCCTAAGTGAAGCTTTCCTGTTACGTTTGGCGGTGGAATTACGATGGTGTATGGTTGTTTATTTTCATCATCTTTTGCTTCGAAAAACTTCCCGTCTAACCACCATTTATAACGACCTTGTTCAATTGCCTTCGGGTCATATTTTGTTGGCATTGTTAATTCATTTTGTTCCATTCTTTCTGTCCTCCTCGTATTTTAAGCAATAAAAAAACTCCCTCGTCATAAAAGGACGAATGGAGCTTGAGTTCGCGGTACCACCTTTTTTCCAGCAAAAAATAAACCTTGCTGGCACTTAAATCGATAACGGCTGTTCCGTCTTTTACTACTAAAAATCATTCACCTTGTTGGATGAAGGTTCATTTGTTCGCAAAAGAAGCTCCAGGGCGACTTCCAATGGTTCTGCCTAGAAACCTTCCAGCACTGGTCTCCTCTCTTTGAAGCAAAAGTCACTGTACTCTTCCCTATCAACGCTATTATGTAATGGATTCTACACTAATACTTATACTACCGAAAAAATGGCTATGTCGTCAATAAGGATAACCTTATTTTTTGTCGATTATACTTATACTCGGCCATTAATTTAAGGTGAAAATCATCAAGCACCCATCACCCAAATGTTTCATAACATAATGATAAGCGAAATGGAAGGAGTTGAGGTCCTTGAAACGATATAATCCTTATACGCTCCCACCTTGGTTAAGAAAGACGAGAAGTGTCTGCCAGCAATTTATTATTCCTTTTAGTGTTTTTCAAGGAATACGAGCACTTCTCCTGCCTACGACTTTTGATATTCTCTTGTTAGCGATTTTTATTATTATTGCCATTGCTTTTCATCTTGAGATGATTTAATGATTGTTGAGAATGGTTAATGTAGAATCTAAAAGCTTACGTAAATGGCCCGGAATGCTAATCATTCCGGGCTTCTTCTTGTTGCTGTTCTTGTTGCTGTTGTATTTTTTTATGCCTTTCAATTTCATCAATTCGGGAAACGACATATTCAATATTTTTTAATAGCCAGAATTCCCTTTGCAGTTTTTTGACAGCCCTTCGTTCATGCCTTTGTCTCTTGTTTCCTTCGCGAAACAGTCTCTCAGAAGTCTTGATGATAAAAGAAGGTTGTGCTAAATAGCTAAGAAACAACCCCATTTCCTCATCTTGAAACGGAAAGTATTTAAAATACGTGTAAAGCCATTCGACTAACTCTTCCGATTCCTTTGGAAATCCCCTCAATGTTTTTACCATGAAAGGCAGTAAGTCATGAATCGGAGAGCCTATTGATGTTTTTTCGAAGTTACTAAAATAGCCGTAGCCTTTTTCATCAAAAAGGAAATGGTCATTAGATAACTTCCCATGGATAATGACAATTCGAGCTTTGTCCTTCTCTTTTGTCGCTTCATACCATTCATTCAATTTTCGTTTTGAAAAAGTCAATGCATGCTTAATCGTCGGATAATAAGTACAAAACAATAATTCAAATGGAGACATGTAGATTTTTCTTTCATATTCTCCCAGCAGTTCATTGATAAGTGCTTCTTCTCTCTCCAATTCCTCGATGGACTTATCAAAATGTGCCTTTCGATGCTCTTTATTCACCTTCACTTCACGTGCAGACAGAGTATGAAGCCTTGCCAGCTCACGAAATAATTTCGAATGATCCCCTTTTTCCGCATTAGCGAGCCATGGCATTAAATAATACAATTGATGGTTATAGAGGATCCCGTATCGACCATCTAAAGTGGGATAAATGGGAACAATCCGGTTGTATCCAGACTGATAAAGCGATTGAACATACCGGATAAAATCGATTCCCTGATTCGCATCAATTTTTTTTAACGCATAGACCCCTTGATTTGTATAGACCTTCGTAACCTTACCAAGGGATTCGATAAATGTGGGGGTAAGCCCGTAATTTTGTAAAATAGCTGTTACCGTTTGGTTACTAGTAGAGTCTCTCATTTGATCCCTCTGTCCTGATTGGGGATTTTACCTTTGTGATTGTGGAACAGGAATGTATAGGACTTGCCCCTCATAAATATCTTGATTCAACTCCATTTGATTCACTCTTTGAATCTGTGTTACTGGAACCTCATAGCGTTCAGAGAGAACCTCGAGGGTATCCCCGTTCTGCACGATACACATTCTTAGTTTAGTAAGCTCCTCCTCATCTTTACGGGCAAAGAATTCTGAGAGTGTGATGGACTGCTTATTTTTTAACTTTTTGCCAGGTTTCTTTTTCCCTTTTGTTGGAGCCGGCTCTTCTTCATGCTCGAGCATTTCCTCATTTTCCTCTGGAGACTCTGCTTCTACTACGGGTTGTTCTTCCACATTTTGTTGAGGAGTAAAAGTGATTTCAGGAACAGCCTCCTTTTTAACCTCCTCTTGAAGGATAGGTGCCTCTACAATCGGCGTTTCCTTTCTTGGTTCCTCATAAACTGTCTCTTCAAGAACTGGAGATTCTTCAACAGATGGACCTTGATCAGGTATTTCTAGCTCAGGTGTTTTAGCTTCTGCCTTTATTGATTCTTCTCGGTTATTTTCATCCTGAATGAGGGAAATTTCCGGGTATTTTTCCTCAAAGGATTGGAATCCCGTAAATTCTTCGACTTTCTCTTCCTCTGGAGGTGTTTTTCTAGCCTCTACTTCAAATGGTTCATATTCTTCGTCTATCTCATCAGGAATTTCTGGCTTGGAAAAAGCCTCTACTTCCTCATTTAAATCTTCCGTAATTCTTTCCTCTTCATATGGCTTGTAAACTTGATTAATATCAATCTCAGGAATTTCTGATTCAGGTCTTTCATATGGTGCAAACCCTTGTAGATCATCTCTGAACACTGGTTCATGATCCTCGACTTCCTCGATCTCTTCAATTCCATCGATTTCAACTTCAACGGGTTCCTCTTCTTCATGAAATTGCTGTTGTTCCCCATAAAGGCCAATAATCATCAAATCGGCGGTCAATCGTAAACAACTTTTTTCTGGAAAAGCATAATCAAACGTTTCGACCGTGACATCAATGGCGTCTAAATTTCGAATCCGATTTTTCGGGATTGTTACCTCAACGGGAAATTGATGGGTAAAGGCATAAATTCCCTCATCTTCTCTTAACTCTACTAGTTGAACAGACCTTGGATTTTTATTAAAAAAGTCAAAGTCTTCATCTTCTTCTATAACCGAAATTTCCTCACGATTATATTCACCTGTTAACTCCAGAGATCCTTTTATCGTTATATATTGATCGCTCTCTTGAATGGTAATATCGGGATCAAGTGAGATCGAGAGTAAATCATCTACTTCCTGTCCTTTTTGAAACCAAACGGATTCCTCTAATGAAAATCGTAAATAAGATTGATTACCATGTGACAAAGCGACTCCTCCCTTCTATTACATCACGTTAATCACCATGTCAATTACACTTTATGAATAGAAAGAAGGATTTATGATTTATCACTAAAAAAAACGGATGTTTTAGGAGGGATGGAATTTGAGTGGGATTGGGGCTTTTTACCAAGATACGAGTAAAGAGTGGGAAAATACGAGTAACCTGCAGAAAAATACGAGTAAACCCTCAAAATATACGAGTAAGGTCTCTTATTAGAGAAAATATCGCTCATTTTGTTAACTCAGAAGCTTTATTTTTAATTTTTAGACGCCAAAAAAGCCAGTCCTTCCCCTAATAAAGGGAATACTGGCTTCATTAAAGACGATATTTACTTTTTATACTTAGAAAACGCGATTTCAACGGCATGAATCGTCTTGTCTAGATCTTCATCACTATGCTCTGTTGATAAGAATAATCCTTCAAATTGAGAAGGCGGTAGGAATACACCGTTATCAGCCATTTCTTTATAATACTGAGCAAAGAAGTTCAGGTCAGATGTTTTTGCACGGTCGTAATCGATCACCTCTTCATTTGTAAAGAAGAAGCCAATCATTGAGCCCGCACGGTTAAATGTAACCGGTACACCGTACTTTTCGGCTGCGGCTGTAATTCCTGCCTGCAACTTGTCACCTTTTCGTTCAAATTCTGTATAGTCTTCCGGTTTTAATTGGCTGATCGTTTCATAGCCAGCCGTCATTGCAAGCGGGTTACCTGATAAAGTGCCAGCTTGATAAATCGAACCGCTTGGTGCTACTTTTTCCATGATTTCAGCTTTACCACCGTAAGCACCAACTGGCAGGCCCCCACCAAGTACTTTTCCAAGACAGGTTAAGTCAGGAGTAATTCCAAAGTAACCTTGTGCACAGTTATATCCAACACGGAAGCCAGTCATGACTTCATCAAAAATTAATAGGGCGCCATGCTCACTTGTTAATTCACGTAAACCAGCTAAAAATCCAGGCTGTGGCGGAACAACCCCCATATTTCCTGCAACAGGTTCAACAATCACAGCTGCAATATCTTTTCCATATTGTTCAAAAGCATATTTCACTCCGTCTAGATCATTATAGGCTACTGTTAACGTATTTCTAGCCACTCCCTCAGGAACGCCTGGGCTGTCTGGCAAGCCTAATGTAGCAACACCCGAACCCGCCTTAATGAGTAAAGAATCTGAGGCGCCATGATAACAGCCTTCAAATTTTAAAATTAAATTTCTTCCCGTATAGCCTCTTGCTAAGCGAAGGGCACTCATTGTTGCCTCTGTCCCTGAGGATACCATGCGGATCATTTCAATCGATGGCACACGTTCTTTTACTAAGTTGGCCAGTTTGTTTTCCATCAGAGTTGGCGCCCCAAAGCTAGCACCCATCTCTGCCACTTTTTTGAGCCCTTCGACGACACGATCATTCGCATGTCCTAAAATAAGCGGTCCCCATGATAAAACATAGTCGATATATTCATTGCCATCAATATCGTAAATCTTTGAGCCTTTTCCTCTTTCCATAAAAATCGGATCCATGTTAACGGATTTAAAAGCTCGTACTGGACTATTTACTCCACCTGGCATTAATGTTTTCGCTTCTTGAAAGGCTTCGATTGAACGATCATAAGAACGCATACAATCCCTCTTCTCTATGTATTATATTTTGGTATTCTTATTTTTCATTTAACCAACGTGCAGCATCTTTTGCATGATAGGTAATAATTAAATCAGCACCCGCACGCTTCATTCCCGTCAACATTTCCATGACAACAGATTTCTCATCCACCCAGCCGTTGGCACTTGCTGCTTTAACCATCGAATATTCACCGCTCACATTATAGGTAACAACCGGAACATTAAACTCGTTTCGGACATCACGGACAATATCAAGATAAGGCATCCCTGGTTTCACAATGAGGAAGTCAGCCCCTTCTTCAACATCAGACTCTGCTTCACGGAACGCTTCCAGACGGTTGGCCGGATCCATTTGATATGTTTTACGGTCACCAAATTGCGGGGTACTTTCGGCTGCATCACGGAATGGACCATAGAAAGCAGAAGCATATTTGACAGAATAAGACATAATTGGAATATGAGCAAACCCTGCTTCATCCAATCCTTGACGAATCGCTGCAACAAACCCATCCATCATATTAGATGGTGCAATAATATCTGCCCCTGCCTTTGCTTGACTAATCGCCGTATCCGTTAATAATTTAAGGGATGGATCGTTTAACACTTGGTCCCCTTCAATCATGCCACAATGCCCATGACTTGTGTATTCACAAAGACATGTATCAGCCACAACAAGTATATTAGGATACTTTTCTTTGATTAAGCGTGTAGCTTCTTGGACAATGCCATGATCGTGAAAAGCACCTGTTCCACATTCATCCTTTTCAACAGGAATTCCAAATAGAAGAACAGATTGAATTCCGAGTGATGCCACTTCATCCATTTCCTCTGTTAGTCGGTCTAATGAGTATTGATAAATACCTGGCATCGAGGAAATTTCATTTTTAATGTTTTCGCCTTCAATAACAAAAATCGGGTAGATGAAATCTTCGACTCTAACATGGTTTTCTCGTACTAATGATCGCATTGCTGCATTACGACGTAACCGACGATGGCGTTTAAACTCTAAACCCATTTGTATCCCTCCAAAGATTGTTTTTTTAAAATAGTCTTCCCCTGCATTAATCTTCTCCTTTTATAAATCGGGAGACGTCTGCTGTATGTAGTTTGCTACTTCCTTTAGCATTTCCTCAACTGTATAGACAGCCGGAACGATCGAAACGGGTAGAGCATAACTCTCCGCCCTTTTTTTCGCTATAGGGCCGATACAAGCAAAAAGCAGGCGATTCAGTTCATCCGCTAGATCATTTTTTTGAATGACCTCCATAAAATGATCCACTGTAGATGGGCTTGTAAAACAAACGATATCTAATTCATGCTGCTGAATGGTTTTAGCTAAAAGGGCTTTGCTTTCAGGTGGAAAATAGGTTCCATAAACAATGATTTCATCTACAATCGCACCTTTTTCTGTTAACTTATTACCAATATACGTTCGGGCCAAATTTCCTTTGGGAATCAATACTTTCATCCCTTTTTGAATCATAGAGTCAAATTCGACAACAAACGCCTCGGCCACATATTCCGTAGGAACGAAATCCACTTGAAGTCGTTTTTCAGTCAAGGCCCTTGCTGTTTTTTCACCAATTGCAGCGATTCTGTTAAATTGAGAGAGAGAAACTCCTGGATAAGACAGGAAGGTTTCCACTGTCACATTACTTGTAAAAATTACCCAATCATACGATTGTAAATTATGTATCACATTCTCTATCTCAGTTGTCATTTTAACTGGTTGGAATGCTAGTAATGGGATTTCAACAGGTTCCCCACCCAACCTTTTGACAAACTTAGAAAAAGATTTAGCTAATTCTTTTTCGCGTGGAACTAAAACGCTTTTATTTTCTAAGGGATGAGAGGAGCTCATTCACTCTCAAGCTCCTCTTTCACCTGATCCATTAAGTCTTTCGCACCTAATTCGATTAAGTTTTCTGCTAGTTTTTCCCCAAGTTCTTCCGGATTTTGTCCAACAGCCTGATCTCTTAGGATCGTTTTTCCATCAGGTGATGCAACAAGACCAGTTAAAACGACTTCATTATTAGAATTAATCTCGGCAAAGCCAGCAATTGGAACTTGGCACCCGCCTTCCATTTTATCTAAGAAGGATCTTTCAGCCCTAACCGTTTGACTTGTCTCAACACTATTAAATTTACGAAGTAGTTCTAGTAGTTCTTCATCACTGCCTCGACATTCAATAGCAAGTGCACCTTGGCCTACTGCTGGTAGACATAAATCTGGATCAAAGAACTCTGTAACTGTCTCCGAAGTCCAGCCCATTCTAGCCAACCCTGCTGCAGCTAAAATAATCGCATCATAGTCTTCTGTTTTTAATTTTTCAAGTCTTGTATCAATATTTCCCCTAATCCATTTAATCTCAATATCAGGACGTTTTGCAAGGAGCTGTGCACTTCTTCTTAACGAACTAGTTCCGACAACTGCACCTGGTTTTAAGTCTTGAAATTTAATATGTTCTTTAGAAATAAAGGCATCACGATAATCTTCCCGTTCAGGAATACAACCAATGACAAGTCCTTCCGGGAGAACAGCTGGCATATCTTTCATACTATGAACAGCCATGTCGATCTCTTTATCAAGCATAGCTTGTTCAATCTCTTTCACAAATAATCCTTTTCCTCCCACCTTTGAAAGGGTGACATCTAAAATGCGGTCACCTTTTGTAACAATTTCTCTGATTTCAAATTCATAGGAAGGATCTAGTTTTTTCAACTGTTCGATCACCCATTTTGTTTGGGTCATTGCTAACTTACTACGTCTAGAACCAACAATAATTTTTCTCATGCTAGGCCTCCAAGGTGTTTTTAATAGGTTGAAAAGAAAGCGCCTCCGCTTTTCTATAACCAAATATGAAATGATGATAGATTTCCAATTAGGAAAAAGTTAATTAATAAGATGAGAAAGGCAGCGACATTCCACATCGCTAGCGCTTTTCCAGCCATTCCTTTGCGGATGCGGAAATAAATATAAATACAATAGACAACTACGACTAAGATAGAGCCTATTACCTTTGGGTCAAACCAGGGAACGAAAGGCAACTTTATATGAGCCCATTGTACACCAAGAATGACTCCAATCATTAGAATCGGAACCCCAATGATATTCAATACATAGGAAAATTGTTCAAGTTTCGATAAATCTGCAATTCTCCATAAGCGCTTTCCCCACTTTTTTTGTTTGAGTAAATTATATTGGATTAAATATAGAATAGACGAAACAAACGAAAGAGAAAAGGCGCCGTATGACAAAATAGCGGCTGTAATATGTATAAGAAGAAGCTCAGATACTAGTTGTTCGGCCAGAACAGTAGAACCAATTTGTTCTGGTGCAAATGTATGTATGACAATTACAATAAATCCAATGATGTTCGTAAAAAAGACGATAAAGTCAACCTGTCTTATAGAATTAATAATAAGCGAGAAAGTAATCAAGACCCATACATAGAAATAAAGCCCTTCAAAAATGGTTAAAATCGGAAATCGTCCTTTCTCAACCATATAATAATACAATGAGAAAGACTGGAGGAGCCATACAAATAAAAGTAACCAGAAGGCAGTGCGATTTGCCTTCCGGTTGTGGTGTAGAAAATCAATAAAATATAGCAATACACTTGTTGCGTATAAAATAACCGTTAGCTCTTGCAGCCGAGGTATTAACGTATCCAGCATATAATAACCTCATTCTATGATTGAAAAACCGGCTTAGAGGTATGAATAATAGCAGTTTTTTCTTTTGCCGTTTCCGCAAATTTTTGTTTTTCAACTTGCTCTTCAATATTAAAGATACTCATAAAGAATTTTAAGTTTTTATCCCGATCTTTTGAGCCAGCTAATTCCTTCACTTGTAAGATTGGATCTTTCAGCATTTGATTAATGATACTTTTTGTATGTTTATTAAGCACTTTCATTTCCCGTTCCGATAAATCGGGTAATTTGCGTTCTAGGCTTTTCATCGTTTCGGCTTGAATACCTAAAGCCTTCTCACGGAGTGCGGAAATCACCGGAACGACTCCTAGCATATTCAACCATTGCTTATATTCAACAATTTCCTCTTCGATCATCAGCATGATTGCTTCTGCCGCTTTTTTACGTTCTTGTAGGTTCGCTTGTACAATTCCTTCTAAATCGTCAATATCATAAAGGAATACACTGTCAAGCTCAGCAATGGCTGGATCCAAATCACGAGGAACAGCAATATCTACCATAAATAATGGTTTGCCTTTACGCTGTTTCGCTGCTGCCTCAACCACTTCTTTTGTTAGGATAAAATCCTGTGCACCAGTCGAACTAATTAAAATATCAGCATCAATAAGTGCGGATTCAAGCTCATTTAATGATTTCGCTTGTCCATTAAAACGAGAGGCAACCTTTTCTGCTTTTTCATAAGTACGGTTTAAAACCGTAATTTTCGTTGCACCACTGCCTTGAAGATTTTGGATTGCCAATTCGCCCATTTTACCTGCGCCTAAAATTAACGTATGTTTGTTCTCAATCGATCCGAAAACCTTCTTAGCTAATTCTACCGCCGCATAGCTTACAGATACTGCATTTGCGCCAATATCTGTGTTTGAATGTGCCTTTTTTGCTAAGGTAATAGCTTGTTTAAATAATTGATTAAATACCGTACCAATTGTTCCTTCTTCCTGTGCTAGTAAAAAGCTTGAACGAACCTGTCCCAAAATTTGAGTTTCTCCGAGAACAAGTGAGTTTAACCCACAAGTAACCTTAAAGAGATGTTCCATCGCACCGTCCACTTCATATATAAACAGAAAAGGCGTAAATTCCTCCTTTTCTATTTGAAACCATTCTGAAAGAAAATCCTTAATATAATATCTGCCCGTATGAATTTGATCAACCACTGCATAAATTTCCGTCCGATTACAGGTTGATAGGATTACATTTTCAAGAATACTTTTCTTTTCTTTTAACTTCTTCATTGCATCCCCTAATTGTGACGGCTCAAATGTTAACCGTTCCCGAATTTCTACTGGGGCTGTCTTGTGATTAATTCCAACAACAATAATATGCATATTACTTATTAACCCCCTTAAAAGATGCATAAAGTCAAACTTCCATCAGTGAGTGTTCTTTCACACTGATGGTTAGTCACGCAGAGCCTGATTGATTTATCTAAGGGCTAAAGCCCAAAGATAAATCTTATTTCACCAATCGGAGCTTTACGGGGAGTTGATCCCCCAATCTTAAAGTGGGGGCTTACTGCCCGTTAAGCCTGATAAATACCTATATACATTGTATCATGTAAGCTCGTTATTATTTTTAGTAATTGTGAACATATATTGAAAACATTTCTAACGTGCTTAAGTTAAGAAAAGAAAAAATTTCCTAATAAGTAAATCGTTTATATTTAGTAGTATGGTAATATAGTTAAGAAAGTATGATTATTTATGTCTTTTTTTAGTTCTTCCTCTGTACAATATCAAAAAAACTTTGATTATTCAAGAAATCAACACTGGAAGGATGGAGAGGTTGAATCATTATCGTTATTTCTCAGGGATTATTTTATTAGGCTTTGGTATCTACTTTTTTGGGCAGCAAACAAATATCACTCTATTAAATGAATATCGAACATGGCCGACTCTTCTAATCATTGTTGGTCTTGCTTTACTTGCACAAGGGTATAAAGGACAAGAATATGAGGTGATCCTGCCTGGGGTGATTGTAGCGGGATTTGGGTTTCATTTTCATGTTGTTGAACGCTTTTCAATTTGGCCTGATGCTAGTGGAGCATTAGTTTTATTCATTGCTCTTGGATTAGTTCTACGCTATCAAAAGACAGGAAATGGCCTCATACAAGGGATTATATTTTTAGCGATCGCAGGATTAATCATTTTCTATGACAACCTCTTAAGCTGGTTGGGATCATTAGGAAACAATGTTGATGCGATTATCCAATATTGGCCGCTTCTCCTCATGATCCTAGGAATTTATTTATTATTTATTAAAAAGAAGTAGATGGAGAGATGGTTTGAACTTGTCCTAAGTTCCTATGAATCCAAAAAAGCACGATCTTAGAAAGGAAAGTTATCTAAGATCGTGCTTTTTATTTTTTAATTCTCGGACAAGAGATCTGATTCATCAGTTCCCATATAGCTTTTAAATACAGACCAAGCTTCATCTTTACCATAGCCTGTTTCGGAAGAGAAAAGGATAATCTTGTCATTTGGGTCTAGGTTTAATGTTTCTTTTGTAATCTTAATATGCTTTTGCCATTTTGATTTCGGTATTTTGTCTGCTTTTGTATTTATGATGATGCATGGAATTTCATAATGCTTTAAAAAGTCGTACATCATTACGTCATCAGCTGTAGGGGGATGACGTAAGTCCACAATTAACACAACTGCTTTCAACTGTTCCCGACTTGTCAGATATGTCTCAATCATCTTCCCCCATGCGGCTCGTTCTGACTTAGAAACTTTCGCATACCCATACCCAGGTACATCGACAAAATAAAAATTTTCATTAATCAAGAAAAAGTTTAATGTCTGTGTCTTTCCAGGTTTGGAGGACGTTCGGGCAAGACTCTTCCGGTTAAGCATCTTATTAATAAAAGAAGATTTTCCTACATTGGAACGGCCAGCTAAGGCAAATTCCGGCAAACCACCTTCAGGATATTGCTCAGGCTTTACAGCACTTATTACAATATCAGCACTTGTTACTTTCATTATTGCTCCCCACTTCTTAACGCTTCTGATAATACTTGGTCCACATGAGAAACAAAAACAAACTCCAAATCCTGTCTTACACTTTCCGGAATATCGTCTAAATCTTTTTCATTTTCCTTCGGACAGATAATTTTCGTAAGTCCCGCTCTATGAGCACTTAGCGTTTTCTCTTTTAATCCACCAATTGGCAATACCCGGCCACGCAGCGTAATTTCACCCGTCATCCCAATTTCTCTGCGGATAGGTCTTCCTGTTAATGCAGAGGCCAATGCGGTTGCCATCGTAATTCCTGCAGATGGACCATCTTTTGGAACGGCTCCTTCTGGAACGTGGATGTGGACATCATTTTTCTCATGAAAATCTGGGTCAATGCCAAGCTCTTCAGCTTTGGAACGGATATAACTGAATGCCGCTTGCGCAGATTCCTTCATGACATCGCCTAATTTACCGGTTAAAACTAATTTGCCTTTTCCAGGTGATAGAGACACTTCGATTTGCAATGTATCTCCGCCAACTGTTGTATAGGCAAGGCCTGTTGCAACGCCCACTTGATCTTCCTGTTCTGCTTGACCATAGCGGAAAAGGGTTTTTCCTAAATATTCTTCAACGTTTTGCTCCGTGATCACTACTCGTTTTTTCTCACCAGCAACAATGATTTTCGCTGTTTTGCGGCAAATGCTCGCTAATTTCCGTTCAAGGCCACGGACTCCCGCCTCACGAGTATAATAACGGACAATTTTTTGAATGCCATCATCACGAATTTGAAGCTGTGCTTTTGTTAAGCCATGTTCTTTAATTTGCTTAGGTAGTAAATGATCTTTAGCAATATGAATTTTTTCCAATTCTGTGTATCCAGCAATTGTAATAATTTCCATACGGTCACGTAAAGGCCCCGGAATGGTTGCTAAATCATTAGCGGTTGCAATAAACATAACCTTAGATAGATTATACGTTTCTTCAATGTAGTGGTCGCTGAAGTTATGATTTTGCTCTGGATCTAACACTTCTAATAAAGCAGCAGATGGATCGCCACGAAAATCCCCAGACATTTTATCAATTTCATCTAATAAAAAGACAGGGTTGATCGTGCCCGCTTTTTTCATTCCTTGAATAATTCGTCCTGGCATTGCTCCAACATAAGTTCGTCTATGACCGCGAATCTCTGATTCATCGCGCACCCCGCCAAGTGAAATACGAACAAAATTACGGTTTAGCGATGTGGCAATCGAGCGAGCAAGACTTGTTTTTCCTACTCCCGGAGGCCCTGCGAGACAAAGGATCGGTCCCTTTAAGGAGTTCGTAAGCTTTTGAACAGCTAAATATTCCAGCACTCGCTCTTTTACTTTTTCTAACCCGAAATGGTCACGGTTTAGGATCTTTTCTGCTTTTTCAATATTAATTTCATCAGCCGTAGCCTTTGACCAAGGCAATGCAATTAACCAATCAAGATAATTGCGAATGACAGCACTTTCTGCAGAGCTTGAAGGAACTTTTTCGTAACGATCTAATTCTTTTAACGCGGCATTTTTGGCATGTTCAGGCATTCCTGCTTGTTCAATTTTCTCAGTTAGCTCCGCAACTTCACCCGTTTTGCCGTCTTTATCGCCTAATTCTTTTTGAATCGCTTTCATCTGTTCACGCAAATAGTATTCTTTTTGCGTTCTTTCCATTGATTTTTTCACGCGTTGACCGATTTTCTTTTCTAGATTTAAGACTTCTTTTTCATTATGAATGATCTCAATCACGCGATTCATGCGATCCTTGATATTGATTAATTCTAAAATGTCTTGTTTTTCATTTAGCTTTAACGGTAAGTGAGAAGCTATGATATCAGCCATTCGGCCTGGTTCTTCTATATCACTTACAGATGAAAAAGTCTCAGCAGAGATTTTTTTCGAAATTTTTATGTATTGTTCAAAGTATTCTAGCATCGTTCTCATTAATGCTTGATCTTCCGGATCTACCGACGGATCATCTTCATGAGTTTGTAGTTTTACTAGAAAATAATCGGGTTCGTCTAAGAATTCAACAATTTCGCCCCGTTGCAAGCCTTCAATTAATACCCTTATCGTCCCATTCGGAAGCTTGAGCATTTGTTTGACCTTTGTTAAAGTACCAACCTGATATAAATCCTCTTCTATCGGTACATCAACAGATAGGTCCTTTTGTGTCGTTAGAAAAATTAGATGATTATCAACCATCGCTTTTTCCAGAGCTTGAACGGATTTGTCACGCCCAACATCTAAATGAAGAACCATTGTTGGGTAAACTAACAAGCCTCGCAAGGGTAACAAAGGAACGATGATTTCCTCATTGTTTGCCATAACCTCACACCTCCATATACATTAAAAATCAAATTCGCTCCGTCGAATTTGCGCCCGGATTTTATCACGCTTTAGAATGCCACATCCTGTGGCTTTCTCCTGACTAGGACGTCCTGTCCGTCGTCGAGCTTGCTCGATAAATTTCTCTTAAAAAATCCGTGGCATCCGCCGGAGGCTTAACTTCATTCAGAGAACCCCATGCTGAATTAGAAAACCTTTTGCATTCATCTCCACTTATAGAAGTAGAGGACTTCTGACTTCTGTACCTGTCGCAAGCTATCGGTTGCTGAATAAAGTTAAATTAGTTTATTAAACAATTTTATCGTATTTAAGTTACCATGTCTAATAAGGTGGCTGCTCATTTTACATCTTGAAATACTATATGATGATAATATTTATACAAAAAGAAACTTCACTTTGCCTGCAAAGCTACAAAGCGAAGTTTATATGGAAAATAATTATATACTTTCTCTTTCTCCTACATCAATGGAGGCAGAACGGGATTGATTGCCTGTAAATTCTTTGTTTAGCGAGATTTCAAAGACTTCATTGATATGGGTAACAGGAATAATCTCAATCCCTTCAATTTCATTTAAAACGGATTGCATGTTTTCCTTTGGGATAATGACCTTATTGACACCAGCATCTCTCGCCGCCTTGACTTTCGGGTATACCCCGCCAATTGGCTTAACATTCCCATGGATACTAATCTCACCCGTCATAGCCACTTTATTATTAACTGGGAATTTGTAAATAGCTGAATAGATCCCCGTTGCCATAGCAATTCCCGCTGACGGCCCATCAATCGGAACTCCGCCTGGGAAATTAACATGAATATCATAATCATGTGCCGGCACACCGAGTGTACGTAATACAGTGATTACATTCTCTATCGATCCTTTTGCCATACTTTTGCGGCGAATCGATTTACTTCGATCCCCCATACTTTCTTCTTCTACAATTCCTGTAATATTGATGGTTCCTTTATCTTTTGCAGGAATCACGGTTACTTCAATTTCTAGTAGTGAGCCTGTGTTTGGTCCATGGACTGCAAGACCATTGACCAATCCCACTTGCGAAAAGCCGGTCACCTTTCGTTCTAATCTTGGTGTTAATTGACTTGAATGAACTAACCACTCAATATCTTCTTCTTTTATGTATGAGCGTTCTTCAGTAATAGCAAGACCTGCGGCTAATTGAATCATATTAACCGCTTCACGTCCATTTCGAGCATAGGACGATAAGATTTCAAGTCCTTTTTCACTGATTTCTAAGTTAACTTTATCAGCCGCTTTTTTTGCAACAATGGATATTTCTTCTTGAGATAATTCTCTAAAAAACACCTCCATACAACGGGAACGTATTGCAGGTGGAATTTCACTTGGCGTTCTAGTCGTAGCTCCAATTAAGCGGAAATCGGCTGGTAAACCATTTTTAAAAATATCATGAATATGATTAGGGATTTGTGTATTTTCCTCGCTATAATAAGCACTTTCCAAAAAGACTTTACGATCTTCCAATACCTTTAATAGTTTATTCATTTGGATGGGATGTAATTCTCCAATTTCATCAATAAATAATACTCCGCCATGTGCATTTGTCACTGCTCCTTGTTTGGGTTGTGGAATTCCTGCTTGTCCCATTGCACCAGCACCTTGATAAATAGGGTCATGAACCGATCCGATTAAAGGGTCCGCGATTCCCCTTTCATCAAATCTTGCTGTTGTTGCATCTAACTCAACAAAAACAGATTCAGATTTAAAGGGAGACTTTTGATTTTTCTTTGCTTCTTCTAACACAAGACGAGCGGCTGCCGTTTTCCCTACTCCCGGAGGGCCATATATAATGACATGTTGTGGGTTCGGTCCACATAACGCTGCTTTTAATGATTTGATTCCATCTTTTTGCCCGACAATATCATCGAAAGTAGATGGCCGAACCTTTTCAGATAAGGGTTCACTTAAGGAAATATCGCGCATTTTCCGTAATTGGTCCATTTCCTTTTTTGATTCACGATCTATGGTCACTTTTTGCGTGCGTTGATTCTTAAGTAAGTTCCAGAAGTATAAACCAATAACTACACCAAAAAATAACTGGATAAAGATTACTATCCCGGTCCAACTCATATTTTTCCCTCCTGCATATTAGTACTTGATGATATATGCTAGTATCTCCCTGTACAGGTAGGATTAAACCAATTTTCTAGTCGGATTGACAACAAAAAAGGCACAGGAGATCATCTTTTGACCTCTTGTGCCTTTTATTAAAATCGTGCATTAAGCAGAAGTTTTACGTTTTTCTTCAATAACCGTACCATCTTTTAGCACTAACTTTGGCTCGCTATTATTAATGACCGTCTCAGCCGTGATAATACATTTTTGGATATCATCCCTTGATGGAAGATCATACATAAGATCTAACATGATCCCTTCAATAATGGAACGCAATCCACGAGCACCGGTTTTTCTCTCGATCGCTTGCTTTGAGATTTCACGCAATGCGCCTTCTTCAAACTCTAGTTCTACATTATCAATTTCTAACATTTTTTGATATTGCTTCACTAACGCATTTTTCGGCTTTGTTAAGATTTCAATTAAAGCTTCTTCATCTAATTGATTCAGACTAGCAATAATTGGTAAACGTCCAATGAATTCAGGGATTAAACCAAAGCGTAATAAATCTTCTGGTAAAACCTTTGTTAATAGATCTTTCGTATCAATTTCTTGTTCTTTCACATCTGAACCAAATCCGATGACCTTTTGACCTAGACGACGTTTAATAATTGTTTCAATTCCGTCGAATGCACCACCACAAATGAATAAAATATTGGTTGTGTCGATTTGAATGAATTCTTGATGTGGGTGCTTTCTTCCACCTTGAGGAGGAACACTCGCTACCGTTCCTTCAAGGATTTTTAACAATGCTTGCTGTACACCTTCACCTGAAACATCTCTTGTAATTGAAGGATTCTCAGATTTACGAGCAATCTTGTCAATCTCATCAATATAAATGATTCCTTTTTCAGCTTTTTCTACATCATAATCAGCCGATTGGATTAGTTTAAGCAAGATATTTTCAACATCTTCTCCAACATATCCAGCTTCTGTTAATGAAGTCGCATCAGCAATTGCAAATGGTACATTTAAAATACGAGCAAGCGTTTGAGCAAGTAACGTTTTCCCGCTACCAGTCGGCCCAATCATGGCAATATTACTTTTTGCCAATTCCACTTCATCAATTTTGCTATTAGAATTAATTCGTTTGTAATGGTTATATACGGCTACAGATAATGATTTCTTTGCTTGATCTTGTCCAATAACGTAATCATCTAGAATTTCACGAATTTCCGCAGGCTTTGGTACATCCTTGAATTCGATTTCTTCTTCAGTACCTAGTTCTTCTTCAACAATTTCAGTACATAATTCTATACATTCATCACAAATATAAACTCCTGGTCCTGCAACTAGTTTTCGAACTTGTTCTTGTGTTTTGCCACAGAATGAACATTTTAATTGTCCTTTTTCGTCGTTAAATTTAAACAATCTTTTCACCCCTTGAATGACTTTTGGAAGTATCTATAAATCAATCGGATAAACGCTTTAAGAGAATTACCACCTATTTACTGAATTGTAACACATTTTGTGAATATACAGGAAATAATATAGCTTGCTTGAATGCCCTTTTTAAAGGGGGTCTCGGTTCACATTCTTTTATTATGTATGTATATGTAATTGTTATTTACCCTGATTTTTAATCAGTTACTACCAATATGTAATTTTTATTTTATAAGTTATTTCCTGTTACACAAAACATTTAGGTGATTGCCCTTATTATATGTGTTTTTCCTATTATATAAAACAAGGCACGATGAAAATCGTACCTTGTTTTAATTTTACTTATTATACCCTTTTTAAAGAGAAAAAACAAAAAATTAATCTTGCTTTTCAACAGTTTTACTGTTCTCAACAAGGAATTGAACGGTTTTTCTAGCTTGAACGTCACCTTTTACTGCCTCAAGATTTCCAAGTGCAGCACGGATGTTTTCAACTGTCATGTTGTACATTTTTGACATTTTTTCCAATTCTTCATTGATTTCTTCTTCTGATGCTTCAATGTTCTCAGCTTTCGCAATCGCTTCAAGTGTTAAGCTGCCACGAACACGTTGCTGTGCTTCTTCTTTCATTTGACCACGTAAGTCTTCTTCGCTTTGACCTGAGAATTGGAAGTATAACTCAAGGTTTAAGCCTTGCATTTGAATACGTTGTTCAAACTCTTGAAGCATACGATTTACTTCATTTTCAATCATTACTTCTGGAACATCAACTTCAGCATTTGCAGTAGCTTGTTCAACTACAGAATCTTGAATATGGTGTTCTTCTTCATGTTTCTTGTCATGCTCTAAACGGTTTTTAATTTTTTCTTTTAATGCATCTAATGTTTCAACTTCGTCATCCACATCTTTTGCAAACTCGTCATCAAGTTCAGGAAGTTCTTTTCCTTTAATTTCATGAACCGTTACTTTAAATACAGCAGGCTTACCAGCTAATTCAGCTGCATGATATTCTTCTGGGAAAGTAACTTCAACATCTTTAGATTCACCTGAACCAACCCCAACTAACTGCTCTTCGAAACCTGGGATAAATGAATTAGAACCTAATTCTAATGAATAGTTTTCTGCTTTGCCGCCTTCAAATGCTTCGCCGTCTACAAAGCCTTCAAAGTCGATAACTACTGTATCGCCTAGCTCAGCTTTTCCATCTTCTTTAACAACAAGTTCAGCTTGTCTTTCTTGAAGAGTTTTAATTTCGTTATCAACATCTTCATCAGTAACAGTTGTATCGAACTTCTCTACTTCAAGTCCTTTATATTCACCTAATTTAACTTCAGGTTTAACAGTTACTTTTGCTGTAAAAATAAAGGATTTACCTTTTTCAATTTGCTCAACATCGATTTCTGGTTGATCAACAGGCTCAATTCCAGTTTCATCGATAGCATTTGTATATGCTTCTGGAAGCATAATATCAATCGCATCTTGGTATAATGACTCAACACCAAAACGTTTTTCAAATAATGCACGAGGCATTTTCCCTTTACGGAATCCTGGTACGTTTACTTGTTTTACTACTTTTTTGAATGCAGCGTCAAGGCTTTCATTCACCTTTTCTACATCTACTTCTACTGTTAGAACCCCTTGGTTCCCTTCTAGTTTTTCGAATTTAGCCGACATACTTACTTTTCCCTCCAACAAACAATTTCATTTGCTATCACTAGTAAAATTACATATATATGCAAAGATCTAGTCATAATCTATTTTAGATGAATATTTTCACACAAAGCAACCACTACATTATACCATATGTTCGCTCTGTTTCAACAGTCTAATTAATCAAATTCGCCTACCGAATTTTTAGCGTGACTGCTCGGATAAATACAATAATATTATCGTGGCATCCGCAAGTGATTAAGCTTCTCTGTCAGGTTTGTCCCCGACTTATAGGACTGAAAACTTCTGTACCTGTCGTAAGCTCACGGTACAAATGCCTTTGCTAAATGAACTTAAAGATATTTTTCAACTCTCTTAATAAATTCAAGAGCTTTTTCTACCTCTCTATCGTCTGCATCATAAGTGTCTATCACTTTATCGATTGATTGACGACTTCCATAATACTCGTTCCCTATATAATGAAAGGCAGCTCCCCATGCTTGGATAGATAGTTCCTCAAGTACAAAGGGATAGATGAGAAAAAAATGTCTCTCTATTAATGTTTTTATATTATCGTAAAGAATCGGGTCTTCGTCCTCCAGTACATCACTTATGACCACTAGTAACTCGGTCACTCTTTCATTTTCTGTTAGATGCACCATACGGTCAGGGACAATTGTAATAAGCTTTCCGAATTTCTCAATGTCTACAGGATGGTCATAATTCTGTTCTTTTAATACATTGAGAATTAAAGTTTTTAAAAAAGGGTCTCCCTCATATGACTTTAAATACTGTTTGATCTCCTCTTCATAACGCTTAATTGGCTGATGGCTTAACTGGGATGCAATCAGCACCTGCTCTTGCGGATCGTGATATTGATAGAGATCCAGAGAACCTAATGGTGACTCATCCTCAAAATCAATTTTCTCCACTTCGGTTTTATTCTCGATCATTTTTTCACTTAAATGTAATAATCGTTCGAAATGTTCTTGTTTATGGTAGGGAATACGACTTTCTTTCAAAAGTAGATTAATTTCTTCTACCACTTGCTCATGTTGACTTTTTTGGACGAGAAGCATTAGATAAATATCTAATGTTTCCATTTCGTCGCCAATGCCCTCTTGAAGCATGTGATGGGCTAAGTCGACGGCCTGTTCCACTCTACCAGAATCGAAATAGGCTAGTAATAAACCAATATAACTATCATGATTTTCAGAGTCAAGTTCGATACTCTGTTGGAATAAATCAATTGCCTCATGATAGTTTTGGGATTGTAAATTCTCTAATCCTCTCTCCAATAATCTTTTTTCAAGCCCTGGAAACTGAATTACTTTGCTCTGCTTGATTTCATGTCCCTTACTCATAGATATACACCCTTTATTTCCCACCATTAATATCTTTGTAAGTGTAGCATAATGGAAAAAATAAAGTAAACTGAAATTAGAAAAACCCATTTGCAATAAATGGGTTTTTCAAGTCTCTATTATTTTAGCACTGGATGTGCTTCTTCATAGTTTGAAATTTTGTCATCCAATTGAAGAGTAATTTCGATTTCATCCCAACCGTTCACAAGCATCTTTTTCCAGTAATCAGAAAGAGGGAAAGATGCTTTAAAGCCTTTATCATCAGAAACTGTCGCTTCTTCCACGTCAACAGTTAATTGATATGGTTGATTTTTAGCAGCTTCTAGTAAGTATTCGACTTTGTCTTTATCTAATTGGATTGGTATCATCCCATTTTTTAAGCAGTTTTGATTAAATATATCTGCGAAAGACGGGGCAATTACAGCTTTGAATCCGTAATCTTGTAACGCCCATGGAGCATGTTCACGTGATGACCCGCACCCAAAGTTGTCATTAGCAACTAAAATGGAAGCTCCTTGGTTTTCTGGTTGGTTTAACTCAAATTCTGGGTTTGGTGAACCGTCTGCAAGATAACGCCAATCATTAAATAAGAAACGGCCAAAACCTGTTTTTTCGACTCGTTTTAAAAATTGCTTTGGAATGATTTGGTCAGTGTCTACATTAACCCGGTCTAAGGCTACCGCCTTACCTGTATGTGCTTTAATTCCGCTCATGAACCTTTCCCCCTTACCCTACTACTGATGTTTTACGGATATCTACAAATTTTCCATGAATCGCTGCATTTGCCGCCATAGCTGGACTTACTAAGTGAGTTCTTGCTCCTGATCCTTGTCTGCCCTCAAAGTTACGATTTGAAGTAGATGCACAGTGTTCACCAGCAGGAACAATGTCATTGTTCATACTTAAACACATACTACATCCAGCATCGCGCCATTCAAAACCAGCTGTAACAAAAATTTGATCTAATCCTTCTTGTTCAGCTTGCTTTTTCACTTGTTGTGAACCTGGTACAACTAAAGCGCGAACAGATGGGTGAACTTTTTTGTCTTTTGCTACTTCTGCCGCTGCTCGTAAGTCCTCGATACGAGAGTTTGTGCAGGAACCGATAAAGACATGTTGAATTTCAATATCTTCAATTTTCTGGCCTTCTTTTAAGCCCATATATTGAAGGGCACTTTCTAAAGCTCTACGCTCAGTTTCATCTTTACACTCGGCTAAAGTAGGAATGCTTTCGCTGACTTTTGAAGTCATCGATGGATTTGTACCCCAGCTAACCATTGGTTCAATGTCATTCGCATCAATGACAATTGTTTTGTCATAAACAGCATTTTCATCTGAGGCAAGTTCTTTCCATGCAGCCACGGCTTCATCAAAGTTTTTCGGCGCGTACTTTCTTCCTTTTATATAGGAGAAAGTCGTTTCGTCTGGAGAAACTAGACCCGCTCTTGCTCCACCCTCAATTGACATGTTGCAGATCGTCATGCGTTCTTCCATACTCATGTTGCGAATCGCTTCACCGCAATATTCAATGACATGACCGGTTCCAAAACCAATTCCATGTTTTGCAATAACATAAAGAATGACATCCTTTGAAGTCACACCTTCTTGTAAGCTTCCATTGATTTCAAGTTTTAATGTTTTTGGTTTTGATTGCCAAATCGTTTGCGTTGCTAGTACGTGTTCTACTTCACTTGTTCCGATTCCAAATGCTAAGGCACCAAAGGCACCATGTGTAGATGTATGGCTGTCCCCACAAACGATCGTTTTTCCCGGTTGGGTTAAACCAAGTTCAGGGCCAATGACATGGACAATCCCTTGTTCTGGGCTGTCAATTCCAGCTAATGGAACTCCAAATTCCTTACAGTTTTTCTCTAGTGTTGTCATCTGGTTTTTAGCAACCTCATCATCAATGATATGACGATTTATCGTTGGAACATTATGATCCATTGTCGCAAAGGTTTTATCTGGGCGTCTAACTTTACGGTTTTTCATTCTTAGTCCCGAGAATGCTTGTGGTGATGTCACTTCATGAACTAAATGCAAATCAACATATAGTAAATCTGGTTTACCTTCTTCTTGATGAACGATATGCTTTTCCCAAACTTTATCAATAACTGATTTTCCCATCATAATCCCCCCTAAATTGAAAAGCGGAAGCGCCTTGTCCAGCGACGTATGGACTGACTTGCACAGGATGTGCTGACATCGACGTTTGCAACAGGACGTTGCAGCTTTTTAGTCGATGTTCCTCCCTCTGAGATAAAGGAAAACACGATGAACACGTAGTGTGAATCGATGTTGACGCAATCGTTGCGGAAGGATGGGAAGTCCACTAGTCGCTAGGCGTTGGAGCTAGACTGTTCTCTTTTATATCGTCAATAAAGCCTCAAGCTTTAGATTATTCACATTAATATAATGATAGATTCAAAGATTCAAAATAACAATGTATGATCATTTCCAATTATGCTAAAGCAGCTTTAACCTGTTGGACCATTTCAGTTGTAGACACCTTTGTCTTACCTTCTGACATTAAGTCTCCCGTTCTATAGCCTGCATCTAGCACGGCATTAACGGCTTTTTCAATTGCATCGGCCTCTTCTTGTAAGCCAAATGAAACTCGCAGCATCATGGCTGCTGATAGAATCGTAGCTAATGGATTTGCGATGTTTTTACCTGCAATATCTGGGGCTGAACCATGAATCGGCTCGAATAAATAAGGGCCATTTTCTGAAATACTTGCGGATGGCAGCATGCCAAGTGATCCAGTTAGAACGGAAGCTTCATCACTTAAAATATCTCCAAACATATTTTCCGTTACGACCACATCAAATTGTTTAGGATTCCGAACTAATTGCATCGCTGCATTATCAACCAACATATGTTCAAGTGTTACATCCGGATAATCTTTGCTGATTTCGATGGCAACTTCTCTCCACATCCGGCTTGACTCTAAAACATTTGCCTTATCAACAGAAGTCACTCTTTTGCTTCTCGTTTTTGCTAATTCGAACGCTTGTTTAATCACTCGTTCAATTTCATAACGTTCATAATATAATGTATCGACAACTACTTCTTTGCCTTCTACCTCTCTACGTTCGCTCGGTTTTCCAAAGTAAATTCCTCCAGTTAATTCCCGAACCATTAGCATATCCACACCTTCGATAACCTCTTTACGAAGCGGTGATGAATCTGCTAGACTAGCAAAGTAAGCAGTTGGGCGTAAGTTAGCGAATAAATTTAATTCTTTACGAATTTTTAATAACCCTTGTTCAGGACGAAGATGAACCGGTAGTGTTTCCCATTTAGGACCACCTACAGCTCCTAGAAGAATCGCATCGCTTTCTTTGCATAGGCTGATGGTTTCGTCTGGTAATGGTACTCCTGCAGAATCAACGGCAGATCCTCCGATTTCCCCATATGTAAATGAAAATTGGTGATTGTAGCGTTCACCTATTGCTTGTAAAATTTCAATCGCACCCTGAATGACTTCTTTACCAATTCCATCCCCTGGCAATACTGCGATTCGCTTCTCCATTGTCAATCCCTCCGTCATATCTCTTACTAATGTCGTTGTTTTCATTAGAACATTTTTTATATTCGATTTTTTAAACAGGGCTGACATTATTTAGAAAAACTGACAATAGCCTTTAAGCTACTACTGTCTCAACTTTTCTATATAAGTCAGCCCGATGTATTTTAATTTACTAACTCAGATTCGTTGTTTTCCTTTAAATAAAGGACTCTGTTGATTGCATTTAAGTATGCCTTTGCAGACGCCTCAATAACATCCTGTGCGAGACCGCGGCCGCTTGTGTCCATATCCGCACAACGCATTTTTACAAATACTTGGGCAAGGGCATCTCTGCCGCCGCCAACAGATTGAATTCGATAATCTAATAAGTTGACTGATTCATCAACCATTTTCTCTAAAGTGTTGTATACGGCTTCTACACTGCCTTTAGCAGAACCTGTTTCCGTAATATTTTCATTATTATTAGTTAGGGTAATGGTTGCCGTATGTTCATTTTCATTACTTTGAACAGAAACATTCACTAACTGATAATATTGATCATCTTTAGAGATTTTGTTTTCTAAAACAAGTGCAACTAAATCGTCATCTGTCATTTCTTTTTTGCGATCCGCCAAGTCTTTAAAGGCAGCAAATAATTCATTTACTTCGTCTTCTTCGATAACAAAGCCTAGTTCTTCTAAGCGATTTGTAAAAGCATGACGTCCTGAATGTTTACCAAGAACTAAGTTATTTGAGGAGAATCCAACTAATTCAGGTGAAATAATCTCATAGGTTGATTTTTCCTTTAATACTCCATCTTGGTGAATTCCAGATTCATGAGCAAAGGCGTTCGCACCAACAACAGCTTTGTTTGCTGGAACAACCATCCCCGTTAATTTGCTGACAATCGTACTTGTACGGCTGATTTCCTGTAACACAAGACGTGTATCCGCTTTGTAATAATCATTTCTGATTCGAAGCGCTAAAGCTACTTCTTCTAAAGCTGTATTTCCGGCACGCTCACCAATTCCGTTGATTGTACCTTCGACTTGTGTTGCCCCATTTTCTACCGCAGCCAATGAGTTGGCAACAGCCATTCCTAAATCATCATGACAGTGAGTAGATAAATCTACTTTATCAATAGAAGGAACATTTTGTTTTAAGTATTTAAAAATTTGACCATAATCATAAGGTGTGCCATATCCAACGGTATCAGGAATGTTTATAACATTTGCACCAGCTTGGATCACTTTCTCAACAATCTCTGCTAAAAAGTCTAACTCTGTTCTGCTTGCATCTTCAGCAGACCATTGAACAACCGGAAACTTTGCTGCTGCATATTTCACAGCCGCTACAGACTGTTCAACCACTTGTTCTTTAGACATTTTTAACTTATATTCACGGTGAATGGGCGAAGTTGCTAAGAAGATATGAAGTCTTGGGTTTACCCCATCCTTTAACGCTTCCCATGCAATGTCCATATCTTTTTGTGTACAACGGGCTAAGCCTGTTACTGTACTATTTTTGACACTTTGGGCGATCTTTTGAACAGCTGCTGCATCACCTTTTGAGGCGGCTGGAAAGCCCGCCTCAATAACATCTACATTTAAACGTTCTAATTGTTTAGCGATTTCTAGTTTTTCGGAAAAATTAAGATTAACCCCTGGTGTCTGTTCCCCATCTCGAAGTGTCGTGTCATAAATCTTAATTCTTTGCACTACCCACCACTTCTTTCTGTTTAGCGTCGTTGACGAATGGCATCATTTTTCTTAACTCACGGCCAACCACTTCAATTTGGTGTTCATTTTCACGATTTTTAATTGCCGTGTACATTGGACGATTTGCTTGGTTTTCTGAGATCCAACCTTTTGCAAATTTACCATCTTGAATGTCTTTAAGAACTTCTTTCATTGTTTCTTTAACTCTTGCATCTACAACGCGTGGTCCACTTACAAAGTCTCCCCATTCTGCTGTATCAGAAATAGAGTAGCGCATGTTTTCCATTCCGCCTTCATAAATTAGGTCAACGATTAATTTCATTTCATGTAAACATTCGAAGTAAGCAACTTCTGGTTGGTAGCCAGCTTCAACAAGTGTTTCAAAACCAGCTTTAATTAAAGATGTTAATCCACCGCAAAGAACTGCTTGCTCACCGAATAGATCTGTTTCAGTTTCTTCTTTAAATGTTGTTTCAATTGCTCCAGCACGTAAAGAACCGATTGCCTTTGCGTAAGCTAATGCTAATTCTTGTGCTTTTCCAGTAACATCTTGATAGATAGCGAAAATAGCTGGTACTCCAGCACCTTCAGTGTAAGTTCTTCTTACTAAGTGTCCTGGTCCTTTAGGAGCTACTAATAGAACATCACTGTCTGCTGGTGGTACGATTTGGTTAAAGTGAACGTTGAATCCATGAGCAAACATTAACGCTTGACCTTTAAGATTTGGTTCAATTTCTTCCTTATAAACTTTAGCTTGTTGTTCGTCTGGTAAAAGGATCATAACTACATCCGCTTTTGCTGTTGCTTCACCAACTGATAATACTTCAAAACCAGCTTCTACTGCACGATCCCATGAACGACCTTTACGAAGACCGATAATAACATTAACTCCGCTTTCCTTCATATTTAAAGAGTGTGCATGACCTTGTGAGCCATATCCAATCACTGCTACTGTTTTCCCATTTAAAAATTCTGCGTTTGCATCTCCGTTATAGTACATTTTTGCCATTGTTAAAAACCCCTTCTCTTATCATAGTTTTATATATTTTTAGAATTATTTATACAATCATTTCTTAGATTACCTATTTGGAGATATTATTAATACTTTGCCAAGTAGGAATAGGAAACGATGTGTTATACAATATTAAGTTTCTGAGTGCCATGGATTTGCATTCCTCTTGGAAATGCAGTTGTACCAGTTCTTGCCATTTCTTTAATTCCAAATGGTTTAATCAATTCAATAAAGGCTTCAATTTTATCAGTTTCACCTGTAATTTGGATCACAATGCTATCTTTACTTACATCAACAATTGATGCCCGAAACGGTTCAATCAATGAATAAATTTCATTCCGTGTATTCGGTAAAGTTTGAACTTTAATGAGTGCCAACTCACGGGATACAATCGATTGATCGGTGATATCAATCACCTTTAAGACATCGACTTGTTTGTTTAATTGCTTTGTAATTTGCTCAATAATGTTCTCATTTTCTACTTGAACAACACAGGTAATTCTAGAAACACCTTCATGTTCTGTAGGCCCTACCGAAATACTGTCAATATTATAATTTCTTTTTGAAAATAAATTGGTAATTCGGTTCAGCACGCCTGGTTGATTAAGAACGGTTAAACTAATAATTCTTTTAATCATTTGGCTTAACACCTTCCATCTCATGTAGTCCTTTTCCTGGTGCGATCATTGGATATACACATTCTTTAGGTTCAACTCTAAAATCTAGTAAAACAGGCTCATCGTTGTGTAGTACTTCGTTTAAAATCGTATCTGCCTCTTCATTCGTGTTGATTTGATAGCCTTTAATTCCATATGCCTCCGCTAATTTCACGAAATCCGGCTGACTAGGAATCAAGCTATGTGAGTAGCGTTCTTCATAGAATAACTCCTGCCACTGTCTAACCATTCCAAGTGATTGGTTATTAATGATTACCATTTTGATTGGCAATTTGTGTTCACTAATTACTTGTAGTTCTTGTAAACACATTTGGAACCCGCCATCACCTGAGAACATAACAACTGTCTCATCCGGAGCCGCAAGCTGAGCTCCAATACTTGCTGGGAGCCCAAAGCCCATTGTACCAAGACCACCAGATGTTACCCATTTATCCGCTTTGTTGAAACGGTAATATTGTGCAGCCCACATTTGGTGCTGACCGACATCTGTTACAACAATCGCTTCACCGTTCGTTTTTTCATAAATCATTTCAAAAACTTTTTGCGGCTTGATATATCCTAAATCTGAATTTTCATTATAGAAGTAAGGATACTCTTTATTCCATTGATTGATTTGTTCCACCCACTCTTGATGTACAGGAGGTTTTCCGTCTTGACTAATTAATTGTTTCAACGCTTCTTTTGCATCTGCTACAACTGGAATGGTCGTTGGGATATTTTTCCCAATTTCAGCTGGGTCAATATCAATGTGAGCCACCGTTGCATTTGGTGCAAAGTGTTTTAGATTTCCTGTTAATCGGTCATCAAATCGAGCACCGATATTAATTAGAAGATCTGCTTCATACATCGCCATGTTTGCGGCGTAACAACCGTGCATTCCACCTAGACCGATAAATAATTCGTGATCCGCTGGGAAACCGCCTAAGCCAAGCAATGTGTGAACAACCGGAATTTGTTGTTGTTCTACATAATTTTTCAATTCTTCTGTCGCTTTTGAGTGAAGAACACCTGCACCTGCTAAGATAACAGGCTTTTTCGCCGAGCTTACCGCTTCAGTTAACTTACGGATTTGTAAATAATTAGGAACAGTCTTTGGTTGATAACCTGGAAGATTCACTTCTTGATCATCTTCCTTATAATTAACCTTACCGGTTGCAATATCTTTCGGAAAATCAATTAATACCGGACCCGGACGACCTGATGAAGCAATATAAAATGCCTCTTTAATAATTCGAGGGATATCTTCAATGTTACGCACCTGATAATTATGCTTCGTAATCGGTGTTGTAATTCCTAGAACATCCGCTTCTTGGAATGCATCTGATCCGATTAAACTAGTAGCAACCTGGCCTGTGAAGATTACCATTGGTAGTGAATCCATCATTGCATCCGCAATTCCCGTTACCAAATTAGTTGCTCCTGGTCCAGATGTCGCAATCACCACTCCTGGTTTACCAGTAATTCGTGCATAACCCTCTGCCGCATGAATTCCACCTTGTTCATGACGTGGTAAAATATGGCGAATCTTCGTATCATAGATTGAATCATATATAGGTAAAACAGCACCACCTGGGTAACCAAAAATAACTTCTACATTTTCTCTTTCCAACGCCTTAATAAATAGTTCAGCCCCACTAACCACTTGTTGCTGGTTTTCAGTGTTGGTCAAGGCAGTTTTCTGCAACATGGATTATACCTCCTCTTTAATAGAAATGCGCAAGCGCCTTCGGAACAAAAACCCTTTTGTTCCTGCGAAGCACCTCAAGGAAACTTTCCTTGATGCTAGCTCCGTCAGCATAAGACGAGTAGGCTAGAAGTTTGTTTCTCACCTTCTAGACCGATTGACTTATGACCCAAGAAGAGTCAGGCGCTGAGCAAAACTTTTGAAAAATATAAAAAGCCCTTTCATCCCTAATCAGCCAGTTTAATAGCTAAGGGATGAAAAGGCTTTGAGAACCTGTTCCACGGTACCACCCTCGTTTACGCAAAAAGCGTACACTCAAGAACAACTTAGTTGTTCGTTTTGGTAACGAGTGTCGTACACTCGGCTTATCTTAATAAACAAATTGTTGTTCAGATAAGCATTCAGAGGTGAGTTCATTTAATACGCGATTCACCGGTTCCCAGCTACCCCGGCTCTCTTGGCAATCAAACGTAAGAAATTACTTGTCCTCTTCATCACTTTTTCTTAATAGTAAGTATATGTCCAGAAAGAATAATAATGTTTTAAATTTTCAAGCGAATTTGTTTGAAGGTCGCTTTGAAATTTGGATTAACTTGTTTGTTGAAATCATCTTACGCTTAATTTTCAAAGTAGTCAAGGCCAAACAAAAAAATTATTTAAAATAGACAGAAATCACAAACTGTTGTATCCGTTTACATTCTGGTAGTATCAATGTTTGGATAACTATAAATTTTTTATTATTTTTTAAAAAAGTTTGGATGTTATGGATACAATCATGATTTTTAGACAAAAAAATAACTCACCCAAAAAGTTAGGTGAGTTTATATACTGATATGTATGATGGCGTCCCAGGAGAGATTCGAACTCCCGACCGTACGCTTAGAAGGCGTATGCTCTATCCAGCTGAGCTACTGGGACATTTTTTCAAGAACCAAGAACAATAATTATTATATTTCCTTTAGATTAGATTGTCAACTGTTATTGAAATATTTTAATCCAATAGGTCCTTTCTCTACCGTTTATTCTTGGTAGAGAAAGGTTTGTGTTAATCCTGGTAGTTCACCTTTTTCAAGGTCAAAAATATGAAGTTGGTATTCTTTTTCACCCATATCCAGGATTACATAAGTTTTTTCTATTCTTCCACGCGGCAACCGAATACTTCCTGGATTGATAAAGAGGATTCCTCGATCCATTTCAGCACCTAAATAATGAGAATGACCAAAGCAAACAATGTTAGCTCCGACTTCTTTCGCTTTGTAGGCAATGTTCATGAGGTTCGACTTTACAGAATACTTGTGTCCATGAGTAATAAAAATCGTCTTATTACCGACATTTTCCAAAATTTCCTCTAAAAGTCTTTCATCAAAATCACAATTTCCTCCCACAACGACATAATTTTTCATTGCAGGATGATCAGGTTCTAATTCGGAATCCCCACAATGAATGAATAATTGAACTTCATTCTGGTGTTTTTCGTATATTTTTTCCAGTTCACTCGTTAAGCCATGACTATCACTAACAATTAGGACCTTCATTTTTGATATCCTTTCTAGAAATCATTTCTTAAGGCTCTTTTCTCAGACATTGTTGCTTATAGTATAAAAACTTAGTTTTTTACTGTGTATCAAGGTTTATCAGAAGAGAAAAGAGCTGCAAACTGAATTCAAAGCCAGGCAAAAGCTATGTCCACGTTAAAATTGGCCTTTAAATTTTAACAACAAACTTTACGAAATCAGCTTTTCTTAAAAAGTTCAGTTAGCTGTGTTTCCAATTTTTTCATCGCAACTGCCCGATGACTGATTTGATTTTTCTCTTCCGGGGTTAGCTCAGCCATTGATTTTTCCATAGATGACACATAAAAGATCGGATCGTATCCGAAACCGTTTGTCCCTCTTCTTTCAAAGAGGATCACCCCTTCACAAGTTCCATTGACGATTATTGTAGGCTTTCCTGGTTGAGCTACTGCAATCGCACAATAAAACCTGGCACCACGGTCTTTTTCTGGAACTTCCGCCATTTCCTTTAGTACTTTATCATTATTGGCCTCATCGTTCTTATCTTCTCCTGCATAACGCGCAGAATAAACACCAGGCCTGCCATCAAGTGCATCAATCACCACACCTGAATCATCTGCGATTACGACTTCATTAAACTTTTTACAAATGGCCTCCGCTTTTAAAATTGCATTTTCTTCAAATGTTTCACCTGTTTCCTCGACATCATCAATCGCCGGGAAATCCAACAGTGTTTTAACTTCTACACCATATGGTCCCAATATCTTTTGAAAGTCTTTTGCCTTTCCGGCATTTTTAGTTGCGATGATCACGCTTTTCATGTTGAATCTCCTTTAATAGTGGTTGGTTAGTTGGCTAGTTAGTTAGGCTTTAACTTTTCTAACCAACTAAAAGCTACCAACTAGCAGTTAATACAAAAAGAACAAGAGTCGGCATCCCTGCCCACCCTTTCGAATTGATCTTTTTATATTATATCAAAAAACTGTTAATAACTACCAGTGTTTACTTTTTCCGGACGTGAGACTGGTTCCGTTATTTTTTTGCCCTCTTCATCCATTAGTTCCGCTTTACCATTTACTGTCACTGCTACACTTTCAATACCAGGTTGTTCTGTTAAAGATAGGACAAGTGTATTTAATACATGTTCAGAAATCTTCTTTTCCTCAAAACTACTATAAATGGATTCATCGAAATTAAGTGTTACTTGGCCATCTTCTACCTTTGCCTCGTCTATTAATTTAGCCTCTGATCTAAATTCATTTAATAGATTTGAGGAAACGCCAGGACCATCAATAAGCTCGTTCACAGCAGCTGTAATATTGTCGTCGATGGAATTACTCACACGTTTTGTAACAGGAACATAATAATAACTATCCTTCTCTCCGCCAATAAAATAAACCGTAACTGGTTTTGTATTGGTTAAGTCTGCAACATGTGATGTATCCAAGTTAATCCCATCTTTTCTAGATAACTCGGTATTAATCGGTGTTCCATTTACGGGCATTTCTTCAAGCGGATGCCCGTTCAGTTGCAATTTAACCTTATCTATTGAATCAAACTGAGTTAACGTCCATGTGATGGATTGAAGAATTTTCTCCTCATCCTCTGCTTGATACTCTTTAAATTCATTTGAAAAATCAACCGTCGCTACCTTATCCTTCACATTGACACTTAACTTTGTATCCGCAGGGATCACGGCTTGGAATCCATTTGGAAGCATTTCCGTTATAGGTCCATTTTTCACCAGATATTCCAGTGCAAGTGTAGCAATCGATTCTGTTTTTGGCAAATCAATTGTTTGCGGCACAACATAGCCATTTTTATCAATCAAATAAAGTTCTGTTTTAATTGTTTCCTCAACGGCTTTTTCATCTGTTTCCTTTGTCACTTCTTCTTCAGCCTCTTGTTCTGTCACTTCCACGTCTTCGTCCGTATAAGTTACATCTTGAGGCGGATCAATTTTTACCGCTTTATCATCTCCACCTATAAGCCCACAACCGGATAAAAATAAAGCTGTACCTACAACACATAATGCTAATGTAATCTTATATTTTGACTTAGGCATAATAAATCCCTCCAAAGACAGTTTGTACTTCATATATACGAGCTGTTTATAAAAATTAGACCGTCTTTGGACAAAAATATGTAATAGCCAAAAAATAGAACCTCACTACCATCCTGAGATTCTTAAGATAATTTAATAGATACCACTTTTTCCGTTGGTTCTTCTAGCCAGTCTGAAGCAATTTTTGAGAACATTTTTTTCGATCCTGTTGTATAAAAAATATGTTCTGCATCTGATTCTCTATCCTCTATGTTTAATAAGCCACTATGGAAAAGAATTGTACTAACCTCTCTTGCTGTTTCTTCCCCTGAGCTTATCACTTTCACACTATTGCCCATCACATTTTGGATGACGGGTTCTAATAACGGGTAATGCGTGCAACCTAGAATTAATGTATCAAGTCCTTTATCCTTGAGGGGATGTAAGGTTTCCGCTACAATTTTTTCCGCCACATGGCCCGCATACTCCCCACTTTCTACAAGGGGAACAAATTTAGGGCAAGCCAACGATGCCACTTTTGCTCTTTTATTGATTTGTTTCAATGCTTTTTCATAGGCAGCACTTTTGACTGTACCTACCGTGCCAATAACACCAATTTGGCGATTTCGCGTAGCCTTAATCGCAGCCCTTGCCCCAGGATGAATCACTCCAAGAACGGGAATAGATAGTTCATGTCTGATTTCATCAAGTACAACGGCGGTTGCGGTGTTACAGGCAATGACTAACATTTTAATATTCTTTTCTAGCAAAAACTTCGTCATCTGCCATGTAAAAGCTTTTACTTCTTCCACAGGCCGCGGCCCATATGGACAGCGGGCTGTATCACCTAAATAGATAATTTGTTCGTTTGGCAGCTGGCGCATAATTTCCTTAGCGACCGTTAAACCACCTACGCCCGAATCAATAACTCCAATTGGTCTTTTCAAGCTTACCTTCTCCTACTACTATAAGATACAAAATTGCCCTTCCTATTTTCTATCTTTTTTATATATAATTCAAGAACAATTATATTACATATACATTTCTAATTGTAGTAAGCCCGAAAAGTATTTAACTGGTATCCTGTAAACAGGATACCAGTTAATTCTAAAGCTTTAGCTCTCCCATACGAAGGAGCTCAATAACTGCTTGAGAACGCCCCTTTACGCCTAATTTTTGCATGGCATTTGAAATGTGGTTTCGAACTGTTTTCTCGCTGATAAATAATTCTCCCGCGATTTCTTTTGTTGTTTTATCTTGTACTAACAGTTCAAAGACTTCTCTCTCCCGTTTGGTGAGTAATGGCTTGTGAGTATAATCATTCTCCTTCAAGTATTGTAACCCTCCTTGCCTCTGCCAGCTATAAACTGCGGGATGGGTATATATTTAGTCACGATATCTTATGTGAGAATCGCTGTTATAGTGACTATCTTTATCAAGGTTTGAGTAAAATGGGTATTTGTCATTAATTATAAGGCTTAACAGGCTGTAAGACCCTACCTCAAGACTCTAAGTATTATTAAAAGATAGGTGGGAGATCAACTGCTGAAATAAAATTTATCTTTGGGCTTTAGCCATTAGATAAATCAATCAGGCATTGCGTGACTCCCCCTCAGTAGGTGATGTTAGAAAATCCACTGATGGAAGTTTCCCTTTATAGGTATATCAAAAACAGTCTTATCAAAGAGGCATGTTCAATGGTAAACTAGTATTAATTACAGAGAGGTGAATTCAATTGATAACTGAAGCTAAAACCGTCTTACAGGAATATTTTGGGTACAGCGATTTTAGAAAAGGACAGGAGGAGATCATCGGAAACATTTTTAATCGAAAAAACACACTTGGTATTTTGCCAACAGGTGGTGGAAAATCGCTCTGTTTTCAAATCCCAGCTCTTCAATTCCCAGGAACTACAATCGTTATTTCCCCGCTCATTTCACTTATGAAAGACCAAGTGGATGCTTTAACCGCTTCTGATATTCCAGCTACTTTTATTAATAGCTCCATCAATCAAGCAGAACTCAATGATCGAATTACCCGTATTCGACAAGGTGCTTTCAAACTTGTATATGTAGCTCCCGAACGTTTTGATTCTGATTATTTTGTTGATGTGTTAAATTCAATCGACATCCCTTTAATCGCCTTTGATGAGGCGCATTGTATCTCACAATGGGGACATGATTTTAGACCAAGCTACCGCTCGATTGTCACTTCCTTACAGAAAATAAATCAAAACCCTGTGATTGTTGCATTAACCGCCACAGCCACTGCCAATGTGGCACAAGATATCCAGACATTATTGCAAATCCATTCTGACGATACATTTCAAACAGGATTTGCCCGTGAAAATTTATCCTTTCACGTGATGAAAGGCGTAAATAAGCGGGACTTTATTGTGAACTATCTTCGTCAGCATCCGAAACAATCTGGAATTATATATACTTCTAGTCGAAAAGAAACAGATGGATTGTATAACTTTTTATCACTCCAAGGCTTTTCAGCCGCAAAATATCATGCCGGCCTTCGGGAAGAAGAGCGTAAAGATGCCCAAGATCAATTTGTCTATGATGAAAAGGAAATCATGATTGCGACAAATGCCTTTGGGATGGGGATTGATAAATCCAATGTTCGATTTGTTATTCATTATAATTTACCGAAAAATATTGAAGCCTATTACCAGGAAGCAGGACGGGCAGGACGGGATGGAGAAGAAAGTGAATGCTATTTGTTATTCTCCAAACAGGATATTCAATTACAAAAGTTTTTGATCGAAGAAAGTCATCTTAATTATGAAAAGCGAGAACAAGAATATCATAAACTGAATCAAATGGTCAGATACTGCCATACAGAGGAGTGTCTTCAATCATATATTATTCATTACTTTGATGAAAACAGCCCTGAAATGACTTGTCGTAAATGCAGTAATTGTCTCGATCATCGGGAAAAAGTGGACATCACCCGTGAAGCGCAAATGATTTTTTCTTGCTGTAAACGGATGGGAGAACGATTTGGCGCTACATTAATTGCACAAGTGTTAAAAGGTTCAAATCAAAAAAGAATCCGCGAACTAGGATTTCAAGAACTATCAACCTATGGCTTATTACGAACGTATAGAGAAAAAGATATTGTAGATATGATTAATTATCTGCTTTCAGAAGATTATCTGCTTTTAACAGACGGAAAATATCCAGTTATTAAAATTGCCCCAAAAGCCGTCGCTGTTCTTAAAGGAGAAGAAACCGTCTCGATGAAAAAGTCTGTTACACCTGTTATCGAGTCAAATGCACAGGAGGAAAATCAAGACTTATTTGAAACTCTTCGCCTTCTTCGAAAACAAATTGCAGCTGAGGAAGGGGTACCACCTTTTATCATTTTCTCTGATACAACCCTTAAAGAAATGAGTCGATATTTTCCAGTTGATGAAGCTTCGATGCTCGGCATAAAGGGTGTTGGTCAAGCGAAGTTTTCTAAATACGGGCAAGCCTTTATTGATAAAATAAAGGAATTTGTTGAAACACATCAAATTCAAGTTGCTCCTATCCAAATTTCAAGAGACGATGATAGAGACAATAGCCAGCCAAGTCACCTCATTTCCTACGAGTGGTATATTAACGGAAAAACGATAGAGGAAATCGCCAAGGAACGAAAGTTATCAAAAATAACGATTCAAAAACATATTCTACGAAGTGCTGAAGAAGGTCATGAATTAAATTGGGACGAAATTTTTAATAAAGATACAGAGATTAAAGTTTTAGAAATCCTCAGTGAAATGGAAACCGACAAACTTAAACCGATTTGGGAAGCTTTAAATGGAGAAGTCGACTATTTTGTTATTCAAGCGGTTATTTGTAAGAGTCAAATGACTTAACATCAATGGAAAAGCCTGCACTCAATTGTGCAGGCTTTTTCGATTGAATCAAATTCGTCCCACCGAATTTGCGCCCGGGTTTTTATCGATCTCGCTCGATAAAATACCTTTAAAACTCCGGGGCATCCGCCGGAGGCTTCCTTCATTCAGCTAGGTTGAACCCCCATTGAATCAGAAATCCCTTTTCTACACTCATCTCTCACTTACAGAGGGAGACTTGTGCTGAATGAAGTTATTGGTCACTTCCAAAGAAGTTTTTAAAGGATTGGAATGTTGCATCCCGATTTAATGCAGCAATTGACGTTGTTAATGGAATTCCTTTTGGACATGCTTGAACACAGTTTTGTGAATTCCCACAGTTTGCTAGTCCACCATCTCCCATAATCTCTTCAAGACGCTCTTCTTTATTCATTGCACCAGTTGGGTGGGCGTTAAAGAGACGAACTTGGGATAATGGGGCAGGTCCAATAAAGTTTGACTTGCTATTTACATTTGGACAAGCCTCTAAACAAACGCCACATGTCATACATTTTGAGAGTTCATATGCCCATTGACGCTTTCTTTCTGGCATACGTGGTCCAGGGCCTAAATCATAGGATCCATCAATTGGAATCCATGCTTTTACTTTCTTCAATGAATCAAACATTCGGCTTCTATCGACTAATAAATCACGTACTACCGGGAATGTTCTCATTGGTTCTAAGCGAATGGGTTGTTCAAGCTGGTCTACGATTGCGGAACACGATTGTCTTGGTTTCCCATTAATAATCATTGAACATGCACCACAAACTTCCTCTAGACAGTTCATCTCCCATATAACAGGTGTTGTTTTTTCCCCTTTTTTATTCACTGGATTACGACGAATTTCCATAAGTGCTGCAATGACATTTAGGTTTGGACGATATGGGACTTCAAACTCCTCTTGATAAGGTGCTGAGTTCATATCATCTTGCCGGGTAATAATAAATGTTACGGTCTTTTGATCAGCCATCCCTATTTCCCCTCTTTTTACTTTTGTTTTTTTCTTAACGGTTTATGACCTTGTTAAGTTTCTCCCTATTGCCTTATTAATTAGCCTTACTCTTCGTATAGTCACGTTTCCGTGGTTTAATTAATGATACATCTACATCTTCATAGTGGAATTCTGGTGCTTTATCACTACCAACAAATTTAGCCATTGTTGTTTTCATGAATTCCTCATCGTTACGATCTGGGAAATCTGGTTTGTAGTGTGCTCCACGACTTTCATTACGATTGTATGCACCAATTGTAATAACACGAGCTAATTGAATCATATGTTCAAGTTGACGAGTGAATGTTGCCCCTTGGTTGCTCCATTTAGCTGTATCATTGATATTAATATTTTTATAACGTTCTAGTAGCTCTTGTAATTTTTCATCTGTTTTTAATAGTTTGTCATTGTATCGTACAACAGTCACATTGTCAGTCATCCATTCGCCTAGCTCTTTATGTAGAACATATGCATTTTCGGTACCATCCATTGACATGATGTTATTCCATTTTTCCTGTTCATGTTGAACTTGTCTATCAAAAATAGTAGATGAAATTGCATCTGAGCTCTTCTCTAATCCATTAATATACCGTACCGCACTTGGTCCAGCAACCATGCCGCCATAAATAGCAGACAATAAAGAGTTCGCTCCTAGACGATTCGCTCCATGCATTGAATAATCACATTCACCTGCTGCAAACAAACCTGGTATATTCGTCATTTGATCGTAATCTACCCATATTCCACCCATTGAGTAGTGAACCGCTGGGAAAATTTTCATTGGAACTTTCCGTGGGTCATCACCCATGAACTTTTCATAAATTTCAATAATTCCACCGAGTTTAATATCTAATTCATGCGGATCTTTATGGGAAAGATCCAAGTAAACCATGTTTTCGCCGTTAATACCAAGCTTTTGGTTTACACAAACATCAAAAATTTCCCTTGTTGCAATATCCCTTGGAACGAGGTTTCCATAGGCAGGATATTTTTCCTCTAAGAAATACCATGGTTTTCCATCCTTGTAAGTCCAAACACGTCCACCTTCACCACGAGCTGATTCACTCATTAAGCGCAGCTTGTCATCACCAGGAATTGCGGTTGGGTGAATTTGAATAAATTCCCCATTTGCATAATAAGCACCTTGTTGGTAAACAATCGATGCAGCAGAGCCTGTATTAATGACTGAGTTTGTTGACTTACCAAAGATAATTCCCGGACCGCCTGAAGCAATGATGACCGCATCTGATAGAAATGATTGTATTTGCATTGTTTGTAGGTTTTGCGCGACAATCCCACGGCAAACTCCATCATCATCTTTAACGATTCCGAGAAATTCCCAACCTTCATATTTTGTCACTAATCCATCTACTTCATATCTTCTTACTTGCTCATCTAATGCATAGAGCAATTGTTGACCTGTTGTTGCCCCTGCGAAAGCGGTCCGATGGTGTTGAGTTCCGCCAAAACGACGGAAATCGAGTAAACCTTCAGGTGTTCTGTTAAACATAACTCCCATCCGGTCAAACAAGTGTATAATTCCCGGTGCCGCTTCACACATTGCTTTAACTGGTGGTTGGTTAGCTAAGAAATCTCCCCCATAGACCGTGTCATCAAAGTGCTCCATCGGGGAGTCCCCTTCACCTTTTGTATTTACGGCTCCATTTATACCACCCTGTGCACAAACAGAGTGAGAACGTTTAACTGGTACAAGTGAAAAAAGATCAACTGATGTACCTGATTCTGCCATTTTCATTGTTGCAGCTAGCCCCGCAAGGCCTCCTCCAACCACTATTACTTTTCCTTTTGCCATTTGTGACTCACTCCTTAAGTCTTCAATCCATCGTACATCTATTATTCTATTAAAATATATTTACTTTTCTATTATACGAAAGCTAAAATAGCACGAACACCAATAATTGATAAAACAACAAAGAATCCCATCGTTGCATAAGTGGAGATTTGTTGTGATCTAGGTGTTACAGTGATCCCCCAACTAACAAAGAAAGACCATAGACCATTTGCAAAGTGAAACACCGCACTTACAATACAAATGATATAAAACCAAAGCATCGCTGGATTAGAAACGATATCTGCCATCATATCAAAACCAACTTCAGCCCCAAACGCAGCGGCAATTCTTGTTTCCCATACATGCCACACTATAAAGATCAATGTAATAACCCCTGTGATCCGTTGAAGGACAAACATCCAATTTCGGAAAGTCCCATATCTGCTTACATTGTTTTTTGCCGTAAATGCAATATAAAGTCCATAAATCGCATGATATAAGATTGGCAAATAAATAACAAAGATCTCCAAAAAGATTAGGAATGGAAGATTTGTCATAAATCCAACTGCTTGGTTGTAGGCCTCCTCTCCTTGTGTTGCAAAGTGATTCACGACTAGATGCATGGTAAGGTATATACCTACCGGAATAACACCTAGTAATGAATGCAGTCGGCGGTTAAAAAATTCTCGATTCGCTGACATTACCAAAATACCCCCTTAGTTTTTTAAAGTGAAACCGGCAATAAATTTCATACTGCCTTAAATTGAACAACCGCTCACTTTCAGAAAATAAAACTTTTCACTTTTCTTAAAATAATGTGACAATTCCATTTTACCCTCATCTATTTAGAGCGTCAAGATAACGGAATCAATAAATATCAATATTTATTGAATTTTTCCAAAATAATGTCATCCGTTTCCTTTTTATATTCTTATTACGGCTCGTAAAATGTTACCACTATTTTTTCTATTTCTTTTTTAAACTAAAACCACTTAATGTATCTAAATTTGTATATAATAGACTTATTGAAAGTGGGGAATACGATGAGTGAAATGTTAGAAGTTAAAGAACAAGAAACCTTATCTGAAACGGTTCCAGTATTTGGGTATGAATTGATAAGAGAGGTACTACTTCCCGATATTTTAGGAGAGGAAACTCCTAAAATATTATATTGGGCAGGTAAGAACCTAGCCCGTAAATATCCATTGAAGTCGGCGTCTGAGATCATCACTTTTTTTAAACAAGCTGGTTGGGGAGACTTAAGAGTAGTTAAAGAGTCGAAAAATGAACAAATATTAGAGCTTTCAAGTGAAATGATTGTTAACCGGATGAAAACGAATGGGAAGACGACTTTTCAATTAGAGGCAGGGTTTTTAGCCCAGCAATATGAAGGGCAAAAACAAGTGATTACCGAAGCATTCGAACATCCAAAAAAACGTTCGGCTAAAGTGCAATTTACAATTAAATGGGACATGAAGGATTTCGCATAATAGAAAAAGCTCTAGATAAGGGGGACCCTTGTCTCTAGAGCTTTTTTTTCGTTTCGTCTCAATATTTGTTCCTTGCTAGACTAAAAGAGGAACGATTCTTGCTTTCGTTCCCTTTTGCTATATGTGCCTTGCATTATGAGAACAAATCCCTTGCGAATTGAGTTCATTATTCCTTCAACTTATCGATTAATTCTTCTGCAACCTTTTTTGGCAAGCCTGCCGCATGTAGTTCTTCCGCATTGGCTTCTTTTAGCTTTTTCACGGAACCGAAATGCTTTAACAACATTTTCTTTCGCTTTTCACCAATTCCCGGAACTTCATCAAGAATCGATTGAAAAGCTGATTTTCCTCTTAACTGTCGGTGGAAAGTAATGGCAAAGCGGTGAACTTCGTCTTGGATTCTTTGCAATAAATAAAATTCTTGGCTATTACGTGCGAGTGGCACAGTTTCGAGCGGATCGCCAAATAATAATTGCGAAGTTCTGTGTTTTTCATCTTTAGCAAGCCCTGCAATTGGGACTTCAAGCCCTAATTCATTTTCAAGCACATCTCTAACCGCTTCAATATGACCTTTCCCGCCATCAACAATAATTAAATCTGCCAATGGCAGACCCTCTTTTAGTACACGACTATATCTTCTCCTGACCACTTCACGCATTGATTCGTAATCGTCCGGGCCTTGAACCGTTTTAATTTTATACTTACGGTACTCTCGCTTCTCTGGTTTACCGTCAATAAAAACAATCATGGCTGATACAGGATCTGTTCCTTGAATGTTGGAGTTGTCGAAAGCTTCAATTCGGTGTGGCGTATAAATTCCCATTTCTTCACCTAGTCGTTCAACAGCTTTAATCGTCCGTTCTTCATCCCGTTCAATGAGAGAGAATTTTTCCTGTAAAGCAATGCTAGCATTTTTCCCTGCTAGTTTGACAAGGTCCTTTTTTTGTCCTCGCTGTGGCTTCAGAACCTTTACTTGCAAAAGTTGTTCAGCCAAATCAACAGAAATCGTATCAGGAACTAGCACTTCTTTAGGTTTAAAATGGTTCTCTTTTGCATAAAATTGACCGAGAAACGTCAACATTTCCTCCTCTGGCTCTTTGTAAAGAGGGAACATCGAAACATCCCGTTCAATGAGCTTTCCTTGCCGTATGAAGAAGACTTGGACACACATCCAGCCTTTGTCATAGGCGTAGCCAAATACGTCCCGATCCGTAAAGTCATTTGCGGTCATTTTTTGTTTTTCCATTGTTGCTTCAATATGAGCAATTCGATCCCGATATTCTTTTGCCCGCTCAAAGTCAAGCTCTTCAGCCGCAGCGGTCATTCTTTCGGACAATTCGTTTTTGATTTCTTTATATCCACCGTTTAAAAAACGGGTAATTTCGTCAACAATTTTTTGATATTCTTCTTGTTTCACTACATTGACACAAGGGGCTAAACATTGATCGAGGTGATAATACAAACAAACGCGATCAGGAAGGGTTGAACATTTTCTAAGTGGATAAATTCGATCTAATAATTTTTTCGTTTCATTTGCAGAATGAACGTTTGGATAAGGTCCAAAATATTTGCCTTTATCCTTTTTAACCTTCCGTGTTGTAATCAATCTTGGGTGTTTTTCTGATGTTAATTTAATAAAGGGGTAGCTTTTATCATCCTTTAACATCACATTATATTTTGGATCATACTTTTTGATCAAATTCATTTCTAAGATAAGGGCTTCAATTTCAGATGAGGTAACAATATATTCAAAGTTCTCTATCTCATTAACAAGTCTAAGTGTTTTTCCATCATGGGAGCCTGTAAAATAAGATCGGACTCGGTTCTTAAGTATTTTGGCTTTTCCTACATAAATGATCGTGCCCTGCCTATCCTTCATTAAGTAACACCCAGGCTGGTCTGGCAAAAGGATTAGTTTATTCTTAATAATATCGTTCATTGGGTGCCCTCCTTATCTCTATCTATTTTAGGGGCTGTAGCGGGGTGTTCGCAAGCATTTTATATGAAAAACCCATAGCCAAATTTAGCTATGGGTGTCATTTGTTAGGAACGAACATAATCAAGTGTGCCTTGGCATCCTTGCGTCTCAGATTTTATTACGTTCGATAAAATCTGACATTCGCCTTGGCATTTCCTTTATTCAGCCGTACTTTAGCTGAATGAAATTAGATATGTTGTTGTAAACGTTCTGCAAGAGCTTCTTTTGGTTGGAAGCCAATTACTTTATCTACTACTTCACCGTTTTTAAGGATTAGTAATGTTGGAATACTCATAACTCCAAATTTACCCGCAGATTCAGGATTTTCATCTACGTCCACTTTTACAATTTTTACTTTATCGCCGATTTCTCCATCTAATTCTTCTAGAACTGGAGCAATCATTTTACAAGGTCCGCACCATGGTGCCCAGAAATCTACTAATACTGTGCCAGAACCAGTTTCATTTGAAAAAGTCTGGTCTGTTGCATTTACAATGGCCATTCACATTTCCTCCTCGTGATACATAAGAATTCAAAAAAAGTATATCATCGTTTTCTTTAAAGTGCTAATAATAAGCTCGAATCTAATATACCCATTTAGTGTAACTTTATTCCTCCATTTTAACAAGGAGAGCCTTATTCGCCTTTATTGTCCTCGTCTAATTTTGCTATTTCTTCGTCAATTAAAACTCTCCGCAGTATTTTTCCAATGACTGTTTTTGGTAACTCACTGCGAAATTCATATACTCTTGGAACTTTATAGGATGCTAAATGCCTTCTAGAAAATTCATCTAACTCTTCCTCGGTTACATGATGGCCTTCTTTTAACACAATATAGGCTTTAACGGTTTCACCACGATAAGGATCTGGAATTCCAGCGACAACCACTTCTTGAATGGCTTGATGTTCGTATAGAACTTCTTCAACCTCACGAGGATATATATTAAATCCACCTGCAATAATCATATCTTTTTTCCGATCAACGACATAAAAATAACCTTTTTCATCCATATATCCTAAATCCCCAGTTAACAGCCAATCATCCCGAAAAATTCGGTTTGTTTCCTGTGGGTGATTCCAATAACCTTTCATAATTTGCGGCCCTTTCACTGCAATTTCTCCAATTTCACCTGCAGGCAAGATCTCTTCATTATGGAGTGAAAATATAACAGCATCTGTATCTGGCCACGGGACACCAATACTCCCTTTCACTCTTTGCCCCCACAAAAAATTAGCATGGGTGACAGGAGATGCTTCTGTTAACCCATAACCTTCAACCAGTTTTCCACCGGTAGTATCTTCAAATTTTTGCTGAACTTCAATGGGTAGGGCTGCTGAGCCGCTTAGACATGAATCAATGGATGATAAATCATATTTGCTTAACTTGGGATGATTAAGAAGTGCAATATAAATGGTTGGGGCACCTGGAAATAGGGTAGGTTTTTGTTTGTGAATGGTTTTCAATGTGGTTTCTGCATCAAACTTGGGCATTAATACCATCTTATTAGCTTGCATAATCGCATAGACCATTAAGGTCGTTAATCCATATACATGAAAAAATGGGATGACACCAAGAATAATTTCCTCCCCTTTTTTACATTTGTAAAGCCATGCCGAACACATCGTTCCATTAGTTACTAAATTCTTATGAGTTAACATAGCTCCTTTCGGCCAGCCAGTTGTTCCACCTGTATATTGGATGAGGGCAATATCTTCGTCAAATTTTATCTCATATTCCAATAATGCTCGTTTTTTTCTTTTTAAAATTTCGTTTAACAAATGGTTTTGACCTTCATGTTTTACATTAACAACGATTCCATATTGTTTTTTCTGGATAAATGGATAGATGAGATTTTTTGGGAAGGGGAGAAAATCCTTAATAGCGGTTACAATGACATGCTGCAAACTTGTTTGGGATTTAATCTTTGAAACTCTTGGAAATAGAATGTCCAATGTAATAATGATTTTAGCCTCAGAGTCTTTCATTTGATATTGCAGTTCTCGTTCGGTATAAAGCGGATTCGTTTGTACGACGATTCCACCAGCCATCAAAACTCCATAAAAACAAATAACGGCTTGAGGTACATTTGGTAACATGATTGCGACTCGATCGCCTTTAACAAGTCCAATATCTTGCAGATAGACTGCTAGCCGCTCGGCCGCTTGATAAAGATACTGAAAGGTATATTCTTTTCCTAAAAAGTGAACCGCTACTTTATTAGGGAATTCGCTCGCGGATTCTTTCAAAAAAGCATGTAATGGTTGTTCGCAATATTGTAAGTGTGGCGGAATCTCTTCCGGGTATAGTTGTAGCCATGGTTTCTCACTTTCCATAAGGTGACCCTCCCTTAACATCGCAAAGCATTTCACTATTATTATATGGGCATGCTTTGTTCAAGTAGAACTGAATTAGATAGGATGGAGCGATCCCCTTCGATAGGGTCGACTGTTTTGTTTTTTTGATCTCATCTCTCTTTTATGAAGACCTTTCTTGGCTTTCGCTTACTCCGTTTTAGTCTTCATTCACTTGATGAAGACCGTTTTTCAACTTCGAGCCTGCTGTTTTGGGCTTCATCCCCTTGATGAAGACCGTTTTTCACCTTTGGCCCTGCTGTTTTGGGCTTCATCCCCTTGATGAAGACCGTTTATTAACTTTGACCCTGCTATTTTGGTCTTCATCCCCTTGATGAAGACCGTTTTTCACCTTTGACCCTGCTGTTTTGGGCTTCATCCCCTTGATGAAGACCGTTTATTAACTTTGACCCTGCTATTTTGGGCTTCATCCCTTTGATGAAGACCGTTTTTCACCTTTGACCCTGCTGTTTTGGGCTTCATCCCCTTGATGAAGACCGTTTTTCACCTTTGGACCCTGCTATTTTGGTTCTTCATCCCCTTGATGAAGAACCATGTACACTTTTTTCTTCTTCCATTTTGGTCCTCATCTATATATACAAAAAATCCTTCATCTCTACCGATGAAGGATTTGACCACCACTGCTTTACAATCCAATTATAAAATCATATATATAATTCCTACGGCCAGAAAGACAATACAACAAACGATTAATATCTTTGCCAGTTTCTCCATTCCGTTCTCCCCTTATTTCAGTCGGGTGCCTGATTTAGCTTCTCATTTACTTAAACTCTGCAATGGTGACACCGCTACCGCCTTCTGCTTGTCCCCCAAAGCGGATATGTTTGACAGACCGATGATTTCGTAAATATTCTTGAACCCCTTGTCTTAAAGCCCCTGTTCCTTTTCCATGAATAATCGATACATGAGGATAGCCTGCAAGAAGGGCATCATCAATATATTTCTCGACCCGTAACAAGGCATTTTCATATCTTTCTCCGCGTAAGTCCAATTCAGGACTAACATGAAAGTCCTTGCCTTTTACACTTGCGATCACTTTTGTCTCAGCAAGCTTTGGTGTTTTAATAAACTCTAAATCTTTTTCCTCAACCTTCATTTTTAAAATTCCCATTTGAACTTGCCAAGAATCTTCCCCTATTTTATCTATAAGCGTTCCTTTTTGATCAAAGCTTAATACCTTCACTTCGTCTCCAGGATGGAACACATGCTTTTCCTTTTTCTTTACGACTCGTTGTTTATTTTTAAGCTCTTTTGGTGCTGCTTCGGTTAAACGTTTTTGTGCTTCAATCAATTCATGCTCTTTAATTTCTGCATGTTTCTCTTGCTGCATTTTTCTTAAATCATGGATTACCCATTCGGATTCCTTTTTAGCCTTTTCAATAATGGCATTAGCTTCTTTCGTTGCCTTTTCGTATAAAGAATCCTTCTTTTCATAGTATTGGATCATTTGTTGCTGCATATCCTTATGCAGTTTTTCCGCATTTCGCAACAGATCGTGGGCTTCTTCCAGCTCTTTCTCAGCTTGGCGTTTACTTTCTTCTAATGCTGCAATCATATTTTCAACTTGATGAGTGTCCGTACCAACAAATGAGCGCGCTGTATTGATCACACTCTCATCCAAACCAAGACGCTTAGAGATTTCAAAAGCATTGCTTCGACCTGGAACACCAATTAACAAGCGGTACGTTGGACTCAATGTTTCTACATCAAATTCAACGCTGGCATTGACCACACCTTCCCGATTATAGCCATATGCCTTTAACTCAGGATAATGAGTTGTTGCAATCACTCTTGCACCACGGCGATTGACTTCATCTAATATTGAGATTGCCAAAGCTGCTCCTTCTTGAGGGTCTGTTCCCGCACCTAGTTCATCAAATAAAACGAGGCTGTCAAAGCTGACATTTTTTAAAATATCAACAATATTTACCATATGGGAGGAAAAGGTACTCAAGCTTTGCTCGATGGATTGCTCATCCCCAATATCCGCATGAACAGCGCCAAATACAGCCATCTCTGATCCATCTAATGCAGGTATTTGTAGCCCTGATTGAGCCATGATTGTACAGAGACCGACTGTTTTAATCGTAACTGTTTTTCCACCTGTGTTAGGACCAGTTATAACAATTGCTGTAAAATCTTTTCCTAATGTAATATCGTTTGCAACGACCTCATCAATCGGAATTAAAGGATGTCTCGCTTTCACTAAAGAAATTCGACCTTCTCTATTCATCAATGGTTTAGAGGCCTTAATTTTGCTCCCATATCGGGCCTTAGCAAACATAAAGTCGATGTTTCCTAACACACGAACAATGATTTCCAACTCAGAGCTGTATTCGGCTGTTTGCGCAGAAAGCATCATTAAAATCCGTTCAATTTCTTGCTGCTCTTTAATCCGAATGCTTTGTAGTTCATTGTTTAATTCAACAATTGCTTGTGGTTCAATAAATAAGGTTTGCCCTGATGAACTTTGGTCATGAATAATTCCACCATAGTGGGCTCGGTATTCTTGTTTAACGGGAATAACGAATCGATCATTTCGAATCGTCACAATCGCATCAGATAGCATTTTCTGAGCGCTTGACGAACGAATCATACTTTCTAACCGCTCCCGGACCCGACCTTCTTTTGCACGATGCTGATTGCGTAAATGTCGCAATGTTTCACTGGCACTGTCTAAAACCTCGCCGTTATCATCAATGGCCTTTTTAATGCTCTCTTCCAATTCAGCCAGTACAATAATTTGTTCCACATAGGAAAGTAAGTATGGAATTGCTGAATTTTCCTCCGCAAAATCCTCAACAAACCGTTTAATTTGTCGGCTCACATGAACAGTGCTCGCTACTTGCATAAGTTCGTGTGAGCTTAACATCCCACCAATGACCGAACGTTTAATATGAGGACGAATATCAAATATTCCACCTAATGGAATATTTGATTTGATACGTAATATTTTAGCCGCTTCGTCAGTTTCTTCCTGTCTTTTAACGACTTCGTCAAAATCAGTAGATGGAAGTAGGTTTTCTGCTAGTTCTCTCCCTAATGAAGATGAGACGTGGTCTAGCAACTGTTCCTTTACTTTATTAAATTCCAATACTTTTAAAACACGATTTTGCACGGAGTTAATTCCTCCCTTTGCTGTTAATCATTTCCTTTATCTCGCTCATGTAAAAAAGCAAGAAGATCATTTTTGTTCCTTGTATTTAATACAGTTGATTTTTTTAGCCAGCCTTTTTTTGCGGTTGAGACACCAATTTTCATATGATCCAATGTTTCCCTTTTATGTGCATCTGTATTAATCATAATTTTGACTCCTGCTTCTTGCGCTTTGCGAAGATTTTCCGCTGAGAGGTCAAGTCGATTTGGATTGGCGTTAAGTTCCAATGCAGTATTTGTTTCTTTAGCTAGTTGGATTAATAAATCCATATCCACATCATAGCCATCACGTCTACCAATCTTTCTACCTGTTGGATGGGCAATTAAATCTACATTTGCATTATACAAGGCTGTTTTTAAACGTTCCATTATTTTCTCTTTTGGCTGAGAAAAAGCGGAATGGATCGATGCAATGACAAAATCCATTGAGGATAACAGTTCATCATCATAATCAAGCGTGCCATCTGGAAGAATATCCATTTCAACTCCAGCTAAAATTGTAAAATCATCATACTGCTCATTAAGTCTACGAATTTCTTCTCTTTGTTTCTGTAGTCTTTCAGGGGTTAGGCCATTGGCGACTTTCAAGTATTGAGAATGGTCTGTGATGGCCATGTACTGATATCCTTTGGCTCGGCAAGCTTCGGCCATTTCCTCAATCGTATGGGCCCCGTCACTCCAAGTAGTATGCATATGGAGATCACCTTTAATATCTTCTAACTTTATGATGTCAAGTTCTTCATTATATTCCTCGACTTCCGTCCCATCCTCTCTCATTTCTGGGGGGATTAGTGGAAGGTCGAAATAGGCATAGAACTCCTTTTCCGATTGAAAGGTTGTTACTTCTCCTGTTTCAACATTTTCAACTCCATATTCACTAATTTTCTCGCCTCGCTTTTTGGCTAGCTGTCTCATCCGAACATTATGGTCCTTTGAACCTGTAAAATGGTGAAGCGTTGTTGCAAATTCTTCAGGCTTTACTAGACGAAAATCAACCGAAACTTCATATTCAAACGAGAGGACGATAGAAACCTTTGTATCACCAGATGAAATAATCTCCTGAATTCCCTCTATTTTCAGCAATTGTTCCTTAACGGACTGGGGATTGTCAGTTGCAATAATAAAATCCAAGTCCCTTATTGTCTCTCTAAGTCGTCTTATACTCCCAGCTCTCGAATATTGATTCACATGCTCCATTTCTACTAAAACCGCTTCAATTTTATCTGCGATTGGCAGCATATATGCTAGTGGCAGCCGATCTGGTTTGCCGCCAGCTTTTGCTAAAGCTTCAAGAATTTTTTCCTCTGTTTTTTTGCCAAATCCGGCTAACGTTTGGACTTTATGCTCTCGGCAAGCTAATTCTAGGTCTGCTGCATTCTCAATTTGTAATTCTTTGTAGAGCTTAGCAATCCTTTTACCACCCAATCCTTGTATTTGTAAAAGTGGAATCAGACCTTTTGGCACTTCCTCTTTTAATTCGTTTAAAACAGTGGATTGGCCTTCATTCATGTATTCTTCAATCACTGAGGCGGTGCCTTTACCAATTCCAGGTAAACTAGTAAAGTCCGTTATTTCCTCTAGTGTATATCCGCTAGTTTCAAGTGATTGTGCAGCTTTACGAAACGCAGATACTTTAAAGGTATTTTCCCCTTTAATCTCCATATAGATTGCGATCGTCTCTAATAACCGAACCACATCTTTAATATTCATTGCTACTATTTCCACCTACCCGCTTTTATAACTTTTATCATTATTCCCTTTAAAAACAAAACTTCTCTAATGAAAGAGAAGTTATTTTCACATAATCCACCAATCTCGAATGAGATTAGAAAAAACCGGTGTATGTTGTACGATTACATCCGCAAGAATTGAATTCGTCAATGGGACTTGGATACTTTCAACTGGTAGTAGAGCTCCAATAAATAATACAATAAGCAGAATTAAATAGACTTCAACAAATCCTAGAATTCCTCCAGCCCAAATATTTAGTTGTTTCAAAACCGGAATTTGCGCAATGAAGTCTAGCATACTACCAATGATTTGCCAGACGATTTTTACAGCAAAAAAGATCACGACAAAGGCAATGGCGCGATAGTAGGCATCTTCCAAATTAACTTGATCCAATAAGAGAGATAAAGCCGATTCCCCACTAAAGTTTGGAAATGGTACCCATAGAGTAAGCTTCGGTGCCAAGTTGTCATAATATAGATACGCTACAATAAAAGCGATGATAAAACCGGTGAGGTGAAAAAACTGAAGGATAAAGCCTCTTTTTAAACCGATTAGAAACCCAAAAATTAAAATGATAAGGATAATCAGATCTAACATTTATTTCAATCCCTTACTCTTTTATTTCCTTTTCAAGCTGTTCGACTCTTTCTTGTAATTTAATTAAATCGTTTACAGCATTAATCGCTGTTAAGACAGCTAATTTACTTGTATCGAGTGAAGGATTCATAGCGTTTATTTCTCGCATTTTCTCATCAACTATTGACGCAACTTGTCGAATGTGACGAGTGCTTTCGGTCCCGATAATTGTATATTGAACACCATATATGTCAACCGTAATCCGGCTTTTGCTAGGCTGTGACAAATTTTTCTGCCTCCATTCGAGAGAATCCTACAAATAATAATACCATGAAATTCGAAAAGCTAAAAGATTAACCTATATGATGTAACAACGGGGTCAGGCTATTTTAAGTTAATATGCATGATTAGCGTTATAACAGGGCGTGACTATAGTCGAATTTGGAAGTATTTTGGCATACTACTAAAATTTATGTAATGGGGCTAAATCTGATGGAATTCCTTACTTTCCATTATAATACTTAAGTTTATATTTCTTCCCCCAGTAAAAAAAACAGATGCAAGAGTTTTAACCTTGCATCTGCTTACTATTAACCGCGTAATACCGCTCCAGCTTTTTCTTTAACCGCTTCTAACACTTTATCATGTGCTTTTGTAATATCTTCATCCGTTAAGGTACGAGCAGGATCGAAGTATTTTAATGAGAATGCTAATGATTTCTTGCCTTCTTCCATATGTTCGCCTTCATAAAGATCAAATAGGTGGATTTCTTTTAACAAGTCTCCGCCAGCTTCAATGATAATTTGTTGTAATTGTCCTGCCTCTTTGTCCTTATCCACGACAAGGGCAATGTCACGTGTTACAGACGGGAATCGTGGAATCATTTGGTAAGCAATCGGAGCCACATTGGCCTCTGCTAACGCTTTGAATGATAACTCAAACACATACGTTTCTTTAATATCATAGTCTTTTTGAGTAGAAGGATGAACTTGACCTATGAATCCAATCACTTCTCCATGTAATAACACCTCTGCAGTACGTCCTGGGTGCATGTTTGGAATCATTGCTTGTCGATACTCCACTCCATCTAGAACGCCAATCGCTTCAAAAACTGCTTCGATAATCCCTTTTGCTACATAGAAGTCAACTGGTTTTTTCTCTCCTTGCCATGGGTTTGCTTCCCAAAGTCCAGTGATCGCTCCAGCAACATATTCTATTTCTTCTGGAAGTTCATTGTCATCTTTTTTAAGGAATGTAGAGCCAATTTCATATAGAGCAACTGAATCCATTTGGCGGGCATTATTGTATTTAACAACCTCTAACAGTTGCGGAATAATGCTTAATCGTAACTGACTGCGTTCTTCACTCATCGGCATGGCAAGTGTGATTGAATCACGCTTTTCTGTTGTAAATTGCGCTGCTTTTTCAGGACTTGTCAAAGAATAGGTCGTTGCTTGATAAAGTCCAGCACCTTCTAATGTATGGCGGACAACACGACGTTTTTGTTGATAGTCAGTTAAAGCACCTGCAGTCGGTGTTCCAACTGGCAATGTAGAAGGAATATTATCGTATCCGTAAAGCCTTGCCACTTCTTCAACTAGGTCTGCTTCAATCGTAATATCACCACGACGAGTTGGTATAGTTACGATAAAGGTTTCTCCTTCTACTTTTACATCAAATTGTAAAGCATTGAAAATATCAACAATTTCTTGACTGCTAATGGTTGTACCAATTGAAGTATTGATTTTATCAAGGGTAATTGAGATAACAGCTGGTTCCATACGAATTTCATTGAATTCTACAGATCCTTCTAGAACCATTCCACCTGCATATTCCGCCATTAATTCAGCAGCTCGTTCTCCCGCTAGGCGAACTCTTTCTGGATCGACCCCTTTTTCAAAGCGAGCACTTGATTCACTGCGTAAGCCATGATCTTTTGAAGCCTTTCTCACAACAGCTCCGTTAAAATAAGCCGCTTCAATAATAACGGTTGTGGTGTCTTCAACCACTTCTGAGTTTGCTCCCCCCATGACACCAGCTAGTGCTACAGGGTCTTTCCCATTTGTAATGACTAGATGATCGGAAGAAAGCGTACGCTCCGTTTCATCAAGCGTCTTCATTTTCTCACCATCGTTTGCACGGCGAATGACAAGATCTTTAGAGCCAAGACGGTCATAATCAAAGGCATGTAATGGTTGACCATATTCGAGTAAAATGTAGTTCGTAATATCAACCACATTGTTATGCGGGCGAATTCCTGCATTCATTAGACGGGTTTGCATCCAAAGTGGGGATGGACCAATTTTTACCCCTTTTACGACTTTGGCGATATACAATGGATTGTCTTTCGGTGCCTCCACTTTTACGCTAATATAATCAGATGCTTTTTCAGTTGATTCACTCACGTTCACTTGAGGCCATTTTACCTCACGACCAAGAATTGCCGCGACTTCATAAGCTACCCCAATCATACTCATCGCATCTGAGCGGTTTGGTGTTAAATCTAACTCAAGAATTTCATCATCCAAGCCAAGTGCTGCTAGAGCATCCTCACCAACTACGGCATCTTCTGGAAAATTAAAAATTCCTGTTGCATATTCTTTTGCTACTAATTTTGATTCAATTCCAAGCTCTTGTAGAGAGCAAATCATCCCATGGGATTCTTCTCCGCGAAGTTTCGCTCTTTTTATTTTAAAATTACCAGGCAGTACGGCCCCAACTGTTGCAACTGCAACTTTTTGATCCTTTCCAACATTTGGTGCTCCACAAATAATTTGCACTGGAGCTTCTTGACCGATATCAACTAAACATTTATTCAGTTTGTCAGCATTCGGATGCTGTTCACATTCTAGAACATGGCCGATAACGACCCCTTTTAAGCCTTCACTTTTCTTTTCAACACTATCCACTTCAATTCCACTTAATGTAATCTTATCTGCAAGTTCTGCCGCACTGATCCCAGAAAGATCTACATACTCTTGTAGCCATTTATAGGAAACAAACATTCAATGGTCCTCCTTCAATATTTATTTAAACTTCAATTTGCTTATTCAAAATGATCAAATTGTTTTAAGAAACGAAGGTCATTTGTATAGAAATGACGAATATCATCTACTCCGTACTTCAACATTGCAATTCGCTCGACCCCAATACCAAAGGCAAAACCGGAGTATTTTTTAGAGTCAAAACCTGACATTTCTAAGACGCGAGGGTGTACAATTCCACCGCCAAGAATTTCGATCCAACCTGTTTGTTTACAAACATGACAGCCTTCTCCGTGACAAATTTTACAAGATAAATCGACTTCAACGGACGGCTCTGTGAATGGGAAGAAACTTGGACGAAGACGAATTTCACGATCTTGACCAAAGATTTCCTTTACAAATACTTCAAGCGTTCCTTTTAGATCGCTCATTGAAATGTTTTCATCAACCACTAAGCCTTCTATTTGCATAAATTGGTGAGAGTGAGTCGCATCGTCATTGTCACGTCGGTAGACTTTTCCCGGACAAATAATTTTCACTGGACCTTTGCCTTCATGCTTCTCCATCGTTCTTGCTTGAACTGGAGAAGTATGGGTACGAAGCAGGATTTCTTCTGTTATGTAAAAAGAATCTTGCATATCACGAGCTGGATGGCCTTTTGGCAAATTTAACTTTTCAAAATTGTAGTTGTCAGTCTCGACCTCGGGACCTTCTGCAACCGCATAGCCAAGCCCGATAAAGATATCTTCCATTTCTTCAATAATTCGTGTTAATGGATGGTGATTGCCTCGTTTAACAGGTCTTGCCGGTAATGTGACATCAATAAATTCTGATGCTAACTGCTGGTTCACAGCTTCCTCTTCTAAAACTGCTTGTTTTTGTTCAATTTGTGATTGAATGTTTTCGCGAATGACATTCACAAGAGCGCCCATTTTCGGACGTTCTTCTGGAGATAATTTCCCCATTCCACGTAATACTTCTGTGATCGGTCCTTTTTTTCCTAAATAAGCGACACGTACATCATTCAGTTCTTTCAAATTGGTTGAAGCTTCAATCTTTTGCAACGCTTCACTTTGCAATTCTTCTAAACGTTCTAGCATGAAACAATTCCTCCTATATTAGTTTTTTATGTTTTGATAAAAAACAAAAAAACCCCGTCCCATACAAAGGGACGAGGTTTATGTATCGCGTTACCACCCTTATTAGCTTCGAATATCAAATTCGCCCTTTTAAATTTACATCCGGATTGTACAAAATCCGTGGCATCCGCCAGAGGCTTTACTTCATTCAGCAAGACATTGAACCTATATTAAATCAGTAGATCCTTTTAGCATCCATCTTCCACTTATAGAAGAAGGAGTCTTTTGCTGAATAGAGTTAATAATCTCCACTCACTTCATTAAAAAATAACGGCTTTATACCGGAGCATTTTTCAGATCAAATAAATGATCCTCCCAATGTCGACTCAAGAGGTGAATTCGCTAGAGGCTTCCATAAAATGCTTTCAGTCACGGCATTTATTCCCTAAATGGTCGCTAGTCCTAGTTACTAGTCTCTATCACAGTCTTTTAATTATCAAATTCTGTATGATTTTAAATTCTGTATTATTATAGTACAAAATGGTTCGGGATTCAAATTCATTTCCGCAAATAATACATTAAAATACCTGCTGCAATCGCTACATTTAAGGATTCACTTTTTCCATAAATTGGTATGTAGAGATTTTTTGTTGTTTTTTCCAAAAGGGCTTTGGAAACTCCTTGCCCTTCATTGCCAACAAGTAGTCCAAATTCATCAGCCGGTTCGACTTCATTGTACGGAAGTCCCCCATCTAAAGCGGTTCCGTAAATAGGAATATTGATTTCATCAATAAAATCCTCAAGTCGTGCTTTTACAATCGGCAAATGAAATAAACTCCCTTGTGTAGAGCGAATCACTTTTGGATTGTATGGGTCTGCACACCCCTCTCCCAAAATTACCGCATCGATTCCTGCAGCATCTGCAGTTCGAATCATTGTTCCAATATTCCCGGGATCTTGTACAGAATCGATTAACAAGAATTTCTTGCCTTCCATTGATGATAAATCCACTTTAGGCTTTTGACATACGGCCATAATTCCTTGTGGCGTTTCTGTATCACTTAATGCGATCATCACTTCATTCGTGACAACCACTACAGGGATGTCTCCATAATTCCAAGTGTGAGGGATATCCGTATTTTCATGTAGAATCAAGTGCTGAATTAGATTCGCTTTTAGTGCTTCTTCAACTAAATGAAAGCCTTCAATTAGAAATAAACCTGATTTGTCTCTTTCCTTTTTCGTATAGAGTTTTTTCCACTCTTTAACCTGTCCATTTTTTACAGAAGTAATATGCTTCAATCAGGGTCTTCCCTTCTTCAAAATCTATCCATTTCCTTATTATATCGTAAGTAACAGGCATAATAAAATCAAATTTAGCAATCCTAAAAATGAATTCAAAATATGATAGGAGTGTCCTTGATGAACTTAAATTTGCGTAATGCTATTATTCACAATGTGACTGGTAATACCCAAGAGCAACTTGAAGATACGATTGTGGATGCAATTGGAACAGGCGAAGAAAAAATGCTGCCTGGACTAGGAGTTTTATTTGAAGTCATTTGGAAGAATTCATCTGAACAAGATAAAAGGGAAATGTTACAAGCTTTAGAAAAGGGTTTAAAGTAAGATGCTTAAAAAGCACTCTCAAATTTGAGAGTGCTTTTCCTTTTTACTCATAAGTAATCCGATCAACCGTTTCACGATCTAACTTTTTAATCACTTCGACAACAAGTTTTACAGCATTTTCAAAGTCATCCCGATGAAGCATTGCTGCATGAGAGTGGATATAACGAGTCGCGATTCCAATTGACAAGGCAGGCACACCTCTTGCTGTTACATGAATAGAACCAGCATCTGTTCCTCCACCTGGCATCGAAGTGTATTGGTATGGAATGTTCAATTCCTCCGCAGTATCAACTACTAAATCGCGTAAGCCTTTATGAGAAACCATTGATGCGTCATAAAGAACGATTTGCGGACCGTCTCCCATTTTACTCATTGCTTCTTTTTCACTGATTCCAGGTGTGTCCCCAGCAATTCCAACATCAACGGCAAAGCCAATGTCTGGATCTACTTTAAATGTAGATGTTTTTGAACCTCTTAAACCTACTTCTTCTTGGACAGCACCAATGCCGTAAACTACGTTTGGATGCTGTATTCCTTGCAACTCTTTTAAGACATTAATTGCAATTCCGCAGCCAATTCGGTTATCCCATGCTTTAGCTAAAAGCATTTTTTCGTTATTCATAACGGTGAATTCAAAGTATGGGACAACCATATCTCCGGGACGAACGCCCCATTCTTCTGCTTCTTCCTTACTTGAAGCTCCAATATCAATGAACATATCTTTAATTTCAAACGGTTTTTTCCTTGCTTCTGGTGATAAAATATGAGGTGGCTTCGACCCGATTACCCCAGTAATCTCACCTTTACGAGTCACAATCGTTACCCGCTGAGCCAGCATCACTTGCCCCCACCAGCCACCAACGGTTTGAAACTTTAAAAATCCTTTTTTATCGATTTGTGTGATCATAAAACCGATTTCATCTAAATGTCCTGTCACAACAATTTTCGGACCCTTTTCATCACCGGATTTTTTTGCAATCAAACTACCTAGATTATCGTATGTAATTTCATCTGCATAAGGAGTTATGTATTTCTTCATGACTTCACGCGGTTCCCTCTCATTCCCTGGGATCCCTTTGGCATCGGTTAATTCTTTAAGCATTGTTAAGGTTTCATCTAATTGCGCCATTTCTTCGACTCCTTTTCTCATTCTATTTTCTATTATACAAAAGGTAGTTGGTAATATACAAAAAATTAGCGAATGAACAGCTTGTTTCACACTTTCCCTCCAAGTGAAACTTTTATTGACGAGATTCGTACTTATAAGAATAACTACGATTGTGAGGTGGTTTCTAATGCTCTGGGTCATACGCTTAATCTTGCTCGTCATCATTTTATTTGCCATCTATCGAATCATTCTGTATTTATCCCATCCTAGACGTAAATTAGAACTTGCCCGTGAACAACAGCGATATTATTTTTACGATGATCCTACGAACGTAAGAAAAAACTTTCTCCTTACTTATAAAGGCGTTTTGTTTGAGGGTGAAAAATATTTAGACCCAATAAAGAAGTCCTTCAATGTTGTCTCAATATCGATGATCCCCCAACAAGTGATCGATTTAAGTAGTTTTATTCAGGATGACTTTCATCTTATTGAACAAAAAATACACGAACAATATCCAAATGCGATTATTGATTGGAAAAGTCCAGTTAAGGAGTTCTTACACTCCCATTATAAAGGAAAAGGCTAACATCTGTAAGTTAGCCTCTTTTTATTTGATTCTCATTAAAGAAATCGGCCCATTTAATGACCGCCATTTTTTCCCTAAATAAATACGTTAGGATGAATAATGAAAATAAAATGATGACAATGAGCTCGGGGGTAAAACCGCTGATAAATTCTCCAAATACAGAGTAAAAAAATGCGAGCGGTAAATTTGTTATAAAACTGTTTTTTAGATAAGCCTGATAGTTTTTATCTTTTTCGATTAGGCAGAAGTTGAGCAGGTGATAATGAATAAAAGGAATTAGCCTTAAAATCGCTGTTTGGGTAACGGTTAGATTTCGATATTCTCCAAACCATTTCCGTTTGAGATTGGATAGTTTATTATGCATTTTTGGAAGCTTCCCAATTAAAAAGTAAAACCCTAAGGAACAGAGCATTAAACCAACTAATGAATACACCGTCCCGAGAACAGCTCCAAAGAGAATCCCACCTGTCATGCAAACAAGGGTTACTGGAATAAATAAAAATTGACGAAAAAAATGAAAGAAAATAAAAGCAATTGGAGCTAATAATCCACCAGCCTCCACCAAAATAAACAAGAGCGAAAGTCCGTCTCCCATTCTTTCACCTACTCTCTGCAATTTCTCGCTGTCTCTAAAGCTTATCAAAAACAATCCCATGTTATGCCTGATTAATAGAAATAGATCAAGAGAACGATGTCAAGGATGGCCAAAATAGGAAGACCGACCTTAAAGATTAAATGTTTCGTTTTATGCCGAAAAAGGTTCATACCAATGGTAGAGCCGATCGCCCCACCTAAAATGGCAACGGTCCATAAAGTTTTTTCGCTAATTCGAAACTCTCGGTTTTTTGCCTTCTGTTTATCAGCTTTCATTACGAAAAAACCGACCAGATTGATGAATAAAAAGTATAGAATGATGTATTCAAACATTCTTACACCTCCTGTCTGTTTTTATAAAATTGAGATGCTTTCTTTGATAGAGAATAAGACGGCAAATAAGGAAATGAGCCGGAATGAGCTGGGATTGCACTAAAATTAAGGTTAATTGCACCAGTAATAGCTGGGATTTCACCTAATAACATTTCATCCCAAATAAAAAGCCATCCTCAATGAGAGAATGGCGTAGTTAACATTATTTGCTTAAGTTTGTTTTTGCAACAGATGCTAATTCAGCAAATGCTTTTTCGTCGCTAACTGCAAGGTCAGCTAGCATTTTACGGTTTACTTCAATACCGGCAAGCTTTAATCCGTGCATTAAGTTGCTGTATGAAAGACCGTTCATACGTGCTGCTGCATTAATACGTGTAATCCATAGTTTACGGAAATCACGTTTTTTCTGACGACGATCTCTGTAAGCATATTGTAATGATTTCATTACCTGTTGATTTGCAACTTTATATAATGTATGTTTTGAACCGAAATAACCTTTAGCTAATTTAAGAACTTTTTTACGACGTCTGCGCGTAACTGTACCGCCTTTAACACGTGGCATATGGTTTCCCTCCTATAAATCAATCAAATTTGCTTGTGCCTAAGAGTAACACGTTCCATTAGGCTTCTAAAAAAATAGTTTTGCTTACCTTCAGCAAGTACGAACACTCAAAAAAATTGAAATTGTATCTACATTCACTCACTACATAGAAAGAGAAGCAGAATTTTGCTGAATTAAAGGTAAGTTTACTTAAATGTTATCTAATAAATGACGAATACGTTTGTAGTCCCCGCTAGAAACTAGAGCACCTTTACGAAGTTTACGTTTTTGCTTTGTTGATTTATTAGCAAATAAGTGACTTGTATAAGCTTGACCACGTTTTAATTTACCAGTTCCAGTTTTTTTGAAACGCTTTGCAGCGCCCCGGTGAGTTTTCATTTTTGGCATTTGGTAGTCCTCCTCTTACTTTTCAGATTTTGGTGCTAACACCATAAACATACTTCGGCCTTCCATTTTCGGATACGCCTCAACTGTTGCAATCTCTTTTGTTGCTTCAGCGAAACGATCTAAAACACGTTGACCAATTTCTTTATGCGTGATGGCCCGTCCTTTAAAGCGAATCGATGCCTTCACTTTGTCACCTTTTTCAAGGAATTTTATCGCATTTCGAAGTTTTGTATTAAAGTCATGCTCATCAATCGACGGGCTTAAACGAACTTCTTTTGTAGTAATAACCTTTTGGTTTTTACGAGCCTCTTTATCCTTCTTCTGCTGTTCAAACTTAAACTTTCCGTAGTCCATAATTCGACCTACAGGGGGTTTAGCGTTTGGAGCAACAAGAACAAGATCAAGATTTGCTCGAGCGGCTATTTCAAGAGCTTCATTTTTTGACTTAATTCCTAACTGTTCACCGTTTTGATCAATTAAACGTACTTCGCGGGCACGAATCCCTTCATTTAACAACACATCTTTGCTAATAGCAAAACACCTCCAAATATTATCCATAGATCCGAATACAAAAATTTAGGTCAGAGAATCACCTGTCACTGTTTTCAGGTATGATGAACCACAAAAAAGTGTGAGTGAATACACCCACACTTTACGAAACATTTCAAAAGTAAAAGTTTTCGTTAACCTGTCAACAGCCATTCTTGCGTCAATCAGGTGAGAAGCGGGTGCTTCTTCTTATCCTAAAAAAAGTATTCTATTTTCAACTGTTTAACTATATCACAATTCATGTTGTTATGTCAAAGTAGTGATGTTCTTTTATCGCAACGAATAAAATCATACCAAATATTTTTTATTCATGCAACACTTTTTTGAAAATTACTTTTTAACCTCATCCTTTAAGGCCTCAACAAATTGAGAAAATGGAACGGATTCTGATTTTTGCTCGCCATATTTACGGACATTAACGGATTCGGTAGATACTTCTTGGTCCCCAACAACTAGCATATAAGGGATTTTTTGCATTTGCGCTTCACGTATTTTGTAGCCAATTTTTTCATTACGGCCATCTAATTCAACACGGAATCCTTGTGCTTTCAGCTGTTCTTGAACTTTTTTTGCATAATCAAAATGAACATCTGGAGATACAGGGATAACTTGAACTTGTACAGGTGCAAGCCATGCTGGGAAAGCCCCTTTGTATTCTTCGATTAAGAACGCAACAAAGCGCTCCATTGTTGAAACAACGCCACGGTGAATGACGACTGGACGATGTGGCTTGCCATCTTCACCTACATATGTCAAATCAAAACGTTCAGGCAGTAAGAAGTCTAATTGAACCGTTGAAAGAGTTTCCTCTTTGCCTAGTGCTGTTTTTACTTGAACATCAAGCTTAGGACCGTAGAATGCCGCTTCTCCTTCTGCCTCATAGTATTCTACACCCATTTCATCAATAACTTCTTTGAGCATCCCTTGTGCTTTTTCCCACATTTCATCATCATCGTAATATTTCTCCGTGTTTTCTGGATCACGGTAGGATAAACGGAAGGAATAATTTTTAAAATTAAAATCCTTATAAACCTCCAATATTAATTCGACTACACGCTTAAATTCTTCCTTAATTTGATCCGGACGAACAAAGACATGAGCATCGTTTAAGGTCATTCCGCGAACACGTTGTAATCCGGAAAGGGCTCCAGACATTTCATAACGGTGCATGGTTCCAAGTTCAGCAATTCGAATTGGCAATTCGCGGTAACTATGAATTCCGTTTTTATAGATCATCATATGGTGCGGACAGTTCATTGGACGAAGAACCAATTGTTCATTATCCATTTCCATCACTGGAAACATGTCTTCATGGTAATGATCCCAGTGTCCAGAAGTTTTGTACAACTCAACATTTGCCATAATTGGTGTATAAACGTGGTCATATCCCAATTTGACCTCTTTATCGACAATATATCGCTCAATAATACGGCGAATGGTCGCACCTTTTGGCATCCATAATGGCAAACCTTGTCCAACTTGTTGGGAATGAGTAAATAGATTTAATTCTTTTCCAATTTTACGGTGATCACGTTCTTTTGCTTCTTCAAGAAGACGTAAATGCTCGTCTAAATCTTCTTTTTTGAAAAAGGCCGTTCCATAAATACGTTGCAACATTTTATTGTCGCTGTTTCCACGCCAGTAAGCACCGGCAATGCTAAGAAGCTTGATCTCACGGAGCTTTCCTGTTGATGGTACATGAACACCACGGCATAAATCAAAGAATTCACCTTGTTCATAAAGCGTTACCGTTTCATTTTCAGGAATCGCTTCAATGAGCTCAAGTTTATACTCATCATCTATTTCTTTGTAAATTTGAATGGCTTCTTCACGACTTACTTCTTTACGAACAATCGGTAAATTTTCGTTAATAATTTTTTTCATTTCTTTTTCAATTAACGGTAAATCCTCTGGTGTTAGTGATTGTGGCATATCGATATCATAATAGAATCCACCTTCAATAACAGGACCAACACCTAATTTTACATCTTTGTATAAGCGTTTAACGGCTTGGGCCATTAAATGGGCAGAACTATGACGCAAAATTTCCAAAGCATCTGGTTGATCTTGCGTAATAATTTCAATCGATCCATCTTCTTCGATTGGTCTTCTTAAATCATACATTTCTCCATTAAATTTTCCAGCAATCGCCTTCTTTTTTAAGCCAGAACTAATCGAACCAGCAATCTCTTCTGTCGTTGTTCCTTTTGAAAACTCCTTTATGGCTCCATCAGGAAAAGAAATTTTTACAACTTCTGACATGTTCATTCCTCCATTATTTATTTTTCATACTGAGTTAAGAGTTTAACTCGTAGGTATTTTTGGTTTTTGGACAAAATAAAAAGCCCATCCCGAAAAAGGGACGAGCTATTACACACGTGGTTCCACCCTACTTTATATTTTTACAATATGTATGTAAAAATAACTTTGTAGAAAGATAACGGTCTTAGGCCGTCTTCCGATAATTTAACGAGTCTAGTCGTTATTTCCCGGTTGAAGTTCAGAGGTGGTAAGTAATCCAATCGTGTTAGGAAGGTTCCAGCCTTGCCTTCCCTCTCTATAAACCGTAAATAGAATACCCTTGTCCTCATCATTACTTTACTATCAAATTGCTTATGTACGTTATTATAGTAATTTATGATTTAGAAATCAAGGTGTATTATATTTTTTATTATTCAACGAATGTTTTATTTCCTCGAAGGTACATGTATTTTCAACCCTCAATCTTTCTTCGAAAATATTACGGACTGTTCGAATGATCGGCTGATCGTGGTCAGAACTATACAGAAATATCTTTTTCGGTGCAATGGATAGCAAGGGTGCAATGGTATTAGAATCAATATAAATCGGGTGATTAATCAGCAATTTTCGATCGACCATTTTGGCTAATTCGGATCGTCTTATTTCCATAAAATCTTCATCAAAAAAGGTGATTTTCTCATCCTCAAATAATAAATGGAGCCTTTCCATTTTTGGCTCACGACCAATAAGGAAATCCCTAAGCATCTGGATAAACATCTGATATTCTTGTTCCATTCGATATTCATCCAACGATAAATCTACATATTTACGAAGCTCATTTAATAATGTACGCAACCTGAAAGTCATGAATGAATCAAACGAGAAAATCTTATGTTCTTGCAACCATTGACCCATTTGGTCCATGATATAATCCTTTATACCAAATTTTGGTAAAAAAACTGCTAATTCCTCATTTTTTCCTTCTAGAACAGAATGAATGATATCAATAATCTGCTGCTGTTCCACTTCATCACGGTAATGATAATTCGTTGATAAAATTTCTTTAAACCAATCATTTAACTTTATCTTCAAGATGTATTGGCAAATCGATTCTTGGACCCACTTTATGAATCTTTCTTTTTCATCATGAACCATACATTCAATACGAACAGCATAAGTATCTTCTTTTTGAATCATATATGATGGACTAGACTCCATGTCTAGTAATTGATTTAAAAAAGTATATAACCTTTTGGCATCATATTTATGCTGGAATTGGATTTCAATCAACCAAATCCCCCCTTACAATTCTCTAGTAATATATATGGGGGACCTTGCCAAATTAGAAGTAAGTCATAAAAAAAAGAATCATAATTGTTCATATTAGTACCAGCCTATAATAAAACTTAATTACACTTACCATAAAAAAGACCGACTGCACAAAGTCAGCCGGCTAATTTCTTCGATTTCTTCCATTTACATACACAGGTTCTGCTAAATATTTGATGCGCTCCATAATCCGTCGCGCTTTTAACTTTTCTTCCTCTCCGCGTTGACTATATGTTAAATGGTGCTCAAGACCATCAAAGTCCATATTGGAGGTAAATAGAGTCGGTAAATTATCAAGCATCCGATATTGCAAAATCGGACCTAGGATTTCATCTCTTACCCAACTAGACATCGTTTCTGCCCCAATATCATCCAGCATTAATATCGGCTCTTTCTTGATCGCCTCTAATTTTTCATTTAAGGTGGAATCTCCAATTGAACTTTTTAATTCGCGAAAAAGTTCAGGTACATACACAATCATCGAGCGAATATTCTTTTGTGCTAACTCATTTGCAATGGCTCCTAATAAATAAGATTTACCTACCCCAAACTGCCCATAAAGGTATAACCCTTTTGTCGTCTGGTTTTCACTATATCGCAACACAAATCCAAGTGCCTTTCCGATTGCATCTGTTCGTTCTTTATCCGTATCCATATCATCAAAAGACGCTTTTAAAATATCTTTTGGTACATATAAACTTTGAATTAACTTTTCATTTTTTCGCTTCTCGTCATCCATAATTTTACGTGGACATTTATCATAATGTACTTCAAGCGAACCTCGTGAAACCACTAATTGAGGATGGTATCCTTTCATGATGTTAATACATCCTTCTAAAGAGTCACATTTATTGCATTCTTTGCTTTGGTTGGAATACTCATAAAGCTTGGAGAGATTCTTTTCAATTACTTCCGGACCCAATTCTTCTTCATTTTCCGTTAGAAAGGCTTTTATCTCTGGGTCATTTAAAATTCCGTTTCTCATTTGCTGAAATCTTTTTTGAAAGTTTTCATTTCCTGCTAACCGCTTTAATGTGTCATTAATTCTTTCCAACCCATTCACCTCCTATGATCGAATTTTTTTCAACATTGCTTCGATTTCCTGCTTCTTAAGCTCTTGATCCCCATTGTCCTTAGGTTGATTTTTCGTTTTCGCACTTTCAGATTTCTCACCATTGTTATCAAACCACTCTGGCAATCGTTCCGTTCGAATCGGCTTTTTTCTAGAATTACCTTGTTTTGGTTTATTCTTTCCTTCCGCCCATTCTAAATATTGTCGATGTTCTTGTTTCGCAAGATCCATCGCTTCAATCACGGTTTTAATATTTTTTCTCGCCCAGTGGCCGGCAATTTTTTCTACATAGTTCTTTGTAAGTTTCATATCTGTTTTTCGCAAAACATTATCTATTAACACATTTACTACACCAGGATTTAATTGCTGGCTAAACATGACATCTTCAATAATTTTAATGTCTGCCTTTGAGGGCTCTGCCCCACCGCCAATGTCTTTTAAGTATTGCATAGGCGATGTCGTCTCAAAATAATGAATTAACTTCTCCTCTTGCGTTTCAGGCTGCTTATTAACTGTTTGATAAATAACAGGCTGTGTTTTTTCAACAAGGGACGGAAGTTGATCATAGTGTTGGTATTGATACCAATCACGAGCTGACTTTCGTAACTCTTCAATATCAATTTCATTATTTTCCGTCATGGCACTAAGAACGATATTCTTCATTTGCAAAGCATCGATTCCGTACAAAAAGGCTAGACTGCTAATAGCGTCCATAACCTTTTTATTAAAAGCTTCTTTTGAAACTAAATTTTCATTCAGCCCAGCAAAAAGCAATTCAAAGTTAAATTCATTAGGCACTACTTTAATTTCCGTTCCTTGTCGGTGACCAATAAACTGCTCACCTTCTGAAGCATCAAGCTCTTGTTTCGTATCATCATCATAAGATAGGAGGTTTCCATGGCCAGATGTGAAAACATCTTGAAATGCTCTTGTTACATCCTCGAATTCTGAAGGATTTATTGCTTTATCACTAAAAAATCGCTTGACTCTGGCAAATTGCGCTCGACCAATTTTTCGATATAAATAAATATTAAGCATCCCATCTGATAAGAACTGTTCAGCTGTTAACGGTGGCTGTAGTTCATAAATAAAGAGACGATGTCCCTCTCCTTGTTTAACAAAGGTCTTTAGTAGTCCGATTGCTTCTAGTTTTAAGCGCTTATCGTAGATCTCTTTTAAGTTCATATCCATGAAATTCATTAAGCTATGATGGGAATGGGAATCAGACCAGAGTCGGTTTTCCTCTAACTCTGCCCAAAGGGTCATATACAAACTTAAACACCCTGCACCAATTAAAGGCTGATACAAAAAGGTAAGGATTTTTCGATCATAATCATGGATAAGTCCATTGGCAGTGGCGACATAATGATCAATGGGTAATAGTTCTCGCCAATGTTGTGTCATGACATTTTCAACCCTTTCTATTGAACCATCATCATTCACCTGAAAAAAGAGCCAAAGAAAAATACTCTCTAGCTCTAATCATTGTTCCTTTTTTATTAAATCTTTCAACTCGTCAATAAAAACATTAATATCCTTAAACTGGCGGTAGACCGATGCAAAACGAACATAGGCGACCTCATCAAGATTGGCAAGTCTGTCCATGACCATTTCACCGATGTCTTCACTTTTAATTTCTGAAATTCCTTGACTTCGAATTTCCTTCTCAATGCTCGCTGTAATATCTTCTAATTCTTTTAAGGCAACAGGCCTTTTTTCACAAGCCCTTAATAAACCTCGTAACATTTTTTCACGACTAAATTCTTCTCTTGTACCTTCTTTTTTCACGACAACGAGAGGTGATTCCTCGACCTTTTCGAAGGTCGTAAACCGATAACTACATTCTTCGCATTCTCTTCTTCGACGAATAGAACGGCCTTCGTCAACCGGACGAGAATCAACTACACGAGAATGATTATGTTGGCATGAAGGACATCTCATAACGATCAGCTCCGACTTTAGTTTCCTATCTTCTATCTTATTAAAAAGATTGGGTCAGTACAAGTTATTATTAAATTATTTTCACATACCTTTAATGTTGTAAAGGAGACAAAGGAAAAGAGGCTACCAAATACTGGTAACCTCTTAAGTATAAAGTAATAGATTCAATGGCAAATTTAAGCTTTCACAATTGATTTTTGCATTTCTTGTACAACATATTTTGTTAAATCAACAACGCGGCAAGAATAGCCCCATTCATTGTCATACCAAGCTAGTACTTTTACTTTGTTTGAACCAATTACCATTGTAGTTAAACTATCGATAATTGCAGAATGTTCATTTGTCGTAAAGTCTATAGATACTAATGGTTCGTCAGTAATGTCTAAAATTCCTTTTAACTCACCTTGTGAAGCTTGTGCAAAAGCTTCGTTAACTTCGTCAATGGTCACATCACGTTTTAAATCTACTACTAAATCAACAAGTGATACATTTGGTGTTGGTACACGCAATGACATTCCGTGCAGTTTTCCTTCTAATTGTGGCAGCACTAATGATAGTGCCTTTGCTGCACCTGTAGAAGTTGGAATGATTGATTGACCACATGCACGTGCTCTTCTTAAGTCTTTATGTGGATTGTCAATATTTTTTTGATCATTTGTATAAGCATGAACCGTTGTCATTAGACCATTTTCAATTCCAAACTTTTCTTCAAGAACTTTTGCGACAGGAGCTAAGCAATTGGTTGTACAAGAAGCGTTTGAAATGACATCATGTTGTTCAACATTTAATACGCTTTCATTTACACCCATTACAATCGTTACATCTTCGTTTTTCCCTGGAGCAGTTAAAATAACTTTCTTAGCTCCTGCATTTAGATGTAAAGCTGCCTTTTCGCGAGAATTAAATTTCCCTGTTGCTTCGATGACAATATCAACGCCAAGCTCTTTCCAAGGTAACTCCTCTGGATTACGGTTGCTTAATAATTTTACTCTTTTGCCGTTTACAACCATAGCATTCTCTTCAGCGGTAACTTCACCATTGAATTGACCATGAATGGAATCATATTTAATAAGGTGTGCAAGTGTTGATGCAGGATAACTTGCATTCACCGCTACTATTTCAAGACTATCATCAAGAATTGCTTTTCTAAATACCATCCGTCCAATTCTTCCAAATCCGTTAATTGCAATTTTCGCCTTCATTAATCCGGCCCCTTTCCAAACTATATGTTATACTTTTTGTGAATCACATGGCAATAGTATAACACATTTAATGAGTAATGTAAGATGTCAATTGCACAAATTTATAACTTTTTTATAATTTTATTACCTTAGTAATTTTAATAATGTTGTTTAATAGATATACAAAGAAGAAGTGCTCATCACACTTCTTTTACAAATCCGAATTGATTTAAAATCATCATTAATTGTTCCTCTGTTTGTGGGATATCTCCATTATTATCAATAATAAAGTCAGAGCGCTGCTTCTTATCTTTTAACGGCATTTGTGATCGAATTCTAGCAAGTGCCTCTGATTCCGAATATTGATTTCGTTTCATTAATCGCTCGAGTTGAACATCTTCATCTACATAGACGAGAATGATTTTATCTACTAAACCTGTTAATTCACTTTCAAATAGAAGAGGGATATCGAGGACGACCAGCATTTCTCCATGGTTTATTGCTGTCTCTTTTTTCTCAAGCATCCTTTTCCTTACCGCTGGATGGACAATCCTATTTAGGACGTTCCTCTCTCCCTCGTTATTAAAAATAATTTCTCCGAGTTTCTTCCTGTTAATTGAGCCATCATCAAGGAGGATTTCATTTCCAAAGTGTTGCACAATTTGATTGTAGGCATCTTCTCCAGGCTCTACTACCTGTCTAGCCTCAATATCTGCATCAATAACGGTAATTCCTAATGATTTTAGCATATTTGAAACGGTACTTTTACCACTGGCAATCCCACCTGTTAATCCTACGATCATTGACATCTCTTTTTCCTTCCTGCTTCTAAAATTTCCAAACTCCGATAATGATTAGTACAATCCCAGGCAAAAAAGATAGCTTTTGTAACCAAGATTTTGCAGATAATACTGCCCCTAATTTCATTCCTGCGAATACAAGTCCTGTACTAAGGAGTGAAACTGCTAGACTTAAGTATAAAGGTGAAAATCCAAGCATGGCAGCCCCAATTCCAGCACCGAAGGAATCCAGGGAAAGTGCTAGACCTAACATGAAAGCTTCAACACCTGTGATTGTTCCAGACTTATCAAAGTCTGCTACCATCGGTTTCTTTAAGATATTGATCACAATTCCAAGCGATTTAATTTCAAAATTAAGGATAACCTTTTCATGAGGCATAACCTCTTGCTCTTTCTCTGACCGAAAAAATTGGTAAATGACCCAGCCACCTAGACCAATGAGGATGATTCCCCCCACCTTTTCGGCAAATTCAGGGGATATTAATTGTTGTAGCAAATGCCCTAGTAACATGGCTGTGATTAACGTGACGGCCGTACAGCATGCAATAATCACAATTGACTTTATCGGGATACGCATTTTCCTTAGTCCGTAAGTAAATCCTACGCTGAAGCTGTCTAAGCTGACAGCCAATGCTAATAAGAGTAGTGAGAATAAATGTCCCATGAACCTGTGCTCCTTCCTCATTACAACTACAATAGTTTATGAAGAAGGCACTTCCGATGTTAATCCTATCGAATTCATCCATAAGTGTATAATTATATTTTTTGACAGGCAGGGCAATAAACGGTCCCACGTCCACCAACTACCGTTCTAATTAACGGTGTTTGGCAAAGCTTGCAATCTTCCCCTTTACGTCCATACACATAATGCTCTAATTGAAACATTCCCATCTCCCCTTGGGAGTTCACATACGTTCTTACCGTACTTCCGCCCTTATCGACTGCTTCAGTGAGAGTTTCAATAATTTTTTCGTATAGAACATGAATTTCCTCTGATGTCAGAGATTGGGAGGATCTTTCCGGATGTATTCGAGCTTTGAACAAAGCTTCATCAACATAAATATTTCCTAATCCGACCACTACTGTTTGATCAAGCAGAGTAGATTTAATATTTCTTGTTGTTTTTGCCAACTTTTGTGCAAACTCAACTTTATCAAAGGTTTCATCTAACGGTTCTGGGCCAAGTTGTGAAAGGGGAAGTGAGGTAAACTCGTCCCCTTTCTTAAAAAGATGCATTGTTCCAAATTTACGAACGTCCTTGTAGCGCAATTCTGTCCCGTCTGTAAAGTGGAAAATAACATGTGTATGCTTTTCCACAGGGTCTTCCCCTTGATAAAGGGTATAACGTCCTTCCATTCGTAAATGGGAAACAAGGGCATAAGTTTCTGTATAAAAAACAAGAAACTTTCCTCTTCGGTTAATATCAATAATACTCTGTCCTACCAATGCATCTATGAACTGCTCCATTACTTCTGGCTTTTTGATCATTTTCGGCCAGAATACAGATACCGATTGGATTTTTTTATTTAAGACTAATCTCTTTAATGTTCGTCGAATCGTTTCAACTTCTGGAAGCTCTGGCAATCATAAAACCTTCTTTCAAATAACCTTAAAAGTCCAAACTAAGCTTCATTCGGACAGGAGAGAGAACTTTTATGCCTCCCTGTCCGAAATTGGGCCCTGCGGACTGGATCGCGCTCATTTGTTGATTACTTGTCCGTATTTGCACCCTATTCGGACTGGATCGGGCCCGTTTGATATCTTTCTGGCCGAATCGGAACCCTGTTCGGACTGGATCGAGCCCGTTTGTTGACTTCTTGTCCGAATCGGAACCCTATTCGGACTGGATCGTGCCCGTTTGAGGGCTTTCTGGCCGAATCGGAACCCTGTTCGGACTGGATCGGGCTCATTTGTTGACTTCCTGTCCGAATCGGAACCCTGTTCGGACTGGATCATGCTCGTTTGTTGACTTCTTGTCCGAACCGGAACCCTGTTCGGACTGGATCATGCTCGTTTGTTGACTTCTTGTCCGAACCGGAACCCTGTTCGGACTGGATCGCGCTCGTTTGTTGACTTCTTGTCCGAATTGGAACCCTGTTCGGACTGGATCGCACTCATTTGATATCTTTCTGTCCGAATCGGAACCCTGTTCGGACTGGATCGCGCTCGTTTGATATCTTTCTGTCCGAATCGGAACCCTGTTCGGACTGGATCATGCTCGTTTGTTGACTTCTTGTCCGATATGGAACCCTGTTCGGACTGGATCGTGCTCGTTTGTTGACTTCTTGTCCGAACTCGAAACCCATTCAGGTTCTTATTCAATTCCACTTCGTTTGTCCGAATTCACCTAATAACATTTTATAAAATGTAGCATCTATCTATTTCGAGTCATACCAAGTTGGACCGTAGGCATAGTCTACTTTTAACGGTACTTTTAGTTCGATGGCATTTTCCATGACATCTGGGACAATTTCTTTCAAGATCTCTATTTCTTCTGGCGGTGCCTCAAAGATCAATTCATCATGTACTTGCAGCAATAATCTTGTTTGTAATCCTTCACGTTTCAAGCGTTCGGCCATATCAACCATCGCTTTTTTAATAATATCGGCTGCACTTCCCTGAATAGGGGTATTCATCGCGGTTCGCTCCGCAAAGCTGCGCAGATTAAAATTACGGCTTGTGATTTCTGGTAAATAGCGGCGGCGATGCATTAAGGTAGAAACATACCCTTTTAACTTGGCATCTTTTACTATTTCATCGATATATTCCTTCACCCCTGGATAGCTGGCAAAATAGCGGTCAATAAACTCCCCCGCTTCTTTTCGTGAAATCTTTAGACTTTGACTAAGTCCATAATCACTAATTCCGTATACGATTCCGAAGTTTACGGCTTTCGCATGACGACGCATATTTGATGTTACTTCCTCTTTTGATACATGGAAAACATCCATTGCTGTTTTCGTATGAATATCCATTCCTTCACTGAAAGCTGAGATTAGTTTCTCATCCCCTGCAATATGAGCTAACACCCGCAATTCAATCTGGGAATAGTCAGCTGCAAAAATAAGCCAGTCTTTCTCAGAAGGGACAAAGGCTTTGCGAATTTTTCTTCCTTCTTCTAAGCGTATCGGGATATTTTGCAAATTCGGATCCGTTGAGCTTAATCGTCCGGTTTGCGTTAATGCTTGATTAAAAATCGTATGGACCTTGTCAGTTTTTGGATGAATGAACTTTACTAAGCCATCAATATAAGTGGATTTTAATTTCCCTAACTGGCGATACATGAGTATATGTTCAATAATCTCATGACTGCTTTCTAGTTTTTCTAAAACATCCGCTGAAGTGGAATAGCCTGTTTTCGTTTTCTTAATAACCGGTAAACCTAATTTTTCAAATAAAATAACTCCTAACTGCTTTGGAGAATTGATATTAAAGGTTTCACCTGCGGCCTCATAAATTTTTTCTTCTAACTGAGCTAATCGACCCTTTAATTCTTCTCCCATTGCTAGCAAACCATCTTTATCCACTTTCACCCCTATGGATTCCATATCTGCAAGGATAATGGAGAGTGGCAATTCTAAATCATGATACAATTCAAGCTGTTGGTTTTCTTTAAGTTCAGACTCCAATTTATCCTCTAAATCTTCTAACACTAATGCCTTCCGGACGAGATGCTGTGCAAGCTCTGCCGAATCAGGAACCTTTCTTTTGGCACCTTTTCCATAAAAATTCTCATCCGATTGAATCGATGAAAAACCATATCGTTTTGCAATGGATGCAACGTCCTCAATTGTTTCTGAAGGATTTGCTAAGTAAGAAGCGATTAATAAATCAAAGGTAACTCCGTTTAAATGGATTCCATGATGTCTTAGCGAAACTTCCGACCGCTTTGCATCATATACAACTTTTTTCTTACTGTCATCCTCTGCCCAAGTTTTAAAAATAGGAGACTCTAGAGCCTTATCCGTAGCTATATAAAAATGACCTTTGTCATTTACGAGGGAAAAACCAATAATATCACTATAATGGTAGTTGCCGTCTAATACTTCTACATAGAAAGCATTATGGTCTGAAAAAATAGACTCATTGACCTCTTCCACAATTTCAAAGTCGATGTCTTCCAAAACCTCTGGCTCTTCCGTTTGAAGATCTCCACCCATTTTCTCCAATAAGGATTGAAACCCTAATTCCTTAAATAGACCCACCAATTTTTCATGATCAAATCCATTGTATTCAATGTTTTCTAATTGAACATCAATCGGTGCTTCCCTCATAATTGTTGCCAGCTCCTTGCTCATAATAGCCTGGTCTTTATACGTTTCTAGCTTTTCCTTTAATTTCGCACCGCTTACTTTTTCAATTGAGGATAATAACTCTTCTACCGTATGAAATTCTTTTAATAGCTTAATGGCTGTCTTCTCACCTACACTAGGAACGCCTGGGATATTATCAGATTTATCGCCCATAAGTCCTTTCATATCGATAATTTGTTCTGGACTTAGCCCATACTTTTCTTGGATATGTTCTGGAGTATATTCCTCAATATCTGTAATCCCTTTACGAGTAATCCCGATAGTGGTCTTAGGAGAACTTAGTTGAGTTAAGTCTTTGTCTCCAGTAATTACTTTAATTTCAAAGCCCTCTTTTTCCGCCTGTACGGTTAGAGTTCCGATAATATCATCCGCTTCATAGTTTTCAAGTTCATAGGTTGAAATTCCATAGACCTTAAGCAATTCACGAATATAAGGAAATTGTTCCGATAATTCAGATGGAGTCTTCTGCCTGCCACCTTTATATTCACTAAAGGTTTGATGACGAAAGGTCGTTTTACCAGCATCGAACGCCACCAACATATGGGACGGCTTCTCGTCTTCAAGAATTTTCATTAACATCATCGTGAATCCATAAACAGCATTGGTATGTATTCCTTTATCATTATTCAATAGCGGCAAAGCAAAAAAAGCACGATAGGCTATGCTATTTCCGTCAATTAGAACCAGCTTTTTTGTCAAATCCAACACCCCATTCCATTGACAAGTGTTATATTGTCAACCTATTTTTCCTTTCTAGTTTATCATGATTGCCAATGGAAAGGAAAATAACCGAATGGTTTCGATACCGGATCTCATACAAAAAAGAACCAAATAAAAAAGGCGGAAAGCGATAAGCAATCCACCTTTTTTATTTGGTTCCTTGGATGAAGGGGTATTTCACTTTTGATTATAGCAACGAATTGTTAATTCACCACAAACATAATGTTAATCTATTGTAAAAAATATCCTTTTTCATTCTAATCATTTTCGTGGGAACTTCTTTGACAGTTCAATGCTAAAAACCGTCCCTTGTCCAAGTTTACTTTTAACTTTAACTGTCCCTTTGTGAGCTTCCATTAAATGTTTAACAATCGCTAAACCAAGCCCAGTACCACCTGAATTACGGTCCCTTGCCTTATCCACCCGATAAAAGCGTTCAAAAATTCTTGGGATTTCCTTCTTCTCGATTCCCATTCCCGTATCTTCTACATGTACGGTTACTTTTTTAGCACTTTCCTCCATGGAGATTACTACTTTTCCGTCATTAGGTGTGTAAGATACGGCATTCGATATAATATTAATGAAAACTTGCTTTAGTCGATAAGCGTCCCCTTCAATAAGGAATTTGTCAGAAGCTTTATCAAACTTAATCATAATGTTCTTTTTTGTTGCTCTTCCAGCGACTATGCTAATTGATTCCTCAAGGATGAGGTTTAAATTAACTGGTTGAATAGTCAAGGAGAATCCTTCATTTTCAATTTTGGACAGTTCTAATAAATCGTAGATGAGCGACTGAAGTCTGTCACTCTCTTTTAAAATAATTGATAAAAATGATTCCAATGTTTCCTTGTCTTCCATTGCACCATCTAATAAAGTTTCCGCAAAACCTTTAATCGATGTAACAGGCGTTTTTAATTCATGAGAGACATTAGCAACAAAGTCTTTTCTTGTTTGTTCCAATTTTTTAATTTCTGTAATATCATGAAAAACAAGGAGAATTCCTTTCCACACATCATTGGTGCCTAAAATCGGTACACCGTAAACTTCAAAATGACGCCGTTCAATTTTTAACGGAATCACAAGCTGCTTTCTGACCTTTTGTTCCGTCATAAAAATATCTTCAATGATTTTATTAATTTCCTTATGTTTAATAACCTCATAATAGAGCTTGTACAAGTATTGTGATGATTTTACATCAAATATTTCTTTATATGTACGATTGACTAAGTTGATGTACCCATGCCCATCAATTAAAATTAATCCGCTCCCCATATTTTCAATCAAGGTACTTAAACGATCTTTTTGCATCTCATGCGCTTTCATCATATCTTGTAAATTACGAGCGAGAATATTTAAAGAGGAGTTCAGCATGCCAATTTCACCATTTTGATCTTCAAAAGTCCGAGCATGGTAATTTCCCTTTGCTAATTCAAATGCTAATTTCGTAGCCCGTTCAATAGGTCTAGTATAACGATTCATAATATTGCGACCAAGAATGACAATCACAATAAAAGCAAAACTGAAGCTAATGGTCAATAGCCACCAAATTTGCGAATAAGCATGTTTAAGTTCGTCCGTCTTGGAGCTAACCAACACAAACCCTTGTTTTGAACCATCGGTATGAATAGGCTCCCAAAAATACTGGACAGTCACATTTTTCATCCAGGTATAATCCGATTTTGGATTTGTTTGATTTGCAAACATATTTGTTAATGCTGTTTCATATTCTGCTTGATCTTCTTCGATGACTTCTCCACTTTCAAGCACGATATTTCCATTCCGATCGAAAATGGTAATTCTTGCATCTAATTCATGACTAAACTCTGAAATTCTATTCTCATTAAATGAATGGATCCCACCAGCGCCTTCTATATATGAGGAGACTAGTCTAGTTTCTTTGACTAAGTGTTCATCAAAGTTTTTTAAATAAAAAGTATTAAAGATTTGTCCTAATATAATGCCCATGACGATTAGGACAATAATAAGTAGAGCTAATAGAGCAAAAAGAATTTTTGAACGAAACTTGATCATTCCACTTTTGGCTCCTCAAGCTTATAGCCTAATCCCCTTATCGTTTTAATATAAACTGGTTTTTTTGTGTTATGTTCAATTTTTTCACGTAAATGACTAATATGAACGTCGACAATTCTCGTATCTCCGGCAAAATCATAATTCCAAACCGCACTTAATAATTGATCACGAGTTAATACCCTGCCCTTATTCTTTGCTAGGTATAAAAGCAATTCAAATTCCTTTGGTGTGAGTTCTAGTAATTTCTCACCATAATAAGCCTCATATTGCTCTGGATAAATCGATAAGTTGCTGATAACCAATTGCTCTAATTCCTTTTGTTCCGCCTGTTCTGCAGAATCATCTTGGATTTGTGATCTTCTTAAAATCGCCTTGACACGAGCAACGACCTCTCGAGGGCTAAATGGCTTTGTCATATAATCATCCGCACCGAGTTCTAGTCCAAGAACTTTATCAAATTCATCATCTTTTGCTGTCAACATTAAAATTGGTGTAAAGTTTTTTTGTTGTCGAAGTTCCTTACAAACTTCTAAACCATCCATGGAAGGTAACATCAAATCAAGTATAATTAAATCAGGATTTTCCCTCAAGGCCGTGTTTTTTCCGTCTTCTCCGTCCATTTCAGTGATAACTTCATAACCAGCCTGTTTTAAATTATACTGAAGTAATGTTACGATTGACTTTTCATCATCAACAACAAGTACTTTTTTCCCCATTTTAGCCTCCGTTTGAAAAGAAATATTTACCCCGTTACATATATCCAAAGTTCCTTAATTTATACTATACACATAATATTTACAGTTGTACATTACAAAAAATTACACGATTTGCATAGAATGAGGAAAATTAAAAAATTCGAGGATCTACTCCTCGAATTTTTTTACCCATTTAAGCTAATACAGCCATCACATTCTTTACAGCTTCGACTGAACGATCAAGTGCTGTCTTTTCAGCATCTGTTAATTCTAGTTGAATAACTTTTTCAAGACCATTTCCGCCAATAATCGTTGGTACCCCTAGATAAATCCCGTTGTACCCATACTCCCCTTCAAGGTAAGCAATCGTTGGTAATACACGACGTTGATCTTTAACAATCGCTTCTACCATTTCTGTTAATGCAGCTGCAGGCGCATAATAGGCACTTCCATTGCCTAATAGGTTAACAATTTCTCCGCCGCCTTTACGAGTACGCTCTACAATTGCTTCTAGTCGGTCCTCAGGAATTAGTGCTTCTAATGGAATTCCACCTGCATAAGAGTAACGAACAAGTGGTACCATGTCATCTCCATGACCACCTAACACAAAGCCTGTAATGTCTTTAACTGAAAGGTTTAACTCTTGGGCAACAAATGTCCGGAACCGGGCTGTATCTAGTACTCCTGATTGTCCAATCACACGATTTTTCGGAAAGCCTGACTCTTTATATACGGTGTAAGTCATCGCATCTACTGGATTTGTTAACACGATAATATAACAATTCGGAGAGTACTTAACGATTTCTTTTGTGACAGACTTCATAATTTTTTGGTTTGTTTGAACTAAATCATCACGACTCATGCCTGGCTTACGTGCGATTCCAGCTGTAATAATAACAATGTCAGAGTCCTTTGTATCTTCATAGTTGGAGGTTCCAATAATATTAGCATCAAACCCTTGAACAGGACTAGCTTCCAACATATCTAATGCTTTCCCTTTTGTTGGATTTTCCATTTGTGGAATATCAACTAAAACGACATCCCCCAATTCCTTTTGTCCGATGAAAAGTGCTGTTGTAGCTCCCGTAAAACCACTGCCGATAATTGAAATTTTCTTACGCTTAATCCCCATCGTTCAATCTCTCCCCTATTGATCTTATAATTTGATACTACTATGAAACAACTTGTTATTGAAAAATAAAGCATTGTCGTTTTATTAGATGTATATAAATTTAATTTATTTAAAAGAATTTGAATATTAAGTCTACAATTGTTAAAAAGAATGGTCTAATTTCGTCAGTTTAAACTGACGAAACATTAGACCATCTTTTTAAAATCATGATTATTACATGTTTTTAATTAACTCATTACCAAATTCAGAACATTTAACTTCAGTTGCTCCATCCATTAAGCGAGCAAAATCATAAGTAACGATTTTTGAAGCAATTGTTTTTTCCATTGATTTCGTGATTAAGTCTGCTGCTTCATTCCAGCCAAGGTGTTCTAACATTAATACTCCTGAAAGAATAACAGAAGATGGATTTACTTTGTCTAGGCCTGCATATTTTGGAGCTGTACCATGTGTAGCTTCAAAAATAGCATGTCCAGTTACATAGTTAATGTTAGCACCAGGTGCAATTCCGATTCCGCCGACTTGTGCTGCTAAAGCATCGGAGATATAGTCTCCATTTAAGTTCATTGTTGCTACAACTTCAAATTCGCTTGGACGAGTTAAGATTTGTTGTAAGAAGATATCTGCAATGGAATCTTTCACAATGATTTTACCCGCTGCTTCTGCTTCAGCTTGCGCTTTGTTTGCTGCATCTACACCTTGTTCTTCCTTAATGCGATCATACTGATTCCAAGTAAACACTTTATCAGCATATTCTTTTTCAGCTACTTCATAACCCCATTTTTTAAATCCGCCTTCCGTATACTTCATAATGTTACCTTTATGAACCAATGTTACGGATTTTCTACCTTCCTTGATGGCATAATCAATGGCAGCACGTACTAGACGGCTTGTCCCTTCTTCTGATACCGGCTTAATTCCGATCCCTGAAGTTTCTGGGAAACGAATTTTGTCTACACCAAATTCATTTTGTAAAATGCTGATTAATTTTTTTGCATTTTCTGAACCCATTTCATATTCAATACCAGCATAAATATCTTCAGTGTTTTCACGGAAAATAGCCATGTTTGTATCTTGAGGGCGTTTGACCGGTGATGGAACCCCTTCAAACCAACGTACTGGACGTAAACATACATAAAGATCCAATTCTTGGCGAAGTGCTACGTTTAGAGAACGAATCCCCCCACCAACTGGAGTTGTTAATGGTCCTTTAATCGCAATTAAATACTCGCGGATTAGATCAAGTGTTTCTTTAGGAAGCCACTCACCCGTTTGGTTGAATGCCTTCTCCCCTGCAAGTACCTCTTTCCACTGTATCTTACGTTCGCCATTATAAGCCTTTTCAACTGCTGCATCTAATACCTTTGAAGCAGCTGCCCAAATATCGGGACCTGTTCCATCACCTTCAATAAATGGAACGATTGGATTGTTTGGTACATTTAATACTCCGTTTGTTACTGTGATTTTTTCTCCTGTCATGTTAACCTCTCCTCCATGTCTGCACTTAATATGTAAGACTAGAGGCTATACAAGAAAATCCTGAACAGCCTCTAATACAACATAACAAATTTAAACATCTTCTTTATCATATATTCTTGAGAGACCGTTGCGCTTTAATTAGGCACGTCTTTCAATGGAAACATATTCTTGCATTCCAGGGCCCGTGTACTCAGCACGTGGACGAATTAAGCGATTATTTTCATATTGTTCTAGAATATGTGCTAACCAACCTGAAACGCGACTAATTGCAAATATAGGTGTAAATAAATCATGGTCGATTCCTAAACTATGATATACAGATGCTGAGTAAAAGTCCACATTTGGCGGCAACTTCTTTTCACCTGTGACAATCTTTTCAATTTTAATGGACATGTCGTAGTACTGCGGCTGACCTGTTAAGGTTGTTAATTTCAGCGACATTTCCTTTAAGTGTTTGGCACGAGGGTCCCCGTTTTTGTATACACGATGACCAAATCCCATGATTTTCTCTTTCTTGATTAACTTTTCACGTATATATGTTTCAACGTTATTAGGCGTACCGATTTCCATCAGCATTTTCATAACTGCTTCATTTGCCCCGCCATGTAACGGACCTTTTAATGCACCAATCGCTGCTGTAATCCCTGAATAAATATCAGATAGTGTAGCAACACAAACCCTAGCTGTGAATGTAGATGCATTTAATTCATGATCAGCATGCAAAATCAAGGCTTTATCCATTGCTTCGATTGCAATAGGATCAGGCTCTTTTCCTGATAACATATATAAAAAATTTGCAGCAAAACTTAATTCTTCTCTTGGTGGGACAGGCTCCAACCCTTTACGAATGCGCGCAAAGGCTGCCACGATTGTTGGGATTTGAGCTTGCAAGCGAATGGCTTTATGATAATTGGCTTCTGGATCCATTTTATCTGCTTCAGAATCATATAGCGCTAATTGAGATACAGCTGTTCTAAGTGCTGCCATCGGATGAACTCGATCAATTGGATATGTTTTGAATCCATCAAGGACTTCATGAGGTAGTTGGGCGCTCGAGCTGAGTTGCTGCTTTAATTGGTCTAATTGAGGTGCTGTAGGTAACTTTCGATGCCATAATAAGTAGATTACTTCTTCAAAACTAGCATTCTCTGTTAAGTCATCAATATTATAGCCTACATATGTTAATGTATCATTAATGATTGAACTTACGGAAGAAGTAGCTGCCACAACCCCTTCAAGGCCACGCGTAACTGTCATATAAATTCCTCTCCTTTTTATGAATATTCCCCATGAAAATGAAATCCCCCATGCTCAAAGTACATTATTAGTTTATTCAATTAACTAGGAATTATCAGAAATAATTTTCTGAATCTTATTAAATAATTATGCAGGTTATACAAAAATAGATCTTAGATACATATATCTGGTAAGGTGATAGTCGAAAGATGAATTGAGCGGATGTTCAATTATAAACGAAAAGAAAATGCTTTCATAATTGTAAAAAACATATTTTTACATTTTTCATTATATACAATTATCTGATTTTGCACAATTTTAAAAACTTGAAAACAGGATAAAAATTATTAATCGATTAAAAGAATTGCATGATTTTCATGGCTAAATAAGCAATCCCTGCCCCAATTAATGGGCCTACAGCTACCCCTTTAAATAGTGCCACCGAGATAATGGTTCCTAGTACTAGAGCTGTTGTTATATGTGGATCCTTCGCTAAAAGGGTAACTCCACCTTTAGCGAGAAGAGCAACTGCGATACCGGATATAAGAGCAATCCATGCATAGGAAGATTTAAAGGCACCGAGTAAATCCTTAAAGCCGATATCCCCACTTGCAATGGGTGCTAAAACAGCGATGGTAATGACCGTTACTCCCCAATTAATCCCCTTTGTCTGTATAACAGAGAAAACTTTAGAATCTAAACCGCTTAATTTTAAAATCATTAAGAAAACAACCGCAATGGTTAATGATTGGTTTTTGGCAACAAGGCCAATCACTAATAGTAATAATAAAAATAATGTAGCTTGCGAGAACAAGGAAAAAGCTCCCTTCTGTCTAATATTTTATCATACCTGTTTATCCTCATAAAAGCGTTTTTATTAAAAATCACATGACCTATATTTGATTTTGTTTACAAGTTACATATCTTGCTTTATGTTCAAAGTAGAAGGTTTCTTTTGACCATAGTTCTAATAAAGGCAGGTGTTATCATTTGAACCGGATTTATTTCAATCGGATGTTAAGATTTTTATTCGTTGTTGGAATTACCATTTTTTCACTCTTATGTATTTTTTACCTAACAAAAGTTACTTATCCATTCATTATTGGACTAGCCATTGCTTTTTTTATTAACCCACTCGTTAATTTTTTTCACAGAAAGTGTAAAATGCCTAGGTCCCTCTCTGTCATTTTAGTTTTAATGATTGTATTTGCTGTTTTTGCTGGATTGATTACACTATTAATCGCTGAAATTGTTTCTGGAGCTGAGTATTTAGCAAAAGTAGTTCCTCACCAACTAGAAACATTAATTACCCACTTGGAGTATTTATTTGTTTCACAAATTATTCCGCTTTATAATCAGGTTGAAAACCTTGTTGATAACTTGGGGAGCGACGGACAAGAGACCATTGTTAACAATATTCAAAATGTAGGCAACACCATCGGAAGTTCACTCGGAGGGTTTATCCAGAAGTTTTTTGAATTTATTCCGACTATCATTTCTTGGTTTCCAAATGCTGCAACAGTTTTAATCTTTTCCTTACTCGCCACTTTTTTTATCAGTAAAGATTGGGACAGATTGTCGAGGCTCGGAGTCAAATTAGTACCAAAACAGGTGAAAAAAAGCGGGAAAACGGTCTTTATTGATTTAAAAAAAGCCTTATTCGGTTTTTTAAAAGCCCAGGTAACACTAATCTCGATTACAACAGTTATTATCCTGATAGGTTTAATCATTTTACGTGTGGACTATGCCATAACGATTGCCCTTATTACCGGTTTTGTCGATGTGTTGCCTTATTTAGGGACGGGATTAATTTTTGTTCCTTGGATCGTATATGAGATGATTACTGGTAATACCGCAATGGCGCTTGGTCTAGGTGTTTTATACCTTGTTGTTCTTGTACAAAGGCAAGTCATGGAACCAAAAGTTCTTTCAGCCAATATAGGAATGGACCCACTCGCAACACTCATCTCTTTATTTGTCGGTTTTAAATTAATTGGTTTTTTAGGCTTAATCATCGGACCTGTTACCCTTGTCATCCTAACGACCTTACATAAAGCAAATGTATTTCGCGATTTATGGACATATATTAAAGGTGAGGAGATTCATCCTTAATCAAAACATCATAAAATAAAAAAAGGAGGCTGTGTTCATAGGTTGTATACAGCCCCCTTCACAACTATTATTTTAGATTACACTTGCATGCCCGTTATAAATAACGCCTCTTTGCGGATCTACTGTAATTTCTTGACCATCTTTTAAGATCTTTGTTGCATCTTCTACCCCAACCAATACAGGAATACCTAAATTCAAGCCCACTACCGCTCCGTGACTTGTAAGTCCACCTTCTTCAGTAATTAGAGCTACGCATTTCTCAATGGCAGGAACCATTTCCTTGTCCGTACCTTTTACGACTAAAATCGAACCTTCTTTAACTTTCGATAATGCTTCTTCTAGATTATTTGCAACTACTGTTTTTCCATAAGCGGATTTACGTCCAATTCCTTGAGCTTTTGCTAAAATATCTCCTACTACATGGATTTTCATTAAGTTTGTTGTACCTGATTCACTTACAGGAACTCCAGCAGAAATGATCACTAAATCGCCATGTGAAATATACCCGCTGTTCAAACTTTCATCTACTGCATTATCAAGCATTTCATCAGTAGAGTTAGATGTACCTCCAAGAACTGGATAAACCCCAGAAACTAACGCTAAGCGTCTTAAAACAAATTCATGAGGTGTAACAGCGACAATCGGAGACTTTGGACGATACTTAGAAACCATTCGAGCCGTATAACCGCTTTCTGTAGCTGTAATAATAGCTTTAGCCCCCAGATTTAATGCTGTATGAGCAACAGATTGTCCAATTGCATCTGTGATCGAATAATCAATGTCCTTACTATGTGAAGATAAAATCTTCTTATGATCTACAGCAGATTCAGTCCGTGAAGCAATATTATGCATTGTTTGTACTGCTTCGACTGGATAACTACCTGCAGCTGTTTCTCCTGAAAGCATAATTGCATCTGTTCCATCCAAAATAGCATTCGCTACGTCACTTGCCTCTGCGCGAGTTGGACGAGGGTTGCGCTGCATGGAATCCAACATTTGCGTTGCTGTAATAACCGGCTTACCATATTTATTACATTTCTTAATTAAATTCTTTTGCACAAGCGGCACTTCTTCTGCAGGAATTTCCACACCAAGATCTCCACGAGCAACCATTAATCCTTGGGACACTTCTAGGATTTCATCAATATTATCGACCCCTTCTTGATTTTCAATCTTAGGGATAATTTGAATATAATCCGCATTATTTTCTTCAAGTAATCGTCTGATTTCAAGCACATCAGAAGCTCTACGAACAAAAGAAGCTGCGATAAAGTCTACTTGTTGTTCGATTCCGAATAAAATATCTTTGGCATCCTTTTCTGTTATTCCTGGTAATCTTACGGATACACCTGGTACGTTTACCCCTTTTTTATTTTTTAAGGTTCCACTATTTAAAACCTTAACATGGATATGACCTTTGTCTGTATCAATTTTTTCAACTTCAAGACCGATTAATCCGTCATCAAGAAGAATTTTGGAGCCAATATGAACATCTTCAATTAAGCCTTCATATGTAATGGAGAACATCTCCGGTGTACCTTCTACTTCTGTCATCGAAATAATTGTAGATTGTCCTGATGTCAATTCGATGGAACCGTTCACCATATTATGTGTACGAATTTCTGGTCCCTTTGTGTCTAATAGAATCCCCACATTTTTCCCAGTTTGCTTTGCTGCTTCACGGATGTTCTTGATTCGCGCGGCATGTTCATCATGATCCCCATGTGAAAAGTTTAACCGGGCTACATTCATTCCAGCTTCCATTAGCGAAACTAATTTTTCTAAGCTTTCACTAGCCGGTCCAATCGTACAGACAATTTTTGTTTTACGCATTATTTATCCTCCTGTATCCAATTAGATGGAAAGTTCTTTTGATAATCGTAATAGATCTAAATCAATATGATGGATTTCACTTAACACTTTTGTTATATCACTATCAACGATCACATTATTTTGAATTCCAACCGCTCTTCCGCCCCTGTTTTCTAGTAATAATTCAACTGCTCTTGCCCCTAATCGACTTGCTAACACTCGGTCAAATGCACTAGGGGAACCGCCGCGTTGAATATGTCCTAATACAGAAACCCGCGTATCGATATTTGATAATTCTTTAATTTGTTTCCCAATGTCAGGACCACTTGCCACACCTTCAGCCACAATAATAATACTGTGTTTTTTGCCCCGCTCTTGACCTTTTTTCAAACGGGCGCAAATTTCTGGAATGTTGTAGTTTTCCTCTGGAATGATAATCGTTTCTGCCCCACCAGCTAGTCCGGCACTTAAGGCAATATCACCCGCATCCCTACCCATCACTTCAATAATAAATGTTCGTTCATGGGATGTAGCAGTGTCTCTGATTTTATCAATTGCATCAATGACTGTATTTAAAGCTGTATCATAGCCAATTGTATATTGAGTTCCACTAATATCGTTATCAATGGTTCCAGGTACTCCAACACAAGGTATGCCATGCCCTGTTAAAGCCTTTGCCCCTCGGTAAGAACCATCCCCACCAATGACAACGACCCCTTCAATGCCTGCTTTTTTTAATTGTTCAACCGCTTTTAACTGAACTTCTTCCTCTTTAAATTCTGGAAGTCGAGCTGAAAGAAGCATCGTGCCTCCGCGATGAATAATATCACCAACAGAGCCTAAGTTTAACTGTTCGATATTTCCACTGATTAGACCGGCATATCCGCCGAAGATTCCAAACACTTCTACGTTATGATAAATCGCCTTCCGAACAACTGCCCTAACAGCAGCGTTCATTCCAGGTGCATCTCCTCCACTAGTCAAAACCGCAATTTTTTTCATTGCTATTCCTCCTACTCATCCATTCAGTCAAAATATGTATAATACACTAAATATAAGGATTATCTATAAAATAGCATGAAGAAATTATTATCTCAACTAAGTGACGAATAGACGAAATTGTTATTAAACTGAAACCGTTTTATTCATTACCAATATCACATAACCACTGTGTTAACTGAAGAATGGTTCACTTGCAACTATATTAATTGTTATAGTTAAAATTTTGGCTGAGATCCCAATTTTTGCCAAACTTATCTCTCATTCTAACCCCAAAAAGAAAAACGTACTAGAAACAGTACGTTTTTAATTTACCCCTATAATATCTTTTAATAACGAGATTTCGCCTATTTTTTTAAATTTTTCATACCGATGGGCTACAAGCTGTTCACCGTTCATCGTTAATAAATCTTTTAAAGAATTCTTTAATACAGCATCCATTTTGACAGCTTGCTCATTTACGTCTTTATGAGCGCCACCCTTTACTTCAGGTATCACTTCATCGACTATCTCTAATTCTTTTAAATCAGGTGCAGTAATTTTCATGGATTCTGCAGCTTGTTTTGCATGAGAAGAATCCTTCCATAATATTGATGCTGCTCCTTCAGGCGAAATGACCGAGTAAGTAGAGTTCTCAAGCATTAATATATGGTTGCCGACCCCTAATGCAAGAGCTCCACCGCTACCACCTTCGCCTATAACAACACAAATAATTGGAACTGTAAAGCCGCCCATTTCAAATAAATTACGAGCGATCGCCTCACTTTGTCCTCTTTCCTCTGCTGACTTTCCTGGGTATGCTCCCTTTGTATCAATAAAACAAATGATTGGACGACCGAACTTATCGGCTTGTTTCATTAACCTTAGTGCTTTACGATAGCCTTCTGGATGGGGCATTCCAAAATTACGGCGTATATTCTCCTTTGTGTCTTTCCCGCGTTGGTGTCCAATAACCGTCACTGGTAATCCGTGATACTTAGCAATTCCACCTACAATCGCTTCATCATCACCAAATGTACGATCCCCATGACACTCAAAGAAATCGGTAAATAATATAGAAATATAATCGAGTGTAGTTGGTCGATTCGGATGTCGTGCAATTTGCACTCGATCCCAAGGCTTTATATTGCTATAAATATCCTTCTCCAACTTGCCAAGACGGGATTCAAGCTTTTCGATTTCGGATGTTAAATCCACATCTGATTCTTTCGTGAATACTTTTAAATCAGCAATTTTTTGCCTTAACTCAATAATCGGTTTTTCAAATCCTAATTCTCCTACCACTCGGGAACCTCCTTTGGTTGGTGAATATCCAAAATTGTCGTGACTTGATCCTTTAATTCAAGTCGTGGGATAACAGCGTCTAATTGACCATGGTTTAACTGGAACTCTGCTGTCTGGAAATCCTCAGGCAGTTCTTCGCGAATGGTTTGCTCAATAACCCGTTTGCCGGCAAATCCGATTAATGCACCAGGTTCAGCAAGGTTATAGTCACCTAACGAAGCAAAACTAGCTGACACCCCTCCAGTTGTTGGCTGTGTCATAAAAGAAATAAACAAGCCGCCATGATCACTAAATCTTTTCAGTGCTACACTTGTTTTCGCCATTTGCATCAAACTTAAAATTCCTTCTTGCATTCTCGCACCACCTGAAGCCGTGAAAATTATAAAAGGAAGCGATAATTCGTCCGCTTTTTCAACCGCTAAGGTAATTTTTTCTCCTACGACCGACCCCATGCTGGCCATCCGAAAATGAGAATCCATTACAGCCACAACAACTTTTATTCCATTCACATTTCCAATTCCTGTGATGATGGCCTCATTAAGTCCTGTTTTCTGTTGATCTTTTTCAATTTTTTCTTCATATCCTGGAAATTGCAGTGGGTTTCCGGAAACCATGCCTGCATTAATTTCCTCAAATGTATCTTCATCAATAAATGACTGAATTCTTTCCCATGCCTTCATTGGATAATGATATTCACAGTGCAAGCAGACTTTTAAGTTTTTATTCAATTCTCTCGTATACATGATTTTTTTGCAATTCGGGCATTTCGTCATGATTCCTTCAGGAACTTCCTGCTTGGATTTTTCTGAAGGAATGGTGGCATATTTTTTCTTTTGCTTTGTAAAAATATCCTTAAGCAAAGTAGAACCTCCCTTGTTATTAAAATTGAACTCACTTCTAAAGGAAGCTCGTTTTAGGCGTTGTAGCTAGACCTTGATCTAAGTTCAAAAAATGATTATTAGTAAACTATAAAGGAACTTGTCTAAAATCTTTGCTGGAATTTGTCAGTCTTTATTCGACAATCCTCTAACCTTTTCATACGCTTTAAAGACTTTTTCTTGATCCTTTAAAGTTAAAGCTTTAATCAGATCTACATAGTCCTCTTTTCTCGGCTTATACTCTTTAAACCCGAGTGTATGATAGTAATCCTTTAAAATAAGCCAAATTCTTAAAACCAAGTTATTATTAGCCAACTCAATCATCTTCACCATAAAATCATCAAATGACTGCTCTTCATCCATTTGTGCAATGACATTTGCTAATTGACTATCAGAAACCTTTTTATCCATAATGAGGGTTAAACAATCTTTTTCAATTAAAGTTTTAGTTTCAACCACATCTTGTTTGGACTTATCCTCTTGTAAAATGAACGTCCCTAATAACGGAATTAACTGATGGTCCCTAAAATTTCGTATATACGTGCCTTCGCCTCTTTTTGTTTCAATTAATCCCAGTAATTCTAACGCCCTTAATGCTTCACGAACAGAAGAGCGTCCTACATGAAGACGCTCAGATAGTTCACGTTCAGAAGGCAATCGATCACCAGGATTTAATCTATTCTGTTCGATTATGCCTTTAAGTTGTTTGACGATTTCAAGATAAACCTTTGAATTTGCCTGTGAAACATTCACTTGTGCTTCATCACTCACCTTACCGAATACTAGAAAGCTGGCGCGTTTTTTCTTTTACCTCATCTGGGTTCACTTTGATTCGCGCAACCCCTGTTTCCATGGCAGCCTTTGCTACTGCTGCAGCAACAGCTGGTGCGACTCGGGGGTCAAATGGCCCTGGTATCACATAGTCTGCATGAAGATCTTCAATGTTAATCAAATCTGCAATTGCCTGGACAGCTGCAATTTTCATTTTTTCGTTAATATGTGTCGCTCTTACATCAAGAGCTCCTCTGAAAATTCCTGGAAAAGCAAGAACATTATTAACTTGATTAGGAAAATCAGAGCGACCGGTTCCAATCACTGCTGCTCCCGCTTCCTTTGCTAAATCTGGGAGAATTTCAGGGTTTGGATTGGCCATCGCAAAAATGATCGGATCTTGATTCATGGATTTGACCATCTCACTCGTTAACGCTCCTTCAGCAGAAACCCCAATGAACACATCTGCTCCTACAATTATATCTTTTAGACTGCCTTCTTGGTTTTTTGCATTCGTAAACTTAGCAACTTCATTCTTAACAACATTCATACCAACAGGGCGCCCCTCATAGATCGCACCTTTTGTATCACACATGATAATATCACGAACACCGAAGCTGTGAAGTAATTTGATAATTGCAATTCCAGCAGCTCCTGCGCCATTAGCCACCACTTTTATTTCCGTTATTTTTTTATTAACTAATTTCAACGAATTCATTAAGCCAGCAGCCGTCACGATAGCTGTACCGTGCTGGTCATCATGAAAAATCGGAATATTGGTTTCCTTTTTCAATCTTTCTTCTATAACAAAACAATTAGGTGCAGCAATATCTTCTAGATTTACTCCTCCGAAAGTCGGCTCTAACATTTTAACAGTTTCAATGATTTTTTCAACATCAGTTGTGTTTAAACAAATTGGAAATGCATCTACCCCGGCGAAACTTTTAAATAAAACAGCTTTTCCCTCCATAACAGGCAAAGCAGCTTCAGGTCCAATATTTCCCAGTCCTAAAACAGCCGTTCCATCTGTTACAACAGCAACCATATTCCCTTTCATCGTATAATCATATACTGTTTCAGGCTTTTCGTATATTTCTTTACAAGGCTCTGCAACCCCTGGGGAGTACGCCAAACTTAGATCTTTCGCATTTCGAACTTGAACTTTTGATTTTGATTCAAGCTTTCCTTTATTTTGGCTATGCATATGCAAGGCTTCTTCTCTCAATGACATCTTCCCACTCCCTCAAGGATTTAATTTTTCTATAACCTTTAAAACAATCACCCTTAGCCTTTAGTGTCATCTATCCACTGGTCTGACCAGCAAAAGTTCTTTTAAACAATATATCATACTGTTAAATTATTTAGAAGAAAAAATCAAGGTCCACGAAAAAATGTTATGTTGATTATTCGTGCTTTTCAATCATTTCATCTATGTCTTGTGCTAGTTTCATGATCAATTGCTCTTTCCCATTTCTAACTTCCACTTTTCCGCCAACAAGGATGATTTTTCCCTTTTGAAGCAAGGGGGCCGTTGTTTTTAAGACGTTTGGAAAAACGACTACTTCCATCTCTCCACTTTGGTCACTGACCGTTAAAAACGCCATTTGTTCTCCTCTTTTTGTGCGGATTTTCTTTACTTCGCTAATGTAAGCAACGGATCTTCGAAAAGGAGTTTGGTCCTGATAATCATATAATGGAGCAGCCTTTAATGACTGAAACCATCTTTCATAAATCGAGACCGGGTGGTTGGATAAGTAAAAGCCTAATACCTCTTTTTCTAACCTTAGCTTATCTTCTTCCCTAATTGGTTCAACCTCCATATATTTAGGTCGAATGGAGAATTCAACATCGATAAACAAGTCTCCTTGATCCTCATCAACGGGTTTCACTAAGGCCGCATGATCTAAAGCTACATCAATACTCGCTAATAAAACAGCACGATCCTCGCCGAATTCATCAAAACAACCCGCATAAACAAGAGATTCAAGCGTTTTTCGATTGATTGCCTTTTGTGAAACCCTTATACAAAAGTCAAATAAATCGGTAAAGTGTTTCTCTTTTCGCGCTCGGAAGATTTCTCTTAATGCAACCATTCCGACCCCTTTAATTCCTGCTAAGCTGTAACGTATCCCAGCTTTTTCCGGATAAAAGGAATAACCGCTTTTATTAATAGAAGGAGGTAAAATCGCCATGCCCATTTGCTTCATTTCACTTATGTACTGGCTGATCTTGTTTTCATTTCCTGTTACAGAAGTTAAAAGTGCAGCCATAAAGTGAACAGGATAATGAGTTTTTAAATAGGCGAGTTGATAAGCAATCATACTATAGGCGACAGCATGACTGCGATTAAATCCGTAGTTTGCAAACTTAACAATTAAATCATAAATCGAATGGGCTTGCTCGTTTTCGTATCCTAACTTTTTGGCACCTTCAATAAAATGTGCCCGCTCCCGATCAAGAACTTCCTTTTGTTTTTTACTAACCGCTCTTCTTAATAGATCTGCTTCACCAAGCGAAAACCCCGCCATAACCGATGCGATTTGCATGATCTGCTCTTGATAAACGATCACCCCGTATGTGTTTTCAAGAATCGGTTGTAATTGTGGGTGTGGATAGACAACCTTTTCTTGCCCATGTTTTCGATTAATAAACTGGGGAATATTTTCCATTGGGCCTGGACGATAGAGTGCATTCACAGCGACAATATCTTCAAAGCGGGTAGGCTTTAGTTTTGTTAATACATTTCGCATTCCTTCTGACTCAAGCTGGAAAATACCTGTTGTCTGTCCTCGGCTAATAAGCTGATATGTCTCTTTATCATCCATTGGAATAGTTTTTATATCTAATTTCACTCTTGATGTTCGCTCGATCGACGATAATATATTTTCAATGAGCGTCAAATTTCTTAAGCCAAGAAAGTCGATTTTCAAAAGCCCTAATTCCTCTAAATATTCCATTGAATATTGGGTTAAATAGATGCCGTTTTGCCCTTCCCCAATAGGAATAATGTTAACAAGCGGCTCTTCACTAATGACAACACCTGCCGCGTGGGTGGATGTATGCCTCGGGAGTCCTTCTATTTGTAAAGCCGTTTGAAATAAACGCTTATTTTGCTGCGATTCGTTAACAAAATTACGCAATGACTGTGATTCCTTATAAGCATCCCGAAGGTTAATCCCCAGTCTATGAGGAATCATTCTTGATAGCTGGTCTAATTCTTTTGTATTTAAGCCAAAAACCCGGCCCACATCCCGTAATGCCGCCTTTGTGGCAAATGTCCCAAACGTAATAATTTGTGCCACATGGAGTTGTCCATATTTCCCGGCCACATATTGTATGACTTCATCTCTGCGATGGTCTGGAAAGTCGAGATCAATATCAGGCATTGAAACCCGTTCAGGATTTAAAAACCGCTCAAAAAGAAGTCCATGTTGAATCGGATCTACATCCGTAATATATAAAGTAAAAGCAACTAAAGAACCTGCCGCAGAACCTCTTCCTGGCCCAGTTAAAATTCCTGATTCTCTCGCAAATTTCATAAAATCCCAAACGATCAGGAAATAGTCACTAAATTGCATATTTTTAATGACCGTTAATTCATACTGTAAGCGCTCCTTGATTTCTTTCGTTTGCTCTGAGTACCGTTCTGTTAAGCCTTGCTGACATAGCTTTTCGAGTAACGCATCTGCTGACATCCCATTTTCAGTTGGATATTTTGGCAACTTTGTCTTTTGTAACTCAATCATAACATTACAGTCATCCGCAATTTCCAGCGTATTTTGAAGGGCGTCAGGAAGTGCAGAAAACAGTTCTGTCATTTCTTGAGATGTCTTTAAATAATACTGATCACTTAAAAGTCGCTCATGAGTCTCATCCTGTAATTTTTGTCCATTTTTAATCGCCAATAAACATTCATGACTGAAAGAATCTTCTTGGTTTAAATAATAGACACTGTTTGTGGCGACTACTTTAACTTTGTTGCTCTCTGCAATATGGATTAATTTTTCATTTAGTTGAACTTCCTCTGAAATGTGGTGATTTTGCAGACTTATATAAAAAGAGTTACCAAATAACTGTTGATATAAAGTTAAAATTTGATCCATCGACTGCTCATCTTGCTGGAGAACAGCCTGTTCCAATTCTCCTTCCATTCCAGGTGTGATAGCAAATAGTCCTTCGCTATAATGCTTTAACCACTTAACAGGAATTCCCGCTGGCGATTTTGTTTGAACAGCACTGGTGATTTTCAGCAGATTTTGTAATCCGATTTGATTTTTGGCTAAGAGCACTAGAGGAAAAGCCTTATTTTGCTGTAGTTCACTTATGATATCTACAGTTAAACCGATAATCGGCTTTATTCCGTGCTTTAAACATTGTTTATAAAAAGATACAGCCCCGTACATCACATTTCGGTCTGTTAATGCAATTGCTTTGAACCCTTTTTTCTTCGCATCCAATACAAGTTTTTCCACAGATGCGGTACTATTTAATAAACTATACGCGCTATATACATGTAGGTGGATAAAAGACACATCAATCACTTCCCCTTACAAAAGAAACTATATTCCTAATTATAAAGCTAATAGCCTAAAAAGAAAGTATGTTCCCTTTTCGTTTAATCAAAAATCCGAATGTTCTCTGTCCCTTTAATCATAAATTCCTTAACTTGTCCATATGTTTATAGGGATAACACTTATACTCATAAGGATGGGATGGCATGCAGGAACAACCCTTTATTACGCTTTTTTTCCAAAGTTATTTCATAGCCTTAGGTGTATTAATCGGCGGATCAATCGTTGGCGGTTTGGCCTCTTTCTTGACAGGGAAACCACCCCTAACTGAAATTTACCGCCTTTCTAATATGATTCATATTTGGGCGATTGTTACAGCAATCGGCGGAACATTTGATGCTGTCTCAACTTTTGAGAGAGGTTTGCTTGAAGGACAAACAAAAGATTTATTTAAGCAAATCCTCCTAATACTGTCTGCCTTAGGCGGTGCTCAAACTGGATCATTAATCATCCAGTGGCTGACACAGGAGCATACCACTCTATGAGAATCCCACCTTACTATCGTAAATCAACTTGGCAGCAATTCTTTGCAGGGTCAGTTATCGGTGGACTCATAAGTTGGTTTATCTTTTTATATATTTTTGGAGTTTGGCAGGAGGATTATAGTAAAGAAATTCAAAAGCAAAGAGATCGAATTTCTGAATTGATCGATGAGAAAAAGATCTGGCAAGAAGAGTTCAATAAGCTGAACAAGGAAAATCAGGAAATACTAACCGTACAATCGATCTATATTAAAATTACAAACAAGGAAAAATATTCTCTTGATCCGGTTAGTGTTTTGGAGATGGAGGATAAAGTTCGCGAAGACCTAAGAATTATGATAGCAAAAGATATTGAAACAGTCTATAACAGCCGTGAATTGATCAGAAGAACAGTTGAAAACAAAACAATAAAAGTAACGAATAAACGATTTAAATTTAAAGTAACGGAAATGACCATATATACGACGCTATCGCTTGAACTAGAAATTGAAATCGAATAATAAAAAGGTGCCCGACATTATCATAAAAACAATGTCTGACACCTTTTTTGAATCGTACTGAAAATTGAGATGTAAATTCAGTCAGCCAATTTAATTTCATTTCATTAGCTAAGGACATACCCCGCACATAATTCTTCTACTTCATGAACCACATCATCTGCCTTATCCCAAGAGTAGATGGATGCACCAGCTGCTAGAGGATGGCCTCCCCCTTTAAAATTACGGGCAATCGTATTAATCACGGGTCCTTTTGAACGTAATCTTACTCTTATTTGATCTGCTTCTTCAATAAAGAATACCCAAGCCAAAATGCCTTTAATATTCCCCAAAGCACCAACCAATAATGAGGCTTCTGACGGTTTTGCATCAAACTTATGAAGTAATTCTTTCGTTAATTTAATATGAGCCACTCCATGCGCTCCAGTCACATAGTTTTGTAAAATATATCCATTCAATTTCACAATATTCGGGCTTAAGTTATACATTCCCTCATAGATTTCAGGTCGTGAAAATTGATAATGAATTAACTCCCCTGCATAAGCAAATGTTTTCTCACTTGTACTCGGAAACAAAAAGCGTCCTGTATCTCCGACAATCCCGGCATATAATAATCTAGCTGCCTGATCGGACATTTTCAGCCCTTTATCTTTTCCATTTAAATAGAATTCATAAATCATCTCGCTCGTTGAACTTGCATTTGTATCGACCCATAACAAATTCCCATATTGATCTACATTTGGATGATGATCAATTTTAATTAATTGATCTCCTAATTTATATCTTTGATCATCAATTCTCGCTTCATTTGCGGTATCACAAACAATAACTAAGGCCCCTTGATAAGTTTTATCAGAAATCACATCAAGCCTTCGTAAGTAATGGAGGGTTTCTTCCTCCTTTCCAACTGTATAAATGTTTTTCTCAGGAAATGAAGCCTTTAATACTTCTGCTAACCCTCCCTGTGAACCATAGGCATCAGGATCAGGTCTGACATGACGGTGGATAATAATTGTTTCGTATTCCTTAATAGTTTGGAGTATTTTATCTTTCATTTGATCTCCCTCTTTATTTATCGATATCTAATTAATAGCATAAAAAATGAGAAAGAAAAAGATTATAAGCTCATTTTTAGCAATTTTCAAACAAAGCCGGTAAAATAGTTATGGATATGAACTAGATATTAAGCCTATTAATAATGGGGGAATGGGAATGCCAATTTTTGTTATTTTAATTGTTTTTTCACTGGTCTTCTATCTTTTTTATAAAACAAAATATTTTAGAAGTAAGCTTCCAGCAGAAAAACGTTGGCTGTCTGCTAAATCAAGTATTGCACTAGGTTCATTTGTCGGTTTATTTGGGATTAATCAATTATTTCTCTACCAAACAACGGTTACCTATATTATTGCCGGTATATTTATCGTACTAGGTGCAATAAATGTTCGGGCTGGCATCAAAGCTTATAAATATTTTTTACCTTTAGCAGCAGAAGAAGTCCGAGAAACACAAAAATAAGAAAGAGTTTGACCTCTTTCTTATTTTTACTAAATTATCTATCAATATGCTGACACATCAGCAACGCTTTTCCGACTAGGTTTCCTTCGTTAAAGACTTCGATATCGATCTTTCCAAATTTACGTCCAACTTCTAATACCTTTGGTTGAATCTCTATGATACTGTCAATTTGAACTGGCCTTAAAAAGTAGATGGTAATATTTTCTAGAACAAGATCTCCTTTTTTATGGCCTTTTAAGGCTTGGTTAGCCGCTTCATAAACAATAGAGGTAAAGACCCCATAGGAAATGGTACCTAAATGATTGGTCATTTGTGGAGTAACTTCAAAACGAAAGACGTCATCAGATTTGGTTTTACCTTTCATGACATTAATTCCATTGGAAATGATATCATCAATGGTTTCACCTGCTTGCGGCTGTCTTTGGTTGACTTGTAATGCCTTCAATACATCTTGACGACTGATTAATCCTTCCAATCGATTTGATTCATTGACAACCGGTAGGATTTCAATACTTTCCCATACCATCATATGAGCAGTAGAGGCAACACTTGTATTCATATTAACCGTCATCGGATTTTTCGTCATCACTTTTTCAAGAGATACACTCCGCTCTACCCCAATAATATCTTTTGAGGTAATCATCCCTTGTACCTTTAAATTCTGATCGACAACTGGAAATCTACTATGACCGGTCTCTTGGTTCAATTCATACCAAGCAGCAAGCGTATCAGATGTTCGTAAGTAAAATACCTTATCTAATGGGGTTAATACATCTTCAACAAGAATAATTTCTTTTTTAATCAATTGGTCATCAATCGCCCGATTAATCATCGTCGCAGTCGTGAATGTGTCGTAGCTTGTTGATATAACAGGCATATCTAATTCATCTGCTAGTTTTTTAACTTTATCATTTGTATCAAATCCACCCGTAATGAGAACGGCTGCACCTGCTGTCAAAGCTAATTCATGGGCGTCGGAACGGTTTCCAACAATTAATAGACTTCCCGCATCAATATAACGCATCATGGCATCCAACTGCATGGCACCGATTACAAATTTATTTAATGTTTTATGTAAACCTGAGCGACCACCGAGAACTTGACCATCAACGATTTTAACTACCTCTGCGAAAGTTAGTTTTTCAATGTTTTCCTTTTTCTTCTTTTCAATCCGAATCGTTCCTACTCTTTCGATCGTACTAACGAACCCTTTATTCTCAGCCTCCTTGATCGCACGGTAAGCTGTTCCTTCACTCACTTCTAAGGCCTTGGCTATCTGTCTTACTGAAATTTTTTCCCCAACGGGTAAATCACCAATATATTGTAAAATTTGTTCATGTTTTGTGGCCAAGAGTCTCACCCTTTATCTAAATTTGAAAACGTTCAATACTTTTTCTACTAGCTCTATTATAAAGGTCTTGGCCACCTGTTTCAATTTTTGTTCATCATCTGTTCTAATTATAATTTCTGGCTTTGACCTGTTTTCTTCCACGGTGGCCCAACGGCTGTTGCTTTTTCTTTTTACTTGGAGTATATAACAACGCAGTTAAATTTCCTGCTATCACCATTAAAGCAAATAACAGCCAACTGATTGTAAAGTACCCTTCTAAACCTGGGCTGTTAATCGTTAGACGCGGAACGGCATAGTACAGGAGGATCCCACTTACTAATAAACAGATTAAATAACGATTTTTATTCAAATTTTCCACCCCTTTTCTTACTATCAATCTATGCGTACAAGCTTGAAATAATCCTTTAAAAAATTAAAAAATCGTGTGAAATGTAATGATTTCACACGATTTTCAGTATTGTTTAGTTATAATTCAATAGAATCACCAGGGTTTAGAACTTTCCCGTTACCCGCTTCAAGAAGTTTAATAAACTCATTTGGGTCCTGTTTGATTGGTGGGAACGTATTATAATGGATTGGCACCACTGTTTTAGCACCTAGCAGTTTGGCTGCATATGCGGCATCCTCTGGACCCATCGTGAAGTTGTCACCAATCGGTAAAAACGCTAAATCAATTGGATGACGGTCACCAATTAATTTCATATCTGAAAAGAGTGCAGTGTCTCCAGCGTGGTAAATGGTTTTACCTTCTGCCATAAATAAAATTCCAGCTGGCATTCCTGTATAAATAATCTGCTTGTCTTCAGTTTCTAAACCAGTGCCATGAAAGGCAGGTGTTAACTTTACTTTTCCAAAGTCAAATTGATAAGCACCACCGATATGCATCGGATGAGTTTTCAATCCTTGCCAGCTTAAATAGACGGCAAGCTCATTATTTGTCACAACTAAAGCATCATGTTTTTTCGCTAATTGTACCGTATCTCCAACATGATCATTATGACCATGGGTTAGTAAAATGACATCCGGTTTTACATCCTCTACTGTTAAATCGGTTAATGGATTTCCAGTAATAAATGGGTCAAAAAGAATCGACTTCCCATCTGTTTCTACTTTTACAACCGAATGACCGTGATAACTAACTTTCATTTTCCTCTCCTCCTACGGTTTTAAAGTTAAGCCTGATTGCGCTAATAAAATCGGGCCGTTAAAAAGGGTCGCTGCCTCTTCTTCCAATTGTTCCAACCTTCCATAATGAGGCAAATGAGTGAGTACTAACCTTTTCACATTTGCTCGGCTGGCCAATTTACCAGCATCAAAACTTGTCATATGCCCTGCATTTGCACCATTTTGTTCTCCATAAAAGTTACACTCACAAAGAAGTAAATTAGCGTTTTGCGCAAATGAAACGAGTTCTTCCTTAAAAGCTGTATCTGCTGTATAAACCATTGAGCGTCCGCCAGCTTCAAATCTCATCGCATAGCATTCAACAGGATGGTTTGTTTTTTGAAAGGTAATGGAAAATGGCCCCACTTGTAATACTTCTCCAGGGTGGTAAGGAATTCCTTTCGTCACCTCTTTATAAGTAAGAACCTTAAATTCCTGTGCATTTAGATCATGGGCATAGATTGGCAAGTTCCCCATCTTTTTTCCTAAAAATCCTTGAATCAATCTGGCGTGTTGTAATACACCAATGTCTGCAATATGGTCGGCATGATAATGGGAAATAATTACTCCATCAAGCTTCTCAGGCTCAATGAAATTTTGTAGTTTTGCTAAGACACCGCTTCCACAATCAATTAATAAATGGTAGCCCTCGTGTTGAAGCAAGTACCCTGCACTCGCTTCATTGACTTTTGGATACCCTCCCCAAGGACCAATAATTGTTAATTCCAAGTTAAAACCTCCAATATATTAGACTTAATATGCTATTATAGGAAAATTTTGGTATATATATAAAGTGAAACTTCCAACAGTGGGGGTTCTTTTATCTCCCATTAACGGAAAGCTTTAGGCCACAGCATGCTAGTCATTTAGACATTGCCGTAGACGTATTTAGTCAGTGTTCAACTTCCGCACGGGGCATTTGTTTCCCCACCTATCTTTTTTTTATTTGGGCTCTTTTCTCAGACATCGGATGTTCGGCATAATTTCTCACTGTGTATCAAGTTTTATCAGAAGAGAAAAGAGCTGCAAACTGAATTAAGTCCAAAAATAGATATGTCCACGTTAAAATTAGCCTTTAAATTTTAACAACAAACTTTACGAAGACAACCTTTATTTTTACCCAGAATCTTGAGGTGGGGTCTTACTGCCCGGTAAGCCTGATAAAGTAAAGTGATTATTACTATTTTCACTTTATTAAAGTTGTATTAAAACAACTGTTGACAATTCCACTACTGTTATATTACAATGAAAACAATAAATTAGTAATCATTCAAATTTTGGAGGGATACAAATGATTAAAAATATTCTTGAATTCTTTAGAAACTTACCTTCTAAACAGTGTACAAAATGTGGTCAGGAGATCGAAGAACAAGCAGACTGCTACGGAAATACTTGTAACCATTGCCTAGGGATGCATGACCTTTAAAATTTAATTGATTCATTATATCTATAAAATTTTCAAATAACCTTCAACTATGATTCCAGCCGATTATATCAGCTGGTTTTTTTGTTATATAGTGTTAGAAAATAAAAGAACCGGATCATCCTTATGACAGGATGTCCGGTTCTCTCTGCTTAAATAGCCTCTAATTTTCTCAAAATAACGGTTGCTAAGGCGTCAATAAATAGCGGATTAACATTTGGCATTTCAGGCCTGTAGTAAGATGCCCCAATTTCGTCAGTTACAACTTTACACTCATAGTCATTGTCATACAGAACTTCCAAATGATCAGCAACAAAACCGACTGGGAGATAGATAAAAGCTTTATACCCTTTTTCCTCATATAACTGCCTTGTCAGATCTTGAACATCCGGCTCCAGCCATGGTTCAGGTGTGTTTCCAGCACTTTGCCAGCCAAGCGCATAATGCCTTGCACCTGTTTGTTGTATAATGAGCTGAGCCGTCTCCTTTAACTGTTCTGGGTACGGATCGCCCATTGAAATAATTTTTTCCGGTAAGCTATGCGCGGATACAATGACGATAAAATTCTTTTTCTCTTCTTCTGGTAACTTGTCGATTGTTAATTCAAGCTGTTCAACCCAATATTGAATGAATTTTGGCTCGTCATACCAGCTTTCAAGACTCGTTATGCGAGGACTGCCCAGCTTTTCCGCCGCTTCTTTTGCTCTTCCGTTATAAGACTTAATACTAAACGTAGAAAAATGCGGTGCAAGCACAATGCTAACAGCCTCTTCAATGCCGTCCTCATGCATTTGGGTTACGGCATCTTCAATAAATGGTTCAATATGTTTTAATCCTAAATACATCTTAAATTCATATTGCTCCTGTGATGTATTTAGTTGTTCTTCTAATCTTCTCGCCTGTGCCAGTGTAATTTCTGCTAATGGAGAGCTTCCACCAATGGCCTTGTATCTTCTTTTTAAATCTTCAAGCGCTTCGTCAGAAGGTCTACGTCCGCGTCGAATATGTGTATAATAACATTCAATATCGGTTTCTTTATAAGGTGTTCCATAGGCCATAACAAGAAGACCCATTTTCTTTTTCATGAAATATCATCCCTTCACTGCAACCAAGTTAGTTTCCTGCCCTTTTTGAAGCAGAGTAATCATGGATAAAGGCTGTTAATCGTTTCAATGTTTCTGGATTTACTTCTGGGAACACTCCATGACCTAGATTAAAAATATAACCATCCTTTTCCATCCCTTGGTCCAGTATCTCTTTAGCTCGTTCTTCGATCACTTCCCATGGTGCGACAAGGAAAGCAGGGTCTAAATTCCCTTGTATGGTCTTCGTAACACCTAGGTTCCGTGCCTCCCGGATAGGTAGACGCCAGTCTAATCCGACAACATCAACAGGCAAATCATTCCACTCGAGCGCTAAATGACTTGCTCCAACTCCATGGATGATCATAGGAACATCTTCTTCTTTTAGTGCAGAGAAAATCCGATTCATTACTGGTTTAATAAAGTAACGATAATCCGCTACATTTAGAGCTCCTACCCAAGAATCAAAGACTTGAATCGCTTTTGCACCTGCTTTGATTTGAGATTTTAAGTATGTAATTGACATATCACCCAGCTTATCCATGAGCGCAAACCAAGCTTTTGGTTCAGAATACATGAACGCTTTTGTTTTTATGTAGTTTTTCGATGGTCCACCTTCAATCATATAGCTAGCAAGCGTAAAAGGAGCACCAGCAAATCCGATTAACGGGACATTCAACTGTTCCTTCGTTAAAATTTTAATGGTTTCAAGAATATATGGAATATCTTCTTCTGGATTGAGTTCACCTAACTTATCAACATCAGCGATAGACCTAATCGGATTATCAATAACCGGACCAACCCCTGATTTGATTTCAACATCTACACCCATGGCAGGAAGTGGGGTCATAATGTCTTTATAGAGAATAGCTGCGTCCACCCCATAATTTTCAACCGGTAATCGAGTTACATAAGCAGATAATTCTGGTTGATGGGTAATTTCAAATAAAGAATATTTTTGTTTAATCTCTAGGTATTCAGGCTGAGAACGACCAGCTTGTCTCATATACCAAACCGGTACATGATCTGTTTTCTCTCCCCTTGCTGCTTTTAAAAAGGTGTTGTTCATCTTTCTTTCCATTGTTATTAATACCCCTTTCCTTTTCTCACATATACTTAGTGTAATATATATAAATGCATTAAATACAATAATAAACGTACAATTCTATGACAATTAACATGATACCTGTTTCCTTTCTCAAAGTATAGTTTCTCGCTTTTCCTATCTAAAAAATGCTATGTGCGTTCGTTTGAGATTTATTGTGTTAGTGAGGTATACTGAAGGAAAGAGGTGATCGGGATGTTTATGTATTTTACAGGTGGCACAGAGGATTATTTAAAAAAGTTTTTTGCTGATAATCCGCAAGAAACCTTTGCACTAATGCATAGTGACGATGTATTTATGCTAGCACATGAGACGGAGGGGAGTTCACTTTTCAATGAACCGAAAAAGTATGAAGTGATTGATGCCTCTGGTACACTTCATGTACCTTCTGGGTTTGTCGTCTGCAATCATATACCAGTATCAGATGAAGGCCGGCCATTATTTGAATATCGTTTTAAAAATCGAGCTAGATTAATAGAAAAAGAGCCAGGTTTTTTAGCGATCCGTGTTTTACGCCCTTTAAGATATGATACGTATATGATTTTGACAATTTGGACGGGTGAAGCAGCTTATAATCAATGGAAGAAGTCTAAATCATACTCAGACGCCCACTCAAAAGGAGAATTTGGCGCTCCAAACATGTTTCCACGCCCATCCTTTGCAACAAGATATAAAATCTATGAAGAAGATGAATAATAAAAAGCTGACTGGAATAACCACCCTTTCCAGTCAGCTTTAATTGTTTTATTCTTCTCTGCTTTTCATCCTGCGAGCACCTAGACGGCTATACACAACATTGTAGAGCGTTACCCATAAAATGGACCAAATAATCCCCAGCGCAAAGCCCCCTAACACATCTGTTGGATGATGATCTTGTAAAACAATCCGGCTGATCCCAATCAATAGTACGATGATAAACGAAATAATGGCAATTCCCCATTTTAGGGTAAGTGATTTACTAGTAGAAATCAGTAGATAAGATAATATAAAATACAAGATTAACCCAACCATGGCATGACCACTTGGAAAGCTGAGAGATTCGGCTGCCCCCGCTGTTTCAGGCCGTTCTCTCCCAACAACTTCTTTTAACCATTTGCTCATTTCATTTCCTAACGCAACTGCCAAAACCAAAATAACCATTCCTGTGAAATCGCGCTTTTTAACCCCTAGCCAAACAAGTATAATAAATACAACAATGGCAATCCCTATCGTGTCTCCAAGCTTGGTAATCACTTGAAAGATAGGGTGACTACCTTCTGTAAAAATAGATAACACCCATTGATTAAGAGCATGATCGAACCCTAATTCTGCTCCACTCTTTATTACTCCAACAATAAGAAAAACCGATGTCACAACCGCAATGATCAGCAAAAGAGTCATCCATTTTGTTGTTTTAGCCATATCGCCATCCCCTTTTATAATCTCCCTTTTAAATTACAGGAAAATTAAACTATATCAAAGGAGGCGTTGTTAATAACCGAAGTCGATAACAATTTTGTGCCGTTTCACCGAGCTGATCAAGCAGATTATAATTTGCATAAGCACCCACAACGGCTCCAATTCCGGGTACGAGTTGAAGCATTTTCACAAAGTCAATATAATCTCGATATTCTTGCTGAAATTCTTGCCAATTTAACTCCTTTAATTCCGATTTGTATTCTTCCCAGTTCTCAATTAGCTCCATCGTTTCTCTTCTTTTTTCACTACTTGAAAAAGCTAATTGAAACACTAACAAAATAAAAATTCGCTCTTCATATTTTTTCGTATCATACCCATATAGATTGGCCGCATCAAATAAAAATTTCATTTTAATTGAAAGAAGAAGTGGGAAGTCGGCAAGTCCTAATAAGATTCCACCCGCCCCTGTTCCCGCTCCTTCAATGACAGCAGATTTACGATAAACCGATAGTTTTTCAGCAAAAATTTCATCACGCTCTTGCAAAGAAAGATAGGATTCCTCCACTCTTCTCGTCGTAATTTGCGAGCCGGTTAAGGTTAGTTTAACAAAGTTTTTAATTCCGTCTGTGATGATTTCATGTGCTTTTTCCGGGATTTTTTCGTTGATTTTTTCTTGCATTTGTTTCGTCATTCGTTGGAACATTTTGGGCTTTTTCAAAATTCTCCGCTTCCATTCTAAAATTTCATCGTAAGCTCGTTCCTCGTATTGGCCCATTGATGCAAATCTCTCCTTTAAGGATGATCATCCATTTATCATTTATCTGATCCTATATTGCTAAACAGAGCTTATATTACCCACTTTTCCATTAGGCATAACTTTTTCGGTGTTAGATGAATATTACTCTTAAATTGTTTATCCGTTAATCTTTCTCTTGCTATAAAAATAAACAAAATAGAGAGTAAAGATTCCTCCAGCAAGTACAGCAATGACGGCTGCGAGCCAGTCGCCTTTTATTAAAATGATGACAGATAGTACAATCACTTGTAGGACTAACACATTTCGTAAAATCTTTAAAAAAGATTCTTTTTTATTTTTATCGCTTATTGGAAACAACTCAAGCATGGCATGATTTTGGTGATGTTTCCAGAGAGGTATTAATTGAAATCCTGTTAAATATAGAAAAAGAATCATAAGGATAATTTGTCCGATCCCAAATGTAAGGAAGTAAATCATAATCGCCCCGATAGCGGTCAAACGTATAAATAAACCGAAATAGTCACCAGAACGTAAAAAAGTCCGTCCTAATAAATAGGAAAAAGTCTGTTCTTGTTGAAACGGAATTCTTGCAAGGAGCGCATCCAACCATTTTCTCCGCTTCACTTTATTTTTCAGCTTAGGAACATCGGTAAATAAATTAGCCAAGCGATAAAAACCCGTCATCCGCCTCTCATCTTGTTCAATTAAAAACTCCCATTTTAATCCTTTGTTTTTCGATTGATTATGATAATAAAAAAGTAATCCCACTAAAAGAATGATGGGAACCCCAATTAAATAAACCGAAGCATTTGAAAATAAAAAAAGGAGGAAAACAAAATTGACTAATAATCGAATAATGGAATCAACCCAATGTCCTCGAACCTCGCCATCGTACTGAACAAACCAGCGTATCCATAAATTAAGCGCCTTTGCCACGAGAATGATAACGAGAAATGGAATAAAGGAATTAAACCTTCCCTCATTCACAGCAGCATACATCGGCATGAGCACCGCCAACCCGACAAGTAACAAATAAACTTGCATAAAAAAGCTAATGAGAATCGATTTTTTAAAAAAATTATTCAGTTTCGTTTCTAATGGAAGCAAAAAAATGCGATCTGCATCAGACATAAAGGTATATATCGGACTATAAGTTAATAGCAGTGACATAATTACAGCCATAATTACCCCAGCCGGAAAGGTTTCAGGTATCATTTTTAGCCACTCCTGATAATAAAAAGCGGCAGTTCCAATTAGAAAGATAAAAACGATTACGAGATGACCGTTAAAAATATAACGAAGGTAACGAGAAAGCTCCTTGCTCGTCCGACTAAAACGTTCTTTCCATAATATCTTCTCATCAAACATGATCTTCTTCCTTTGTCAATTGAATGTATAGATCGTCTAGTGTCGCATTTGGCATATTGAAATCCTGTCGTAACTGGTCCATCGTTCCTTGAGCTTTTACTTTGCCTTCGTGTAATATAATAAATCGGTCACAATACCGTTCAGCGGTTGCTAAAATATGGGTGGACATGAGTATGCCTGCGCCGCTTTCCTTCATTTTCTCCATCAAGTCAAGTAAGGACTGAATTCCAAGAGGATCGAGGCCAACAAAAGGCTCATCTACAATATACAAAGATGGCTGAACTAAAAAAGCACACATAATCATAACCTTTTGCTTCATTCCTTTTGAAAAATGGGCTGGAAACCACTTCAATCTCTTTTCCATCCGAAACTCTTTCAATAATTTCCCTACTCGTTCTTTATAAAGGTTTTCCTCCATTCCATAAGCCATCGCTGTCAGCCTTAAATGTTCATCCAAAGTCAGTTCTTCATAAAGGACAGGTGTCTCTGGTACAAATGTAAATTGCTTTCGATATGTTTCTCGATCATCATCAATATTTTTTTTATTGATGGTAATCTCCCCTTGATGCGGTTCCATTAATCCAATAATATGCTTAATCGTTGTACTTTTACCTGCCCCATTTAAGCCGATAAGCCCAACTAATTCTCCGGAATTAACCGAAAAAGAAACATCTTTTAATACAGGATTTCTTGTGTATCCACCTGTTAAATGTTTTATCTCCAATAAAGACATTCATAACGCCCTTCCTAGTTCAGATTTACTTACATTAATTGTAAGAAATGTGTGATGACCTTGTCCAGTTTAACAAGTTTCAACGGAAATCAAAAACTTTTTAAAAAAGGAAGTATATATATTTCAAAAAGCGGACATTCTAATTTATGTAGGGGAAACAACCTTGATGATGAAAATCATCAAAAATTGAAATGAGGTGTCTGTAAAAGACAATTGTTTCGATTGACCCATATGCTTTATAAAACGTTCCAAATAAGGGGATGGTTGTAATGCACAAGTTGTATGAAAACCAAGAGGATTCCTGTCACCGAAGTTCAAATTAAATTTGAAAATGAGGTGTTTGTCAAAGATAACGTTGCCTAGTGATTATAATGTTTTGTAAAAAACTTATAAGAATAGGGGATGGTTAGCTTGAACAAAGGATCTGAAATTACCCAATAAACACAACCATTTTACTAATAAATGAGGTGTTTATCGCAGAACAGTATCTGTAAGTGAATGAGCACATACATTTTACAATAAATGAGGTGTTTGTCGCAGAACAGTATCTGTAGTGAACGAAAGTATATGAATGATTCCCCTGCATTAGGGTGGGATTCCATGCGAATCCTGCCCTTTTTGTTTGCTTGTTTTGAAAAGGTTACCAATATGTTACAATTATTCATAACTTATGATGAAAGGGTTGAAACATAATGAGTGATTGTATTTTTTGTAAAATTATTAATGGAGATATCCCCTCAGCAAAGGTTTTTGAAAACGAAAATGTCGTTGCGTTTCTCGATATAAGCCAAGTCACAAAAGGACATACGTTAATTATTCCAAAAGTACATAAAGAAAACATTTATGAATTAACTCCAGAAATGGCGAAAGATATTTTTGAAGTTGCTCCTGAGATTGCTAAGGCTCTAAAAACAACATACAACCCAGTCGGATTAAATGTTGTTAATAATAACGGTGAAAAAGCAGGTCAATCTGTATTCCACTTTCATATGCATTTAATCCCCCGTTACGGTGAAGGTGATGGATTTGGTGCAGTTTGGAAAAACAACGGAAGTGACTACACTTCACTAGACCTTCAACAAATGGCAGCGGATATAAAAAGTCATTTTTAATAAAAAATTCTCCCTATGGAGAATTTTTTTATTATTTCACAAAATTACTTATGTACAATTCGACAAATTCTAAGGTACTATAAAGAAGAAGAAACTATTTTTATATTTATTTGAAATTTCAAAATGGCCTATCACAAAAATTCTAGGAGGTTGTCTAAATGAGTCGTGCACTGAATTTTAATGCGGGTCCCGCTGCTTTACCTGAAGCAGCACTTAAACAAGCCCAAAGTGAATTGTTGAATTTTAGAGGTACGGGAATGTCAGTCATGGAATTGAGTCACAGAAGTAAAGATTATGAAGCGGTCCACAACGCTGCGATTGCCTCTTTACGTTCTTTACTTTCCATTTCAGATGATTACGAGGTGCTATTTTTACAAGGTGGGGCTAGTTTACAATTTTCAATGGTACCGATGAACTTGCTACAAGCAGGTCAAACTGCTTATTATGCATTAACTGGTGCATGGTCTGAAAAAGCTTTAAAAGAAGCAAAGAAAGTTGGAAAAACGGAAATCGTCAGTTCAAGTAAAGATAATCAATACAAAAACATACCAGCTTTAGATCCAGCAATGGTAGCTAATAACGCTGCTTATTTGCATATTACAAGCAATAATACCATCTACGGTACACAATGGCATAAATTCCCAACAGGATTACAAGTTCCTCTTGTGGCTGATATGTCCAGCGATATTTTATGTAAACCATTAAATATGGATCAATTCGATCTTATTTATGCAGGCGCACAGAAAAACTTAGGCCCATCTGGGGTAACCGTTGTTATTATCAAGAAAGATTTATTAACCCGCTCATCTGATGATTTACCAACGATGTTAAATTACAACACTCACGTGAAAAATAATTCTTTATATAATACACCACCAACCTTTGGAATTTATTTATTGTCGCTTGTCCTTGAATGGATTGAAGAGCAAGGCGGTGTCCAAGCGATCGAAAAAATAAATGAGCAAAAGGCGAAGCTTCTTTATGATGAGATCGACGAAAGTAATGGCTTCTATAGTGGACATGCTACACCAGACAGCCGTTCAACAATGAATGTCACTTTCACATTACAATCTGAAGAAGCAACAAAGAGCTTTTTATCCCAGGCAAAAGAAGCTGGGTTTGTTGGTTTGGCTGGTCATCGTTCAGTTGGTGGCTGCAGGGCCTCTATTTATAATGCTGTACCTCTTGAAAATGTAGAGCGACTCGCTCAGTTTATGAGAGAGTTCAGAAAAAATTATTAATAAAAGGATTCTTTAAACTCTGCTTTTGTGCTATAATAATAGAAACTTTTCGCTGCAGGCAACGAGTGCACTGTAGGAAAAGCGATTTTAGTCAAGATGAGATGAGGAGAGATGAGAAGTGAATACTAAAAAACTAGTGGCCATTGCTCTTTTAATTGGTATGGGGACGGTCTTACACGCAGTTGTTCCTGGGTTTGTGTTCGGAATGAAGCCTGATATGATGCTAACGATGATGTTTTTAGGTATTATTCTTTTTCCAGATACGAAAAGTGTCCTATTAGTAGGACTTGCAACAGGAATTATTTCAGGAATTACAACTTCAATGCCAGGGGGATTTTTCCCAAATATTATCGATAAATTCATTACAGCATTCGTCTTTTTAGGATTATTTATGCTACTAGGAAAGCTTAATAAATCGATTATCTCAGTCGCTGTTCTAACAGCAATTGGAACATTGATTTCAGGAGCCATTTTCTTAGCTGCAGCATCCTTTATTGTTGGATTACCAGGACAATTTGCAGCAATGTTTGCCGCAGCCGTATTACCAGCAGCAGCGGTCAATACTATTGTCATGATTGTTTTATATCCAGTCGCGACAACAATTATGAAAAAAACAACATTTACTGGTCAACAGACAATCAGTCAATAACTGTTTGAAACCCGTCTCGATTGACGGGTTTTTCTTTCTAACTAAAACAACATTAACACAATGGTAATAAGCAAAAACATGATACTACTTAGACCCATGATTTGTAACCGTTTTTTAAGCAAGTATTTGGGCGGATAAGCAGACGGCCTCTTCCAGGCTAAAAAGTAAAAAAGATAGAGTGAACCTGTTATAAGGCATAAAAGTAAAAAAAATATGCTCATGATGTCACCCCTAGAATTAAATTCGCCCGTCGAATTTGCGCGCCTGGATTCTTTATCACGTTACAGAGCGCCACAACCTTATTTCTAGCCTGACTAGGACATCATGTCCCTCTCATCGAGCTACTCGGTACGGCACCCTAAGAAAATCCGTGACTACCGCTGAATAAAGTTAACAGACAAGCATAATTAAGTTTATGCATCATGAATGAGGGATATAACACACAAGGGAACGATTCATACTAATTGTAATTGGAGGAGAAGATCATGAAAGGGAAGTCATACCTCGCTGGATTATTTGTTGGAGCCACTTTATCTAGTTTAATCACGTTACTAACCACTCCTAATTCTGGTAAGGAAACTCGTATAGTCGTTAAAAATACAGCACAACCGTTTATACACCAACTCTCAGAGATTCAATCTCATTTACGTGATTTAAAGAAGAGTCTGGCAACTGCAACTCAAGAAGGAAAAGAAAACATTCATTCTTTCGTCTTGGATTTAAAAAAGTCGGTCACTGAATGGAAAGATGAGATTCGTCCTCACCAACGACATTTGCAAGAAGAAATTGCTTCGCTTGAAAAAACAATTGCTGAATTTGAGAGACATTTAAATAAATAGTATGTAAATTCTGACATTTTTCAAAAAAATACGTGAAAAAAGCAGGATTTTCTCGTCTCATAATCGAAAACAGATATATTGCGATAGCAGGATGAACCTTCACACAATAACATAAGACTATACATGGTATTTGCACAAATTCTAATAATTTAGCAAATTACTATCTTTATTAATCTTTACTTTATTGGCATAATAATAATTAAGAGAGATACGAAAAGGGGTATAAGAGGATGGAAGAAAAAGATTTTTCCGCAAAGGAAGCGATGCTTTATACTCAGAGAATTGCTCAACTAAGTAAAGCATTATGGAAATCTGTTGAGAAAGACTGGCAACAATGGATAAAACCGTATGATTTGAATATTAATGAACATCATATCCTGTCAATTGCTTACCATTTAAATGGTGCTTCCATCTCAGATGTAGCAAAATTTGGAGTTATGCATGTTTCTACCGCCTTTAATTTTTCCAAAAAGTTAGAGGAGCGGGGCTTTCTGGAATTTTCGAAAAAGGAAAATGACAAACGTAATACGTATATTAAACTGACAGAAAAAGGGGAAAAAGTGTTTTTAGATTCTTTATCTGCTTATGATGGGACTCAAACCTCTGTCTACACAGGCTCCTTACCGTTAAAAGATATTTATGGAAAATTCCCAGAGATTATGGAACTAATGGCGATTGTTCGAAATATTTATGGGGATGACTTTATGGAAATTTTCGAAACTTCTTTTAACAATATCAACCAGGACTTTATCGAAGATGATGGGAAAATCATTAAAAAGGCCAATTTAGAAAAAGAATTCATTTAGATGATCATAAATATTTTTTGAATTCGGTCATTAAGGAAACATATAACCCCTGTCTTAAACAAGCTATGATTACTTCTTGAGCCGAAAGTTTCGGATGAAGATGAGCAATAAATTTTTCGTAAAGCGGATGAAAATAAACAAAACCTTCCGCTTTTTGTTCTTCGAAAATTTTGCTCAATCTTTCACATTTTTTATGGAATTGTCCTACTTCTTCTTCTGATAGTGATTTTTCAATGATTAGTTTGTAAAAGGCTTCAGTCGATGATTGATTCATTTTCAACAAAAGTGATTGGTGGTACTCCAATTTATTAATTTTCTCTAATATCGCTTGTAAATCCATATCTTTCCCCACTTTATTTTGCATTATCCTTAATGTTAATCTATCCATTTTACTATTGATTTTTTATTACTTTCATCGTAAATTTACATAAGTAGTCTATAATAAATGGATATAATTATTACAACATGTACACTATTTTACCATTTCTACAGCTTTTCAGGTAGGCATATGATTAACAAGAATGCCTTATTTTTGTTTTATTCACTCATTTATAGGCATATATATATAAGAATGATCTTCAATTACATTAATGGCTTTTTAAAATCGTGATTCCGTATTGATTTTTATCAGCTTAACGGGCAGTAAGACTTCCACCTCAAGATTCTAGTATAATGTGGGGGATTAACTGACCGTAAAGCTCGGGAAGTTAATCACAGACTAAATACGCTTACGGCAACGTATGCGTGACCAGCATTCTTTGGCCGCGGGCTTTCCATCAGCGAGGGATAAAAGACCTCCCATTGATGGAAGTTACACTTTATTCACGAGACCGAATCAGCCTCTCAAAAGGAGGAATAATGACTTGTTAATTTTTTATATTTTATTTGCCTTTTTTATATTATTGCATATTAATAGGCTCACCAACTTACTTTGTCTACAAAAAGAGATTCCAGAAGAAAAGCAATCAAACATATTTAGAACCATCAATATTCTTGTTACCATCCTACTCATCTCTTCATATGTTGAGATATTAGTAGCTATTACGTAAGCACGACAAAGAAGCGGTGATATTCTCACCGCTTCTTTGTCATCTATTATCTCAATCTTATAACCATGCTGCTCCAACGATGATTAATAAGATGAAAAGAACTACGATTAACGCGAATCCTCCACCGTAAGCTTGACCCATACTTAACACCTCCTAGAATGAAATTATCTGTATTTCTATATGGTATTCCGCAAACATTTTAGGTTTTAAACTATTTCTTAGTAGAAGGAAGCTCCAACGATAATTAGTAAGATGAACAATACTACGATTAACGCGAAACCTCTGTTATGAAAATGTCCCATACTTTTTTACCTCCTTTCTCTTACGATGTATCATATGTACGAAGGACGAATATGTAATGGACATTTACCTAGTTTTTTGAAAAAAATCTTAAAAAACCTTTCCAATTAATTTGTTAGCGGACAAATTTATGTTATAGTTATCATTGTTGTTTGTACGAGATTAAACTTCAGCAAAGACAACTGTATGAAATTAAGCCTCCGATGGGCCTTTAGTTTTTTAGGCGTAAATCAGGCAGGCGAATTTGATCAATAGGAGTGTTAAATACGTGAAAAAATGGATATTGCCAATTACGATGGCAGTCGGAATCCTCTCTTTAACAGCTTGTAATAATGGAGATGGATCAGATCTCATTGTAGAATCAAAAGCGGGAAATATAACTAAAGATGAATTTTATGCTGAAATGAAGGATATGGCCGGACAACCTGTCTTGCAGCAAATGGTTTATGAAAAGGTTTTAGCAGATAAATATGAGGTTTCAAATAAAGAATTAGATGAAAAAGTTACGGAAATGAAGGAACAGTACGGAGATACATTTTTCCTTCAGTATGGTTTCGAAAGTGAAGAATCCTTTAGAGATGACTATTTAAGACTAAATCTTTTATTAGAGAAAGCCGTTAGTTCAGATATTACAGATAAAGATGTAAAGAAGTATTATGAGGAAGAATACCGTCCTGACATTAAAGCAAGACATATTCTTGTTGAAGATGAAGAGAAGGCTAAAGAAGTTAAATCGAAGCTTGATGCTGGTGAGAAGTTCGAGGATTTAGCAAAGGAATACTCAACAGATGGAACAGCTGAAAAAGGCGGAGATCTTGGTTGGTTTGGACCAGGAGCAATGGTGCCTGAATTTGAAGAAGCCGCTTATGCTTTAGATGTGAATGAAATCAGCGAGCCCGTCCAATCACAATTTGGATTTCACATCATTCAAGTAACGGATAAAAAGGAAAAAGAACCTTTTGAAGAGGTTAAAGGTAAAATGAAAGAAAACCTTTTGAACTCTCGGTTATCGGATATGGAAACCATTCAATCTGTCATTGATCGTGAGCTGAAAGACGCTGGCGTTGAGGTTAAGGATAAAGATCTTCAAGGGATCTTAGGCACTACAGAAGAAAAAGCTGAAGAAAAATAACTTTTTCTATATAATGTCATAAAAAAACACACGACTTCGTGTGTTTTTTTATGATTAAAAGTGAAATCCTTTCAAAGCCAATTTTGCCTTTTCATATGCTTCAGGCGTATCAATGTCAGATAGAATTCCTTCGTCTTCGACTTCAATCGTCATTTGATGAGAAATCTGCTTCATGATCATCTTCCCTCCATGATCTCCTTGAAGACTCGAAAATAATTTTACTTGTAATCTTCCGAAAAATACGGGATGTCCTTTGATGTCATTATATTGAGGACGAATCACAAAAGGCTCGTTGAATATACTAAGTTGTTTCTGTCCCATTTCATAGACCCTTTTAATGGTTGAGCATGAAACAAATGGCAGATCTCCAAGAAAAACCATAACATTACGATCAGTTTCTTTTAAATTCTGGAATCCACATCGTAAGGATGAGCTCTGACCTGATCGATACTCAGTATTCTCCACCCAACGTATACGCTCATCTGTAAACGCTATTCTCCTTTTAATATTTTTGCTTTCATAACCAATTACTACAATAATTTCGGAAAAATCCTCAGCGGTTACTTTATCGATTACATGTTTCAATAAAGGTTTATTGCCAAGTGGCAGAAGTTGCTTTACAGATCCCATTCTTGAAGAGGTTCCTGCGGCAAGAATGATGGCACTAATATTATTCATTAGTTAACTATTCCATGGATTCTCTGAGAACCTTGAAGAAATCCTCCATGATGACCTGTTCTGACAGCAATAATCTCTGCTAGAATACTAATGGCAATCTCTTCAGGTGTCACAGAACCAATATCCAGGCCAATTGGACTATGTAGTTTAGCAAGCTTATTGTCGGAAACCCTGATTCCTTCAGTTTCAATTGCATGAATTAGTTTGTTTCCTCGGGATCGCGGTCCAAGCAGACCTATATATGCAGCGTTTGAAGGTAAAACAAACTTCAATGTTTCAATATCTCTATCAATATGATGATTCATAATTACAATATAGGTGCGATTCGTTATTTTGATTTGTTCGTTAAATTTAGCTGGATTGATAACCAACCTTTTCATACCTGGAAATCGTTCTTCGTTGTTAAATGCAGGACGCTGATCGACCACAACTGTTCTCATCCCTAATGAAACACCTAATTTAGCTACTGGAAGGGCATCATGACCTGCGCCAAAAATCAACAAGGTAACAGGCGGGATATATACATCCAAAAACACAAGAAGTTCCACTCCGTCACTTCTTGTCATTAAAATGCTTTCTGACTTAGGATTCGATTCATTTAATTTAGCTAATCCAATCGTGGCTGCCTTTTCATTTAAGAAGCGATCACCAAGTGAACCAATTGGACTTCCTTCCTTAGGTATAAACATTCTGCCCCCATCAGCATATCCTTCCGTTTGAAGAATGGTTACCAAAACTCCTTCTTCTTGATTTTTTACACAATCAAGCCAACGATTAAAAGATCGACATTCAGTCATTTCATCCCTTGTTGGAACAGGTTCGATATAAATGTCTACGATTCCAGGACACCCAAGACCTAGTCCCCATACAAGATCTTCATCCAAATCATACGTTTTGAGAATAGGTTGTCCGGAAACTATAACCTCTTTTGCTGTTTCTGCAACATCTGATTCAAGGCAACCACCCGAAATCATTCCTGTTGTTTTTTCAGCTCCATCTATAAGCATCATGGCACCTTCACGACGATAAGCAGACCCCTTTACGCTTACAACTGTAGCTAAAGCCGCTTTTATACTAGATTCTTGCGCTTTCTTAATCGCTTCCATCACTAATGCATTTTCAGACATTCCCATTCACCTCGAAATTTATACTCTTTTTGCCTACCTTTGGAAGGATTCAGCCTTATATGCCTCCATAAACAGATCAATATACGGAAGCGCCGCCTTCATCCCTCTCGCCTCTGCTCATATCCTGAAATAGAGAGCAATGGATTCAACCAAATAACATCGGATGAACGATGTTGAATTTCTTTCATGGCCCAATCCATGTTGGATAAGTCCCCTGTATCTAGACCATCACTGAAAATCGTGACGACCGTGTGCGAGTACTTTAGTTAACTCTGTTTTTCCAACTCCTGCAGGTCCCTCAATCAATAAGGGTTTTTGCAAGGCTTGGACAAGGTGCAAGGCGATAACGGTCGGCTGGTCTGTAATATAGCCGTTTTGTTCAAAATTGTCTTGTATGGACCTCCTCATATTAACGTTAATTTCTAATCACCTCTCTTAAGTTTTATGTATTTATGAGTGGATGGAGGTTAAACTCAACGGGCGAATTGGAATAATAATGAAACATGGGGCCAGCTCACTTCACTGGTCCCACATGATTCATTTTCTAAAAACTATTATAAATATTATGAAATTTTATAATAGTACACTACTTAAAGCGCGTTCCGTATACACTTTACATAAATTTTCCCGATATTCTGCTGAAGCAAATAAATCACTGCCCATTTCAGCTCCTTCTGCTGCAAGCTTGGATGCCTCATGAATCAACGCTTGTGTTGGCTTTTGGCCTAAAAGGGTTTGTTCAACAGCTTCTGCACGAAACGCCACATCCCCTACGCCAGTAACCCCGATTTTGACGTAATCAATCGTACCATCTTTATCTACACCCGCTACGGCTGCCACGCCGACAACTGGATAGCCCGAGGCAGGGTGGAAATACTTCAAATAAACCGATTTCGTATGGGATGGAGGGATTTGGAACGATACAGACTTTACGATGCTATCTTCAGGTAAAGCAGTAATAAGCGGCCCAATAATAAAGCTATGGACATCCATTGTGTCTACGCCATCCTCACTAATCATTTCAATTTCCGCATCTAGAGCCACAGCTGCTGCTGGTATGTCTGCTGCCGGGTCTGCATGGGCAATATTTCCTCCGACTGTGCCACGATTACGAATTTGTATATCCCCAATTTGGCGTACGGTATCAGCAAGTACCGGAATATACTCTTTAATGATCGGATCGTTTGCGGCCTCATAATGAGTAGTTAAAGCCCCAACTACGATACGATCTCCTTCCTTATTGATCCCCTTTAGTTCACTAACTCGACTAATATCAATGAGTACACTTGGTTCTGTTAATCTAAATTTCATTAACGGCAATAAGCTATGGCCGCCGGCAATTAACTTGCCCTCTCCGTCACTTTCTTGCAGTAACTTAATCGCTTGTTGGATTGATTCTGCATGTACATAATCAAATTTGACAGGTATCATTCGTTCTCCTCCCCACTTTGAATCACACGCCAAACTTTTTCTGGTGTAATTGGCATTTCAACATCTGTTACATCGTATGGAGCTAATGCATCAATAACAGCATTTGCTACAGCTGCAATAGAAGCCGTTGTGCCTGTTTCACCAACTCCTTTTGACCCGATTGGATTTACTGTTGTAGGAGTTACTGTAAACTCTGACTCAATATGTGGGAAGAAACGTGCTTTTGGTAATGCATAATCCATTAACGTTCCAGTTAACAGCTGTCCTTCTTCACTGAAAATAGCCCCTTCCCATAAAGCTTGCCCAACACCTTGTGCAATTCCTCCATGTACTTGTCCTTCAGCAGTTAAGGGATTAATTACATTTCCTACATCATCCACACATACATAACGTTTTAACTCAATTTCACCTGTTTGCTTATCAATTTCTAGGACAACAATATGTGTACCGAACGGATAAACAAAATTCTCAGGATCAAAGAATGATTGCCCTTCTAGAGAAGGCTCCATCCCTTCGGGTAAATTCCATGCATAGTTAGCACTTCTAGCAACCTCTTGGAATGTACGTTGATGACCTGGCACTCCTTTTAATTGGAAAATTCCATTTTCAAATACAATATCTTCCTCTGCTGCTTCTAATTCATGGGCAGCAATTTTCTTTGCTTTTTCAACAACACGATCCGCAGCATAAGCAATAGCCCCACCTCCGACTGCAGTGGAACGAGAACCATATGTGCCCCATCCCATCGATACTGATTTTGTATCACTGAAAACAAACTCGATATCATCTAATGGGATGCCAAGCTTATCTGCTACGATTTGGCCAAATGTTGTAGCATGTCCTTGACCGTGTGGTGAAGTTCCACAAAAAACAGTTGCTTTTCCAGACGGATGAATCCGAACCGTTGCATTCTCCCAAACACCGCCTTGGAAACCGATAGCCCCTGCCACCTTTGAAGGTCCAAATCCGCATAACTCTACATAGGTTGAAAAGCCAATTCCAATTAATTTCCCTAGTTTCCTTAATTTCTCTTGCTCTTTACGTAAGCTCTCATAATTAATGATGTCTAAAGCTCTTTGCAGCGGCTTTTCATAATCTCCACTGTCATAAAGTAACCCTTGCGCATTTGTATAAGGAAAAGCCTCTTTTTTCACGAAATTCTTTCTTCTAATTTCAACCGGGTCCATAGCTATTTTCTTAGCAAATAAATCAATCATCCTTTCAATTTGATAAGTCGCCTCTGGCTTACCTGCCCCACGATATGCATCAATTGGAGTTGTGTTTGTATAAACACCGATCGTTTCACATGAGGCATGCGGGATATCATAAGCTCCAGTAATCATTAAACCAAAGTCAATCGTCGGACACCCTGGACCAAACGTAGATAAATAAGCACCTAAATTAGCTGTGTTTTTCACCCGAATGGCAGTAAGGGTCCCATCTTTTTTTCCAGCAAGTTCAACGTCAATGATCTCATCCCGTCCAGCATTTGCCGCAATAAAGTTTTCACTTCTAAGCTCAATCCATTTAACTGGTCTGTTAAGATCACGAGCAGCATAACCAACTAACGCTTCATCAGGGTGTACGCCAATTTTACCACCAAACCCTCCCCCCATATCTGGAGCTATTACGCGCAGCTTTGATTCTGGAATGTTCAGTACCTCTGATAATACCATTCTATGAATATGTGGATTTTGGGAAGAGCACCAAAGGGTTAAATCACCACTACCTGCATCATATTGTCCGATTGCGGCACGAGTTTCAATAGCACTAGGAAAAACCCGCTGCAAATTAAAGCTTTCTCGAACAACCACTTCAGCACTTTCAATCAGTTCATCTGCTACTTCACCCGCTTTCCAGTGAAGGGCAATATTATTTTCAATATCCTCATGAATGACTAGTTGATTGTCTTTAATTGCCTCTTTTTGACGGACAACAGCAGGAAGAACTTCATAGTCTACTTCAATTAAATCGACTGCATCACGAACGGTATAACGGTCATCAGCAATAACTAATACAACTCCATCACCAACATAACGCACAGTATCACTAGCTAATGGATAATGTGGTGCCTCTTTTAAATTACAGCCAGGTACACGCCAGGTTGTTGGAATTGGACCGATTTTTCCTTCTAGATCCTTCCCTGTATAGATGGCAACAACGCCTTCTAACCTCAATGCATCGTCGATTAGAATATTTTTAATCTTTGCGTGGGCATGAGGACTTCTTATGACTGTTGCATATAACATACCTGGTAATTGAATATCATCGGCAAATCTTCCATTTCCCGTTAATAGCCGAGGATCTTCTTTTCGTTTTACTGGAGTACCAACTATTTTAGCCATTCATTGATCCCTCCCCAACTAGTGCATTTCCGTTTTGTAATTGGTCTCTTTCAGCCATAATCTTGGCTGCTTTTTGAACAGCACTGACGATAAACTGATAACCTGTACAGCGACAAATGACTCCTTCCATCCCCTCTCGAATCTCTTCCTCTGTCGGATTTGGGTTATCTTTTAATATAGCAATCATGGCCATCATGACTCCCGGTGTACAGTAGCCACATTGTAAACCATGCTCCTCCCAAAAACTTTGCTGCATTGGGTGAAGATTTTCAATCGTTCCTAGTCCTTCGACTGTTGAGATTTTAGCCCCCTCTGTTTGAACCGCAAGCATCGTACATGACTTAACTGCATCTCCATTTACCAAGATCGTACAAGCCCCACATTGGCTTGTGTCACATCCGATATGTGTACCTGTCAATCCTAGATCATCACGTAAATAATGCACAAGTAGTTTCCGGGGCTCCACTTCAGCACTTCGTTCAGCACCATTCACGTTTACGGTTACTTTTTGCTTCTTAATTTCCATCTCTCGAACACCCCCTATAATTTATAAAAATACCTTTAATCAATTCGCTATATCCACCTAAGGCTCATTTCTTTGTAATGGGATTAGACTCCCACTGATCCAGAATTAAATTTAAACTCGCCTCCCAGTTATAGAAGTAAAAAGAATATATTAAATGCAATTAGAGCTTAGCCATTTCTTTCGTTTCTTTTTCAATATCTTTAAAAAACTTGCCTAATACGACCTTAGCCACACCTCCCATAACCCGTTGCCCAACGGATGCAAGTGTACCTGTAACTTTGACTTCTGCCTTACAAGTAAGCGTCGCTCCTTGCTCAGATTCCTCTAGAATCATAGAAGCATCTGCATCAATCTCACCTGGCTTCCCTTTTCCTTGTACAAGCAATCGATATGAATAGGGTTCAATTATATCAACTTGGCGAACGACAGCTGTGAATACCCCCTTGACCGGGCCAATATTAATTCCAAGCTCTGTGTTATAAACCTTTTCCTCTACTTCTTCAAAAACCTTGCAGCCTGGTAAAGATCGTTGTAGACATCCTTGATCCTGAAGGGTTTGCCAAAGCAACTCTCGTGATACATCTTTAAACGTATAAGTTTGTTCAATATTCAATCTGTTTCTCTCCTTTATGAAAAAATGGCTTTTTTATTCTATAAAATATAGGGATCTACTAAACTATGTTTTTAATTGAAGTAATTTCTACTTCAGCAGCATTTAATGCTCGAACAATTGCCTTTGCAAGGATGGGTGCTCCTGGTGTATCCCCATGAATACATACAGTCTGAGCTTCAATTGAAACATCGTTGCCATCATAAGTAAGGACTTTTCCCTCTTTTACCATCCGAACGACTCGTTGTGCCATTTCATCATAATCCTTTATCTCTGAGCCTTTTCTTGTTAAGACAATGGAACCTGTCTCTGTATGTTCTCGATCGGAGTAAACCTCCTTAGCCACAGGAATGCCCATTTTGATCGCCTCTTCATATACCTCGGATTGATTGAGGGCAAAAATAATCATATTTGGACCTGCATCATGTACTGCTTCTAAAATCGATCGCGCAAGCTGTTTATCTTCCATCGCTTTCATAAAAAGAGCGCCATGTGGTTTGCAATGCTGAATTTGTACATCTTGAGCACGACAAAATTCACGTAAAGCGCCAAGTTGGTACGTGACATAATCCCTTACCTCATCAGGAGTACATGTCATATAGCGGCGACCAAACCCTAATAAATCCGGGAAAGCTGGATGGGCGCCTATGCCCACCCCGTATTTTTTGGCAAGAGCCACTGTTTTTTTCATCACATAAGGATCACCACCGTGAAATCCGCAAGCGATATTAGCAGAAGTGATATACTGCATCATTTCCTCGTCATTGCCGATTTCATATAAACCAAAGCTTTCACCCATGTCACAATTTAAGTCGATCTTTACCACGTCATTCACCTCTTATGACTTGATTTCCTTTTTCTCTAATATCTGTGTTGTGTAGTTACCGGATACAAACTGCTTCATTTTCATAATTTGATCTAAGAGGGCAAGGTTCGTTTTAATGCCTTCTACCTCTATTTTGTTAAGTGTGTCAATCATTTTTTTAATGGATTCACTTCTCGTATCAGCGTGTACAATAATTTTTCCAATCATCGCATCATAAAACGGAGAAACAGCACTGCCTTCTTCTACACCAAAATCAAGTCGTACATTCCCATTAGGTAGTTTCAAGGTTGTTAGCTTTCCTGGAGAAGGAAAGAATGTGACAGGGTCTTCCGCATATAGACGACATTCAATGGAATGACCCTTTCGTGTGATTTCATCCTGATTAAGCGGAAGTTTGTCACCAGCAGCAATCATTAATTGCCATTCAACTAAATCAATTCCCGTTATCTCCTCTGTAACGGGATGCTCAACTTGTAATCTTGTATTCATTTCTAAAAAGTAAAAATTATGATTCCCATCAAAAATAAATTCCATCGTTCCGACATTCGTATAACCAATTTCTGCTACCCCTCGGACAGCTGCTTCTAATAATTTGGCTCTTAAAGACTCATCTAAAAATGATGAAGGACTTTCCTCAACCACTTTTTGATTTCTACGTTGAACAGAGCACTCTCTCTCAAATAAATGAACAACATTTCCAAAACGATCAGCTGCTACTTGGACTTCAATATGATGGGAATCGGATATCCACTTTTCTAAAAAGACGGTTCCATCATTAAAAAAGGATTGTGCTTTCTGAATCGTCGTATCATAAGCTTTAATCATTTCTTCTTCATTTTGAACAAGCTGCATGCCAATTCCACCGCCGCCTGCACTCGCTTTAAGCATAAGTGGATAGCCTAGTTTTTCAGCAATGGCAAGGGCCTCGTCTAGTGAACCAAGCTTTCCTGCTGAGCCTGGAACTACTGGGACGCCGGCCGCTTGCATTTGAGTTCTAGCCTCAAGCTTGGAACCCATGATCTTCATAATGTTGGCAGCGGGTCCGATAAAGACAATATTTTCTTGTTCACAACTCTCAACAAAAAGGGGGTTTTCTGATAAAAACCCATAGCCTGGATGAATGGCATCTACTTTTGTTTCTTTAGCTGCTTGGATGATGTTTTCAATATCCAAATAACTTTTTTTAGCTTGTGCAGGGCCAATACAGACCGCCTCGGTTGCTTCACGAACAAAAGGTGCATCGGCATCTGCTTCTGAATAAACCGCGACCGTCTCAATGCCGAGACGATGACAAGTACGGATAATCCTTCTAGCAATCTCTCCTCTGTTTGCAATGAGTACTCTATTGAAATAAGGCATTCTTGTCCTCCTTTATACCAAAATGCTTTTCTACTATTTTATTTTTCTACGATAATGGCTAGCTCTTGACCTGCATCAATCATATCCTCGTTCTCAACGAGAAAACTTTCTAAAACTCCGCTAGCTTCGGCTTTAACCTCATAGAAACTTTTCATTACTTCAATTAATCCGATGACATCCCCCTCATTAACTAAGTCTCCTACATTAACAAACACCTCTTTATCAGGTGCTGGTTTACGGTAAAAAACTCCTGGAATTGGTGATAAAACTTTTTTATTCGTATCTGTCATGAATGATTCCCCCTATACTTGTAGTTCTTGTTTTATTCTTTCTACTTTTTGTTTGTATTCTTTTCGAATCTCTAAGGCTTCTTCAATATTTACTGCTTTAAAGCGGACCTTTTCATTTGTTTTTATTTGTGCCATCTTATTTAAATCCGTCGAGATGATCGTACAAATGGTTGCGTATCCCCCACCAGTCACAGCATCATTTAATAAGGCAATCGGTTCAACACCATCTGGCACTTGAATTGAGCCAATTGGATAACCGAGATCTACTACGTTTGATGGATTGCTTCCTGCACCAAATGGCTGTTCGCGCTCAACAAATTGTAAACGCTCTCCTTTAAAACGGTAGCCTACACGATTAGCCTCAGTAGTAACCGTCCAATCAATGGAGAAGAACCTTTCCTTGCTTTCTTCGGTCAAACGATAACTGCATAGTCCTACAACCACACGGATTTCATTCACCTTTGAGAAGGTTGGAAGATATTCTTCACGGATCCGTGATCCAATCCTCACTGCATTCTTTACATCCTTTCCAATGCCCAAAACATCCCCTTCTTGTAATGCTCTTCCTTCGTGGCCACCGATTCCACATAACGTATAAGTAGAACGGGATTCCATGATCAGTGGGACATCAATTCCTCCTGCTACAGCTAAATACACACGAGCACCTTGCTTAACAAAATCAAAAGAAAGTTCATCTCCAGCCTTAACGGAAATGGTTTCCCACATTGGAACAGATTCACCATTTACTTTTGGTGGAATCTCTCCTCCTGTTATCGCGATCATTGCATCTTGTTGAAATTGAAGAACGGGGCCTATATAAGTAATTTCTAGCGAAGCAGCATTTTCCCCATTTCCAACAAGCAAATTCCCTACTGAATAGGAAAACTTGTCCATGGCTCCAGAGGGAGGCATTCCAACTTCATAATGGCCGATTCTTCCAAAATCTTGAACAGTTGTTTGTAGCCCGGGTTTTATTACTTTAATCATGAGTACAACCTCCTTAACACGTCCTCAGAAAACGCTTTTGGATTGTCCAGCACCTCTTGCGGTTTAAAAGTTATCTCCTTCGTTAAATAACGGAAAGTACCTTCTTCTACTTGTTTTTCGATAGATTGAAATTCATCCATAGTAATACTGCGATAGCGGAAAATATCCCCTTGTCTAGGGAATGTCATCGAATCCTTAAAGTCATATAATCGCTGTTCTTTTTGATAAATCGGTGCTGCAGCAGTTCCAAATAATTGATATCCGCCTGCTCCTTGAACCGGATAAATAACAGCAAAGGCTCCACCAAATCCGAATGCTCTTTCTGGGGTGTATGTACGGGGTCTAACATATTTTGGCACTTCAATTTGTTGTTCACGCGGAACCATTTGATAGCACCATGGCAATCCTGGAACAAAACCAATCATAGATACTAGATAGGGAGAATCGGTAATTGCCTTAATAAGGGCTTCCTTTGAGTCGAACCCATTAATTCTTGCAGCATATTCTAAATCTGTTGAATTTGGATCTTGATGGCGGTCTCTAAACCGCATTAAAGCTTCATTTGTCCACGGGTCATCAAATAAGACTGGAACATCTACAATTCGTGAGGTAATTTCAAAGTTGTCAACCGATACGGTTTGCTCTAGTTCTTTCAACTTTGTAATTAAATCATTAGGATGGATTTCTTCAGGAATAAAGCGGACCATGTAGGAGGCATTTGAGGGACAGACATCTACAATTCCTTGTAAGTTTTCCTCTCTCAACCGCCTTGTAATAGCCATCGCTTGAAAATTAGCTTCAAGACTCATCGACTCAGATAACTCAACGAAAATAAATTCATCGCCACCGTACTCGTAACGTGTCAATAGAATCACCTCGGAAATATAATGATTTTTCAATTATAAATAATGCAATATTCGTGCCAAAGTGTCTGAACTCCAAACAATGGTTAATTAAACGTTTGCAACAATAGTACAAAAACAAAATTTCAATTTTGAAATAAACTTGCAAATTTGAAAGCGCTTATATTTTATGCAGACATTCCAACACAATATAGGAGAAATTTAACATTCCCCACACATCATTCTAAACGGATAAGAAAAGAGGCACCCCAAAAGAAAAACTGTTGACAACTACTATTAGTTGCCAACAGTCTCTCGAGATTGCCCTGTACATTTTATGAAGTTAAACTCCCATTGATTTTTCTACTGACTGCTTTTCCTCGCGTTCTTGTTCTAGACGCTTCATATAAACTTCGCCTTCGCGTTCAATTATCTCATCCTCGATTTGCTTCTCCTCTTTACCGGTTTTATATACCATAAATGCACTAAAGACAATTCCCATTACCACTAAATACATCCAAAAAGGAACATCCATTTCTATCCACCTCACATAATCAATTCGCTCGTCGAATTTGCGCCCGGATTTTTTCACGCTTCAAAACGCCACTTCCTGGGGTTTCGCCTCAGTAGGACATCCTGTCCGTTTCGAGACTCTTGATAAATCTTTAAAAAATCCCAGGCATCCGCCTTGTCCATACATTTTATGAACCGATCGATGGAGTTATGTCACTAAAAGGCAGAAATATGAAATTTACAGACGATGTTCCCTTATTCCGATAGCCTATGATACTGCATTTTCTTTTTCAATTTTGATGATATTTTCCGATTGAAAATGACTTAATAGATGTTCATGACAGGTGAAAAATAGGACTTGATAATCGTCTAGATTAGTTAATAATTGAATTACTCTATGCGTTCGAACACGGTCAAAGTTAACAAAACTATCATCGATGATAATCGGAAACTTAAATTTTTCATATACGGTAAGAGCTAAGGCCAGACGAATGGATATATAGATTTGTTCAGTCGTTGCCTGACTTAACTCATTTGCTTCAAAGAGAAGGTGGTCTTTGCTCTCAATGATAAAGCCGCTGCTATCTTGTTTTGGAAGAATTCGAATATAATTTCCACCTGTGAGAAACTGCAAAAACTCTTCCGCTTTAACAAGCATTTTCGGGAACCAAAGCTCTTTAAAGTTATTAATTGTTCTTTGGAGAATTTCCTTAGCGGCTGCAAACTTAGCCCATTCCAATGCTTCTGATTGGAATTCAGATTTTTGCTGTTTATAACGATGGAGAAGGTCTGCATACGTTCCCCCTTCTTCAATCAGAGAAATTTGATGTCTAACAGAAGCCAACTCCTCATTAAAATGAGTGATTCTCTGCTCGAGAGCTTGCTTTTCAACTTGAATTTCTTCAATTCTCTCATCGATGGTTTGTTCTTCAAACGAATCAATGTCAGTTATATCAATGGTTGATAATTTAAGTTGAATATTTACCTGATTCCATTGCTGTAACAAGTTGTCCTTTATCCCTGCAATCCTTGCCTTCTCTCTAAAGTCTTTTTCATCTTGAACCCCTGCTTTCTGATAAAGCAAATCGATTTCTGCTTGCAGTCCCTTCCATTCAATCCGATCGTTATTCCATTCTCCCTCCAATTCACGATATTGTTCTTGTTTCTCTTTATATTGAATGTGTTTTTCTAATTCTTCTCGTAGACTTCTTTTTAACATAAATACGGCCTCATGATACGAAGGGGCCTTTTGGGAAAGCAAAAAAGATAGTTCTTCAATTGCAGCAACCATTTCTTTCATACTATTTTCAGTGGTTACGATCTCTTTAACAATCAGGTCCTTTTCTAAGGTTACTTTTTTCAGTTCATCAATCATTTGAAAAGCATCCAATAGATGATGGAGCGCGATATTGTCAGGCAGCTTCAGCTCTTTTCCAACCCTTAGTAACTCTTGCCGAAGCCCCGCTTCATTGTGCTCCCATTGTTCAAATAAATCGACAACATGGTTGTACTGGTCCTGCTGTCTTTCAATCATTAAAGATAACTGATTTACTTGATCCCTAATCCCTTGGTCTCTCTCAAACCTCTGACGGATCCCTTCTATTTGATTTGATGGCATATTTAATTCTTGCTCCAATATAGCCTTTTTTTCCTGCAATGTAGTCGATTCCTTTTGCATAGACTCGATATCTTTTGAAAAAGATGCTTTAAAGAATGACCAAAAAATAAAGAGAAGTCCTAAGCCGCCTAAAAATAGAAATGTAAAGGCTTCTGATAGAAGACCCCAAGCACTTAAAGCACTGAAAAGAATTGCTAGTATAAGATGCTGAACTTTATGTTGAGCCTTTCTATTTTTTTCCTTTTGTATTGAAGAGTGCAACCCTGTTAGTCTTTCTTCAAGGTACTCGATTTGAAACAAAATGGTCTCTTTAGCCTTCCAACGGGATAACGCCTCTTCCATTTTATTTTTTTCTTCATCAGAGACTAACTCTTCTTTAAGTTGGATTTCTTTTGATTCTAATTCTTCTAGCCTGTTTTTTTCCTCTTGAAATCGCTCATCCAATTCCAACTTTTTTGCTGTTAAACTTTTTTGTTTGGCAGCTAAATTCGCTACCTTTTCTTTTATAAAAATACTTGTGTTACTATTAATAATATCTTGTTGGGAAAGTGGCAAATGAACTTTATTGTGTAATAACTGTAACTCTTCATCTAACTTTTTTATTTTGATTTGTAGTCCATTGATTTCTTGTTTTGTCCGATCAATTAGAGGCAGACTTTCAACAGCTGCATTAATTTCATGTTCTTTTTCAATCAAGGTAAAGTTTGGTGTTAATTGGTCCAACTCAACCTTTAAGCGTTGTAAACGCTGTTCAGTTGTATGTAGTTTTCGTTGAACTCTGTTCTGCAAACCTGTTAATTGGTCCAGCTTTTCTAACCCTTGTTCAGGAAACGTAATGCGATCGTATTGAGCTAGTTCGTTTTCAAGGACCTCCCTTCTTTTATAAAGCGGTAAAGTTTTTTTCCACTCTTCCCATTTTGCTTGATTACGGCTTAATCCAGTTGCACTTGCTTTTAATTGCTGGATTTCAGCTTGTAACTCTTCTCTTTTCTTTAGTAAAGATACGTATTGTTCGTTATTTCTCTCTGCTTTTCGCAGCTCGCCCCTTAATTGCTGTAATTCCTTTATTTTTATATTTAATAGCGGATTTCTGCCATTATACTTAAAACGGCTTTCAAGCTCTTTAGATAACTTATTTTCAGCTTTTAAAAGTTGATCGGTCCCAACAGTGCCGATTGAAAATAAAAATTTCCCTAAATCCTGTTCTTTGACTAAATGAATATTCTGCAACCCGTGAAGATTAAACGAAAAAATGGAGGTATATAATTGTTTATCAATGGAAGAAAGCAATTCTCCAAGAAGGTCTTCTCCCCCGATTCTTCCACTTTCTAATTTGACGATCACATCTCCAGTTGCCTTCCCTTTTACACGTTCAATAACTACTCTGCCATGATCAGGGAAATATACAATTAATTGCCCTCCATATTTGGCCCCTTTTTTCGGCTCATAGCGCAGCTCAGATTGCTGCTTCGTCGGAAACCCAAATAAGATACTGTGAACAAACGACATGATGGTTGATTTTCCCGCTTCATTGCTACCAAAGAAAATTTGCTTATTTCCTAAATTTGTATATCTAGTGTTTTCAAACTTTCCATAACCATAAATATGAATTTCTTCAATCTTCATCGCTTTACCCTCCCTTCTTTAATAGGGAAACCAATAAGTCTAATGCCTCTTGTTCCATATCCTTCTTTTCTCTGCTGGATAGTGGATCTAAAAACTTTGCGGCAATCGGATGATCATACAATGGTTTAATACTGTCTCCAATTGTTTCGGTGTCATCTACGGTTTGAAACATTTCTTTAAAAAATTGAGATTCTGCTTCCAGCTCGCTTCTTTCCCATTCCATCGAGTGGCCCGTATGGATAGCAATCGGCCAAACAAATGAATCTTCGTCCTTTTCATCATCTTGTAAGGCTTGGAGAAGTTCACCATTTTTGACAGGCAGCCATTCTTTTTCATCCAACCGAATGTTTGATAGTGATATGGTTAATAATACTCCATCGTCTAGGAGACGTTTTTCCTCCATTGTTTTTCGCAGCAGAATATAAAGTTCTTGAAAGCTTTTTAAAGGAGTGCAATCCACTTCAACCGAATCCCAAATAATATCAGCCGTTCTAATAAACTCTATATTTGTTTCTTCTTCTGTCATTTTGACAAGAAAGCAGCCTTTTTCACCAACTTCTTTACTATTTCGACCTTGAATATTTCCCGGGTAAGAAATTATTGGCGAATGGTGAATGATTTGTCGCTTATGTATATGTCCTAACGCCCAATAATCAAAGTTTTTTTCGATTAATTCCTTTGTAGTAAAAGAAGCGTAACGGCTGTGATCGCTATTTCCCTCATAATGACCGTGAAGAATTCCAATATGAAAGTCGGCTCCTTCTTTTTTTGTATACTGTGTTAAATAGTTATTTTCTAAGTGCCGTGTTGGATAACTGAATCCATATAAATGTGCGACTGTATGGTTTTTTGTTGTATGGGGTTTTACTACGACCCGATCTGGAAAAATATAGACATTTTGAGGCATATCTAAATGCACCCATTCACCATTTAGATGATCATGATTCCCATGGATAACATAAACAGCGATCCCCTTTCCCTTCAATCTTTCCATTTCTTTTCGCAGCCTTGTTTGCGCTCGGACACTTCGATCTTGCTCATCAAATAAATCCCCGGCTAAAATGACAAAATCAACTTCGTTTTCAATTGCAGCATCGACTAACCGGGTTAGCGCTGTAAAGGTGCTTTCTTTCAACCGTTCAAAAATCGCTTTTGGTAAATAAGATAGACCTACCATCGGGCTATCTAAATGTAAATCTGCACCATGGATAAAGGATATTTGCTTCATAAAATCTCTCCCAGCTATACTCCATATGAACAGAGTAAGATGATAGTTATATATTACCATCACTAAAAAGCGAATGCACGTTCTATCGAGTAAAGTGAGTAATATCTATAATGAATGAGGTTAAAGTCAGGATATTTGATTCTTTATTGAGGGCATCCACCTAATGTGAAACATTCTTGCTCTTTCGCTTCCTTTCCATTTATCTTCACTTTCACAAAGGAAGCGAACCACGTTTTTCAACAATAGAGTGATTTAAAAAGTCCTTGAGAACACATCTCAAGGACCATTCAAAGACTAGTCTTCTTTTGTTAGCTGCAAGGCTTTTTTAATATCTTTGAAGGAGTTTGATTTTCCATACATCAATACCCCGCCTTTGTACACGCGAGCACCAAAAATGGCAAGAATCACAATTGATACTACTAAAATAACAATCCCTAGAATCGGCTCCCATACTGGAAGATTAAGCATTCCTACACGCATAAACATCAGCATCGGTGTGAAAAATGGAATATATGAACTAATGGTCATAAATGTTGTATCTGGTTGACCAAGTCCAAACATCGCAATCATGAACCCTGCAATCACTAGGAACGTCATCGGGGTAATCATTTGATTAACATCTTCGATGCGACTGACAAGCGAGCCCAGAAATGCTGCTAGTGTCGCATATAGGAAATACCCTAAGATAAAGAAAATAATTGCATAAATGACAGTGGACAGAGGGACATTTTGAAAACCAAGGAATTCAAAAAATCCACCTTGCATTTCCTCTAGATTCCGTTTGACAAAAAAGTACCCGACCCCTAGTAAAAAAGCTAGTTGTGTTAAACTCAATAGCGCAATTCCCAAGATTTTCCCAAACATTTGCTTAACTGGAGAAACACTGGAAATCAAAATCTCCATGACACGGGAGGATTTTTCAGTTGCCACTTCCATTGCAATCATATTTGCATACATGATTACAGCAAAATAAATGACAAATAGCAGGACATACACAAGACCTCTAGCTTCACTTAATTCCTCTAGTGTCTTGGCATTTTCCTTTAAGGCAACTTGTTCAAATGGGACAGGTTCCGATAGTTTTGCTAGTTGGTCTGGTGATAATTGAAGTTGAGTCGCAGCAATTTGACTTTTTATCCCTTGTAGGGCGAATTGTAAATCTGTCTGAATCACATAATCAGCGACACTTAATGATTTATAGGTAGCAATCGGTAAACCTTCATCATCAACATTGATAATAAGCAATCCCTTATAATCTTCATTTTCAACAGCGGCCTCTGCATCTGCTTGTGACCCTGAATATAACTCAACTTGAAGCTCCTGATTAATTGTTTTTAACCCTGCTTCTAACGATGGATATAAGTCGCCAGATTCATCAATAACAGCCACTTTATTTCCTTCATCACTATTAAAAAATTGGATGATATTCGTTAAGTTTGTTAATCCAATCATTAATACAGCCATAATGACCGTTGTTAAAATGAAAGATTTAGTTTTCAATTTACTAGTGAAAGTATGTATTAAAATAATCCAAAAATTATTCATAAGAGGCACCTACCTTTTCAATAAAGATGTCATTTAATGAGGGCTCTTCCAATTCAAATTTGGAAATAAACCCCTTATGAACAATACTCTTTAAAATATCTGAGGCAATGGATTCCTTTTCAATTTGAAGGCGTACCCCTTCAGTTGTTTTCTTGCCACGAATGACACCTGGGAATTGAATTAAGTATTCCAAATCGAAATCACCATGAATGACTAAATTCTTTTTTCCGAAAGCTCGCTTGATTTCTCTTAGCGCTCCATGAACAACAGGCTTTCCTTTATGCATAATGCAAAGATGCTCACACATTTCCTCTACATGCTCCATCCGATGACTTGAAAAAACAATCGTTGTACCACTTTCTTTTAAATCCAATACAGCTTTCTTTAATTGTTCTACATTGACAGGGTCTAAGCCACTGAATGGCTCGTCCAAAATTAACAGTTTCGGTTTATGCAGAACAGCCGCAATAAACTGGATTTTTTGCTGATTTCCTTTTGAAAGTTCCTCTACTTTTTTATCCATGTATTCAGGTACTTTAAATCGAGTTAGCCAATATTCCAGCTCTTTAACCGCCTCGTTTTTATTCATCCCTCTTAATCGAGCTAAATAAACGAGTTGCTCGCGTACCTTTAGCTTTGGGTATAACCCTCTCTCTTCCGGCAGATATCCAATTATCCTGCTTGTTGAATAATCAATCCTATCCCCATCCCACGTAATGTTTCCACTGCTTGGATTCAATAGTCCTAAAATCATTCGAAATGTGGTTGTTTTCCCTGCCCCATTGGCCCCTAAAAAGCCAAACATCTCTTTTTCAGGAATGGAAATGGATAAATCGTCAACTGCCGTAAACTTCCCAAAATTCTTTGTGACATTTTTGATATCTAAAACCATACTTCTCCTCCTTCTTTTAGTCCATATTACGTTATTTAAACGTATAAAGATTCAAATAAAATCGTTTTTTACAAAAAGTTAATAAAAACTCCAAAAAGGGCTCTTGGCAGAGTCCCTTATAATATGATTCTTTATCTCCCTGTATAACTAGGCTTTCGATTCTCCTTTCGTGCCTGACAACATTCTTGATAGTCTCCTCGGTTTGCATCATCCGATAGAGAGCATACTTTTCCAGTTCAAGCATTTTTAATAAGTGTGGGCGATTTTTTTCTCCGAGGATTTTTTTCGTTTTAATCATCGCTAATATTGGTTTAAGAGTCCATTGCTCCACTTTCTGATCGATTGCTTGTTGCAAATTCCCTGAGGCAATTTCGTTTATTAAGTATAATTGTTTAGCATCGATTGCGGACAGTGTTCTTGTTTCCCATATTAAGTGTCTAGCCCTATCCTCACCTAATCTTCTTTCAAGAAAGAAATGAGCGCCACCGACAGGAATGATTCCCTGTTCCAACGTATTTAAAACGATTTGACTTGATTCACTAACAAGAATGTGATCTGTTGCTAACGCCAAACTCAATCCTAGACCAGAAGCTTTGCCATTAATTCCAGCGATTGTAATTTTCGGCATATTATATAAGGTAATAATCAATTCATTAATTAATTCCATTGTATAATAGAAATCGTTTTCATCATTTATCTCATTAAATATACTGTTTTGAAATTCGGTAAAAAAAGCATCTTCTTTACCAGTCACAATGACGATTTGAATGTCATCCGATAGACTGATTTCCTTAAACTTTTGAATCAATTCCTTAAGTATAACCTTTTTGATTCCATGTAAAATGTTTGGTTTATCCCACACTATTTTTGCCACTCGCCCGTTAACCTCAACTGCAACGTATCTTTCAGTTCACTGACCATCCCCTGATTCCTCCTCCAAGTCATCTTAACCGGTTCTATCATACCATGGCAAAACCTCATTTTCAGTGTTTTCAAAAAAGTTTCACAACCGATCACAATAAAAAAACCCCTAAACCAACAAACCATCAGGGGTCAAGGAATAAAGAGGATGTTCAATAACTATGCTATTTTATCAGGCATAACGAGCTGAAAGAACCCCCAACTGATAGAGGTTTTACTTTATGATGTTCAATTTACGTAAAAATTCAATTTGCGGCTGTTTACGAAAATGTTCTTTTACTACATAGGCTACACCATGCTGATTTTGGGAACGTGTGATCCAATCTGCAGCCCGTTTGACCTCAAACGGAGCATTTCCCATTGCCACCCCAAGTCCCGATGCTTGAATCATTTCCATATCGTCCATATCATCCCCAATGGTGACAATTTCATTTCGTTTTATTCCTAGTCTTTCCGCTAAATAAAGCAGACCAGTTAATTTGGAAACTCCGGTTGGAACAAGGTCCATCCTTAAATCATTTATAGGCACACATTCTACTTCATGATACATTTTACTAATGGCTTCTTGAATATCCTTTAGATCTTCCTTAAATTCAAAATACACCTCAATATTTATAGGATTCGCTGATTCATCGGCAATCGCGTCTCCAATCGAATCGACAAACTGTTGGGAATAGACGATGGGATCCCCTGTTGTAAAAACGGTTTTAGACAATAAGTTATGATTTAATTTATACTTATTGGCTAGTGAAAAATGTTCATGAACAAGTCGAATTTGACAAGGAAAACCTTCCAGCAATCGAACGATATCATAAGTGACCGTATCCTTAATTCTTGAAGAATGTACCGGTCTTGAAATTTCTTTAGCTATATAAGCGCCTCTGTGGGTAATTAAATTATTATTAATTTTTAAAGCTTTAGCGATTTTTTTGGCTGATGGGAATGTTCTAGAAGTTACTAAAGTAACATAAATCCCTTTCTGCTGTACATATTCAATCGCTTCACGTGTTGATTTATGAAGTTTTCCATTTGATTGGAGTAAAGTACCGTCAATATTGATTGCAAGCATTCGATAGATCATACTCTTTTGCCCCCTAATCTTGGTGTAAAAATGATTCCATATTAAAGACTATGGAAAAAAGGAGCTGATTAGAACATTAGCTTTTTTAACACGTATATCCGAGGTTATTAAATTTCACAAAAAAGAAAAAGACCTCAATCTGAGATCTTCTCTATCTTTAGTTCATTGAACTATATAGGTCTTCTAGTGGTTTTAAAACAACTTGGTTGATTTGAACGATTACATTGTTTAATGTTTCTTCTGCCTGCATTAATCGGTTAATTAACTCGTTCTTTTGAACATCTGCGACAATGATTTGAGCATTGGCAATTTCTTCTGGACTGATATCTTGACCAGACATTTGTTTCTCTTGCATTTGAATTTGCATATTGCGGAATTTCTCAAATAAACTTTTAGCCGCTGAATCCGCTTGAACTTCAGTATATAGTTTCTTTAGTTCTTTATATTCATCACTATTTTGGATAGCATTTCCTAATTGAACAGCACTTTCGTTAATAGTCATTATTTCACTCCTTTAAATTTTGACAGTCTGTTAACTATAACAAACTATATGCCCGAATGCCACCATTCTATGTGAATTTTTATTAGATCAAAACGGCTATCAAACCTTGGAAAATTCCAATCATGCCTCCTATTAAAGCTCCTAAATAGGTAATCATTCTTAATTCACTACTAATAATGGATAGCAGCATTTGCTCGAGCCGTTCGATTGGGAATCGTTCAACATGTTCTCTAACTATATCTGCAAGTTTTAATTTCTCCATGATCGGTTCAACTTGATTGGATAGGAAAGCACACGCCTTTTCTACTCCTAGAGGAACGATTTTTAAAACTGGTTCTTGAACCGTACTTGCTAATTGTTGTAAAGGCATATTCATAACCTTTTCAAGTCTGATCATTTTGTCTATAGACCTTTTCAATAGGTCGAGAATCGTTTGCTTCTCGAATTTCTCTTCTAGCTTTTCTGCTTGCCAATCGAGAATTTTATCCCATTCTGTTTTTAACACGCCTGTAACCAGCTCTTCGGTTCCTTTATTTTTCAAAAACTTAATGATTTCAGGTTGGATTTTTTCGGTTAAATTGACGTTTCCTAATAACATTTGCAGCATGTTTTTCAGCATACCACTTCTTTGATCAATAAAATCATTCGTTAAACTTTCAATACGCTTTTTCCCTTCTTCACTGGAGAAGTAATCGATTCCTTTTTGCAGAATAAATGCACTTACAAAAGGCAATTTACTTTCAACCTTGGCATTTATTTCGGCGGGTACAAGATCTCGAATAGACTGGTCACGATATTCCCCCATCCATTGATCGTATTTCTCTTCAATTAATCCATGTATTTTGAGCTGTATTTTATCTTGTCCGTCTGTGATTCCCCAACTTTTTAATAAATCATTTATACTTTGTTGGGAGTTGAACAGCTTCAATAATTCATTTTGTATATATGTACTTACTTCTAGTTGAAATTCACTACTCAAAAGTTTTTTTCTAAAACTGTCTGGCGTGAGTAAATAATTCACGACTAGCCTTCCTAATTGTATCGCTAATTCCTGACGCCTTCTGGGGATAAGTCCTGGTGTAAATGGTAGTCGCCAACCTCGAATATAAATCGGATGATAAGGGTGAAATAACATTTTAATCGCTAACCAATTCGTTGCTCCACCAATAATAGCACCAACAGTCACCATAAATAAAATCGTTAAAAATGCTTCCATAATATGATAATCAACCTTCCGTTCAATATTACATTCCTTACTATTATAAATATCTGCAGGAACACTGGCAAATATATTCTTAGGTTAATTAGATTTGTATGTCTTTGTCTATATATAGCTAAACTAAAGAAAGATATTGATGAAAGGGGGGAACTTATTGATGAGGAAAGAAAAGAATGATTTAGAGTATGAAGGTAGGGATGAGGTCTTTTTGGACATTGATCGAATCATCAATGAAGGCTTAGCAGGTGGAACTGTCCACTCCCGAGAAGAACATACGAATATTGAAGAGGCTCGAAATCTTGAGGAAGAGACTCCTCCAAATAAATAAATAAATAGACGTAACACTCGGTGTCCGGCATCTCTACAGATGTCGGATACTTGTTTTTGCACATTGAACTTTACTGTTTTTAGGTAAAAGTTACCTTTATCATTTATCGAATAGGATTTGTGATTTTAACCATAATAATGATTACAAAGCAGCAACCAAGCAAAAAAACACAGCGCAACACCAACAGAAAACACAACTATAAAAAAGTATCTCGCAAAACTTATGGACTATGCATGGTTGCATGGATGAAACTTCCAATTTGGTTCAATCCCAAAATAGTCCACCAAAATTCTAAAATAATGAAGGAGAGTGTTTTCAACATGCCTAACAACAATTCTTCAAACAATTTATTAGTACCTGGAGTAGAACAAGCTTTAGAGCAAATGAAGTATGAAATTGCAAATGAGTTTGGTGTAAACCTAGGAGCAGAAACAACGTCTCGTGCTAACGGATCTGTTGGTGGAGAAATCACAAAACGCCTAGTTCAAATGGCTGAACAACAACTTGGCGGAACTCGATAAGCAGTGTTATTTATATAAGACAACTTAATAATATGGCTTAAGCCCTCCAAATTTTTGGGGGGCTTTTATTTATTCAGATTTTCAGCACTGGAACAATGATCTTCTATTTAAAGACATCCCTTCGACGAATACCTATACATTGGTCTTATACTTCTAGCATCATCAAAAGGCAATCCCTTTAATTGAAACCTCACTTCCTTTTCTAAGTCCCAAAATGAACAAGCATAAGTATGCAGTCCCTAGATAAACCAAAAATCTTACTTATTCACCTACTTTAAATCACCGTTTCTAAAAATATAGTCATAGACAAACTTAAATTATGTCTGTTCAAGAGTCAAAACTTTTGAACGTAAGTCGAACATTTTTTCTTATGAATCGCGTTAGAGAGCCTCATTCAAAAACAAGAATGGAAACATCCTTCTAGATAAATACCAAGCGGGAAACTGGGATCGATTTATCTTTTTTATAACAATTCCCGGACTTTTAACATATAATTTGGATTATATGATTTACTTAATAAATGAAAGGTTATGTTTTTTATTTCTAATATTGCTGTTTAGCATGTCGCTAATTGTTAAATGCAATAACATTACATGATTAAAGGGGATTGGAAGAAATGTTTACCATTAATGTTGACCAGGAAATTCAATTACATTTGTTCCAATTACAAGATAGCGGACCTTTATTTCAATTAGTCCATAGAAATCGAGAGCACTTCCGCCAGTGGCTTCCCTGGATTGATAGTATTTTTTCACCAGCTCAGTTTCAAAGCATTATTTCCGGTTGGCTTAGACAGTATTATGATAAAAACGGCTTTCAATTAGGAATTAGGTATCGTAATCATTTAATTGGAGCAATCGGATTACACTCGATTGATTGGTATAATAAACAAACAACCATTGGCTACTATTTAGCCCAGGGATTTGAAGGAAAGGGAATAATGACAAAATCGGTGCAAGCTTTACTCGATTATATATTTCATTCTCTCAAGCTTCATCGAGTAGAAATTCGCTGTGGGGTTAATAATCACAAGAGCCGGGCAATTCCCATTCGCTTGGGGTTTAAAGAGGAAGGAGTCATTCGTGATGGTGAATTCCTGTACGATCATTATCATGATTTAGTCGTATACGGAATGTTGGCACATGAATGGCATAGCAAAAGTAAAAAGCACCATCTCATATAAGGTGCTTTTTTTTGCTTTTATGTAAAAATGATTATTGAAATTGCCTATGGAGGCGTTTTCAACTCAATTTTGTTTCCAAGCCGTGTCGTTTACTAAGGGCAGCTTAATGATAAAAGTTGTGCCATCATTTGGTTTGGACTCGATTGATATGCTGCCATTATGCTCTGAAATGATTTTTTGACAGACCATTAAGCCAAGGCCGTTTCCTTTCTTCTTTGTAGAAAAGAATGGTTTACCGAGTTGATCTAAATATTCTTCAGGAATGCCACAGCCTTCATCGGTAATTGCAATTTGCACTTCATCCTCTTGTTTAGATAATGAAATCGTAATGATTCCTGGTTTTTCCATAGCCTCAATCCCGTTTTTAACCATATTAATTAAAACTTGTTTTATTTTATTTCGATTACAAAATAACAAGTATGATTGACCGTCTGAAATAAAATGACACTGGATACTTTTTTGTAGTGCTTCTGCTTCCATTAAAAAAACGACTTCTTTAGTAATAACAGTCAAATCATGTAAATCCTCTTCATGGTGTTGTGGTTTTGCCAAGACCAATAATTCACTTGAAATATTCTCTAGCCTTTTAATTTCGCCTTCTATAACTTCCAAGTATTTCCTATTTACGATCGTCTCCGTCTTCATTAATTGAATGAAACCTTTAATGCTTGTTAAAGGATTTTTTATTTCATGAGCAACACCTGCAGCTAACTGACCAGCCACCTTTAATTTTTCGTTATCAAGTAAATTTGAATCAATGATTTTATTATTACTTCCATTCTTTATTATAACGATTGTTTCTTTTATTTCTTGAGAATCTCTAACATGATTAAATATAGCTTCACAGTATAATAAATCCCCTGCTTTATCTCGTAGACGCAACAATGCAGAAAATCCCTCTTCTCTTCCTAAAGGCCAATATCCGCTTATTTTACAATAGTCTTCTCCATACAAAATCTGTCTTAAATGGGTTCCGATTAACTCTTCTGGCTCAAAATCGATGATGTCTTTCGAATTTCGGGATGAAAATGTAATAAAACCATCTATTGAAAGTTTTAAAATTAAGCATTTTTCTGTTCGTTCATCCCACTCACCAAAAAGATTCATTTGGTCCTTGTTTATAATTCCCAACATCATCCCTCCTATCGGTGACCTTTATTTTAATTTTACAGAATATTCTAAAATAATACAATTAATTTTTACTATTTAGATGATTTAAACATTATAATTATAGTAAACTTTAAAAGAGAACTGTGAATATTTAATAAAATAAATACATAGGATTTCATATTTCTTCATATGAATGACTATAATCTTAACGTATAACCATAACGTTTGACTGTATAGTTTGTTCTACTTTATAATTTATAAAAAAGCACACAAGAAATGGAGTGGTTTGATGGGGTATTTTACCGTATTGGGGAATTAGCCAAAGCCGCCAATGTTTCCAAGCGAACAATTGATTATTATACTAGCTTAGGTCTATTACAAGCACAACGGTCAGAAAGTAATTACCGAATTTACGACGAAGAAGCATTAGTCCTTCTAAAACAAATCGAAGAATATAAAAAAATGCATCTACCCTTACATGAAATAAAAAGAAAACTGCAATTGAAGGAAAATAATCAATCCTTGGAGAAAAATGAAGTAGAGAAACAAATGGAAACGGTAACGATCCAAATTAAGCAGTTAAAAAACGATCTATCCGATCTATTACCGATTATCCATCAATACAAAAAAGACCCGATGTCAAAGGAACTAAATGAAGAAGGCGCTGCGCTTATACAATCGCTTTTGAGAATAACAAGTTGACTTCATTCAGCGGAAGTACCTAACTTCTGTAAGCAAATAATTCAACGGAGTATACACCCCTGCTGAATGAAGTCAAGCCACCGGCGGATGCCTCGGATTTTATTATTGGCATTTTAACAAACAGGCACGTCGACGGACAGGACGTCCTAGTTAGGCTAGACATAAGGATGTAGCGGTCTGAGGCGTGAAAAAATCCATGTGCAAACTTGTCGGTGTGAATTTGATTAATTATTTTTATATTATCAGGAGGTGACTCCTTTCCTGTTATCAGGATAAGGAAATCTATTTGGACATATTAAACTTGGTTATTATAGCCATTTTAATTGCTTTAACGGCATTCTTCGTAACTTCTGAATTTGCTATTGTTAAGGTAAGAACGTCAAGAATTGATCAATTAATCGAAGAAGGAAATAAAAAGGCGGTCGCAGCCAAAAAAGTAATTTCAAATTTAGATGAATACCTATCTGCTTGTCAATTAGGGATTACGGTTACGGCTCTAGGAATAGGTGCGCTTGGAGAACCAACATTCGAACACATCCTGCTTCCAATTTTACAATTCTTTCATCTTCCTAGTTCATTAACAACTATCTTATCTGTTGCGATTGCCTTTGCGATCATGACCTTTTTACATGTGGTTGTCGGGGAAATGGCCCCTAAAACAGTAGCAATTCAAAAAGCAGAGATGATGACTTTATTATTATCACGTCCATTAATTGCTTTTTATAAGATGATGTATCCGTTTATTTGGTTATTAAATGGTTCAGCTCGAATGATTACTGGCTTTTTTGGGCTGGAACGTATTTCGGAACATGAAGTAGCACATTCAGAAGAAGAACTTAGAATGATCTTGTCGGACAGCTATAAAAGTGGCGAAATCAACCAATCTGAGTTTAAGTATGTTAACAAAATTTTCGAATTTGATGATCGAATTGCAAAAGAAATTATGGTTCCAAGAACAGAGATCGTTTCCTTTTCAAAGGACCAGACATTAGAAGAGTTTCTTTCGATCGTCCATGTTGAAAAGTTTACTCGATATCCAGTCATTGACGGAGACAAAGACCATATTATTGGATTAATTAATTTAAAAGAAGTATTAACCGATATTTTAAATGTTCAAGACCTAAAGTCAAAAACCCTTCAACCTTATATACGGCCTATTATTAGGGTGATTGAGAGTGCTCCTATCCATGATTTACTTGTTAAGATGCAAAAAGAACGCATCCATATGGCAATTCTAATGGATGAATATGGTGGTACTTCAGGTCTTGTTACTGTCGAAGATATCATTGAAGAAATTGTGGGCGAAATTCGTGATGAATTTGATACAGATGAAATACCGGAAATTCGAAAACTTAAAGATGAGCACTTTATAATCGATTCAAAAGTACTTATCAGTGAGGTAAATGACCTACTTGGCTTAGATATTAATGATGAAGATATTGATACAATCGGCGGTTGGATTTTAACAGAGAACTATGAAGCCAAACAAGGAGATATGATCCAGCTTGGTGACTATTCCTTTAAAATTATTGATATGGAAGAGCATCATATCAAATATGTCGAAGTGACAAGAACGCAAGCACAAGAGGAAAAAGATCATCTATCCATTACGATAAATGGTGATAACAATCTCTCCTCTCATGTTCCATTAGCTCAATCAAAAGCATTTTAATAGATGAAACAACTTGCTGTTGCTAGTATCATGCAAATTCTAATTCTATATGAAAATAGTAAAACCTCCTTTAACCAATATGGTTAAAGGAGGTTTTTTGTTTTTCCTAAGCATGACTCAAAATACACAAAATCAGCATCCGTCAACAATCATCGTCACTTTCTCTACGATTTGCCAAATTTGTAAAAATATATTCGCAAAGTGTTCATAAAGTCGCATGACCTTTTTGCTATAGTAAAGATAGAAAAAATTAAAATTAAAGATTGTAAGGAGGTAAAAAGAAATGGAAAGTCTTATGTTAGCAAGGATACAGTTTGCATCAACAACTATTTTTCACTTCATTTTCGTACCATTATCCATTGGTTTAGCATTCATTATTGCAATTATGCAAACATTGTATCTCGTCAAGAAAAAAGAGGTTTACAAAGAAATGACACAATTTTGGGGGAAATTCTTCCTCATCAACTTTGCTGTCGGAGTTGTAACTGGAATCATCCAAGAGTTTCAATTTGGGATGAACTGGTCCAGCTACTCTAGATTCATGGGGGATGTATTTGGGGCTCCACTCGCCATCGAAGCACTCTTAGCTTTCTTTATTGAATCTACCTTCATTGGACTATGGATTTTCGGCTGGGACAAATTATCTAAAAAGTTACACTTAGCCTGTATATGGCTTGTAGCAATCTCTACAATGCTCTCGGCTTTTTGGATCTTAACAGCAAACTCGTTTATGCAAAATCCAGTTGGCTATGTGATTCAAAACGGACGTGCTGAAACAAATGATTTCTTAGCAATTATAACAAATCCTAAATTATTAGTCGCTTTCCCACACGTTATTTTTGGAGCATTAGGTACTGGGGCGTTTTTTGTTGTCGGAATTAGTGCATGGTATTATTTGAAAAAACGGAATCTTGATTTCTTCAAACGTTCCATGACCATTGGATTAATTGTTGGTATGGTTTCAAGTCTAGGAATCGCCTTTTCTGGACACTCTCAATCAACCTATCTAATGAGCGCACAGCCAATGAAAATGGCTGCAGCTGAGGGTTTATATGAGGATAGTGGCGATCCGGCTGCTTGGACAGTATTTGCCAATATTGATACCGAAAACAAAGAATCATCAATGAAATTAGAAATCCCTTATGCACTGAGCTATTTAGCCTATGGTCAGTTTAAAGGAAAAGTTGAAGGAATGAATTCACTTCAATCCCAATATGAGGAATTATATGGAGAAGGGGATTATATTCCACCAGTAAAAACAACTTTCTGGAGCTTTAGAATTATGGCAGGAATTGGCGGACTCCTCATCTTATTAAGTATCATCGGACTTTATTGGAACAGCCGAGGTACACTTGTTCATAAAAGCACATATTTAAAAATCATGTTTGGAACCTTATTTTTACCATTTATCGCTAATACTTTTGGATGGATTATGTCAGAAATTGGCCGTCAACCATGGATTGTTAATGGATTAATGAAAACAGCAAATGGGGTTTCACCAACAGTCTCAGCGGGTTCTGTTCTCTTTTCACTTGTTGCTTTTTCATTAATTTATACCCTCTTAGCAGCTGCGATGGTTAAATTATTTGTGAAAGTAGTACAAGATGGACCTTATGAAAAACAAAAAGTGGACCATGGCACGACTGATCCATTTAGTACGGGAGGGTTTGAACATGCAACTGAGTGAGTTATGGTTTATTCTTGTCGCTGTCCTATTCATTGGATTTATGTTTTTAGAAGGATTTGATTTTGGGGTAGGAATGAGTACAAAGTTTCTCGCTCAAAATGAACTTGAAAAACGAATACTAATCAATTCGATCGGACCTTTCTGGGATGCGAATGAAGTATGGCTAATTACTGCTGGGGGAGCCATGTTCGCTGCTTTCCCACATTGGTACGCTACTCTTTTCAGTGGTTATTACTTGCCTTTTGTTGTTTTATTACTAGCCCTTATCGCGCGTGGGGTCGCCTTTGAATTTAGAGGAAAGTTAGAATCTTTAAAATGGAAAAAAACTTGGGACTTATCGATCCTTTATGGCAGCCTATTACCACCATTTTTAGTAGGGGTTCTTTGCTCTAGCTTAATTAAGGGTGTACCTATTGATGCCGAAATGAATATGACGGCTGGATTTTTTGATATCGTTAACCTTTACACCGTTGTTGGCGGAATTGCCGTTGTGTTATTAAGCTATATGCATGGCTTAATGTTTATCCAGTTGAAAACTGATGGAGACATTCGAAAACGTGCGAATGACCAAGCGAAAAAAATCTACTTGCCGCTGGGAGCAGTCATTATTTTATTTGTCGTGTTAACTGGCGTTTATACAAATGCCCTTGCTGAAAGAGGAAATATCTTAATTCCACTTTATGGAGTTGCTGTTATTCTATACTTAGCCCTATTCACATTACTAAAGAATAAAAAAGAAGGGTATAGTTTTACAGCTACTGGTTTAATTATTATTCTTGTCACAGCATCGTTCTTTATTGCATTGTTCCCGAATGTCATGATTAGTTCAACAGACATTGCCAATAATATAACGGTTTATAATGCAGCTTCTGGTGAGTATTCACTTAAAATCATGACGATTGTCGCTTTAACAATGGTTCCCATTGTTCTTGCTTATACTATTTGGAGTTACTATGTATTCAGAAAACGCGTAACTCCTAAGGAGCATTTAGAATATTAATGGATAAATATCTTTTTCGCTATAAAGGGATTAAACCTCATATGTTCATCGTTGGAATATTAACGGTGTTACAAGGGATTACCATTATTGCACAAGCCGTATTTTTGGCAAAGGCGATTTCATATATGTTTGATGGGACAGCATCATCTGCTGTCCTTCCCTTATTTCTAGGTTTTGCCTGTTCCTATATCATCCGGCATTTTATTCAATGGATAAAGGAAAGACTGAGCTACCGGTTTGCTGAGAAAACGGCTAGTAATATCCAAGGCCAATTTATTCGCAAATTATTCGAATTAGGGCCGCGTGGAATCCGCGAAAAAGGATCAGGAAACATGATCACCCTTGCTCTAGAGGGAATTCCCGGATTTCGAACCTATTTGGAACTTTTTATTCCAAGGGCCATTTCGATGATGGTCATTCCGATTGCCGTTCTTATTTATGTATTTGCATTTGATGTGCTATCTGGTATTGTTCTCTTGCTGACTATGCCTATTTTAATTGCTTTCTTAATCTTACTCGGTCTTGTTGCACAGAAATACGCGAATGCACAATGGGGTTCCTATCAATTATTGTCACGCCATTTTGTTGATTCTTTACGAGGACTCTTAACGTTAAAATACTTAGGAAGAAGTAAATCACATAAATATGCAATTAAAGCCGTCAGTGAAAAGTACCGAATTGCTACGAATAAATCATTAAGACTTGCCTTTTTATCTTCATTTTCACTTGATTTTTTCACTAGTTTATCTGTTGCGGTCGTAGCAGTAGAACTTGGAATTCGTCTCATTGATGGCGTAATTGGCCTCCAAGCAGCCTTAACGATTCTTATTTTGGCACCTGAATATTTCCAACCAATCCGGGATTTGGGAAATGATTATCACGCCACAATGGATGGGAAAGATGCCGGAAAGCAAATCAACCGAATGTTGTCTGTTCCGGCACAGGGTCAATCATCAAATACAGAGATTCCTCAATGGAATGAAAAAAAGCAAATTAACGGTTCAACAAGCAACTAAACAAGGTGATGAACAAGACAAGTTCATTTTACAGGAGTTAAACTTTGAAGTGCTTGGGAACCAAAAAGTAGGAATTATCGGACCATCTGGTGCAGGAAAATCGACTCTCATCGACCTTTTATCAGGATTTACGAACATGACTAGTGGTTCAATTACAGTAAATGGAACGAACATAGACTCTTTTACAAATCAGAATTGGCAAAACCAACTAACTTACATTCCCCAGCATCCCTATATATTTGCCGGAACGATTGCGGATAATCTCCGTTTATACGCACCTGATGCTAAAGAAGATGAAATGAATCAAGCTATAGGGATAACGGGGCTTTCTACTTTAGTCCAACAATTGCCAAATGGATTAAACGAACGAATTGGTCAAGGCGGAAGAACATTAAGCGGTGGTGAGGAGCAAAGAATTGCCCTGACTCGTTCTCTGCTTTTAAACCGTCCGGTTATGCTTTTTGATGAACCAACTGCACATTTAGATATTGAAACTGAGCATGAAATTAAACGTTTAATCATGCCGCTTATGGCCAATAAGCTCGTCTTCTTTGCAACCCACCGTCTACATTGGATGCGTGAAATGGATGTTATTTTTGTGATTGAAAATGGAAGAATTGTTGAAAAGGGAACACATGAAGAGTTATTAACGAGTAAAGGTGCATATTTCCGGCTCATACAGGCACAGCAAGGAGGGATAATGGAATGAAGCTTTATCAAAATTATATTCTTCCCTATCTTAAACAATATCAAAAATCCATTATACTGGCGATTCTCTTTGGATTTCTAACGGTATTAGGAGCATCATTACTCACCTTTACCTCTGGATACTTAATTTCCCGTGCTGCCGAGCGGCCTGAAAATATTTTAATGGTTTATGTACCGGTTGTCCTTGTGCGCACATTTGGTATTTCTCGTGCGGTCACCCATTATTTTGAACGATTAGCAGGTCATAATGCGGTTTTAAAAATCCTTTCCCAAATGAGGGTGAAATTATATTCAATTATCGAGCCGCAAGCCTTATTTATTCGCTCTCGTTTTCAAACTGGAGATTTACTTGGGACATTATCTGACGATATTGAACACTTGCAGGATGTCTATATACGGACGATTTTCCCAACATTGATCGGATTAAGCCTATATGTAGCCGCGATTATCTCACTAGCCGTATTCGATTGGTTATTTGCGTTATGGATTGCCTTTTGTTTAGGGATTATTGTTTTCCTCTACCCACTGCTATCCCTTTACCTACTTAAAAAGCGACAGATCCAACAAAAACAAAAAAGAGCCAAGCTTTATCAAACGTTAACCGATACGGTCTTAGGTCTGGGTGATTGGATAATTAGCGGTCAAAAAGAGCGCTTTATAAAGCAATTTACTAAAGATACCCAAGAAAATAATGCAATCGACAGAACGATTAGATATTGGAATCAATCTCGTGCTTTTCAATTGCAAGTGATCACAGGGATTATATTAATCTTTATGGGAATTTGGTCAGGAAATCAAGCTCATGCAGGTTTAATTGCCCCAACCTATATTGCGGCATTTACCCTTGTTACAATCCCTATTGCCGAGTCACTAATCCCGATTTCCCATGCGATTGAACGGTTTCCAACTTATACGGAGTCATTAAAGCGAATCGAACAGATTAAGAAATATGTCCCTGAGAGTTCAGACATTGAAGAGAAAGCCCCTGTATCATCAAGTGCTACAATTCAATTAAACGATGTACATTATCGGTATGAAGGAGAACAAAAGGATACTCTCCAACAAATTTCAATAGTGATACCACAAGGCAGGAAAATTGCAATTCTAGGAAAAAGTGGAGCAGGAAAATCAACACTTATTCAATTGTTGTTAGGTGCCCATACTCCTACAAGGGGACGGGTTGATATTAATGGTTATACCCCTAGGCAATATGGCGAAGAGATATTCCAAATGGTGAGTGTGTTAAACCAGAAGCCTTATTTATTTGCAACAACGATTAAAAACAATATTCGATTAGGGAATCAAGATGCAACGAATAAAGAAATCGAACAGGTCATTAAGCAAGTTCAGTTGGATCAATACATTCATTCACTGCCAAGGGGTTACAACACAAATATGGAGGAAAGCGGCCAACGTTTTTCAGGTGGGGAAAGACAAAGAATTGCACTAGCTCGAATCTTATTAAAAAATACACCCATCGTCATTCTTGATGAACCAACCGTCGGGCTTGACCCACAAACAGAAAGACAGTTGCTAGATACCATTTTTACAACACTACAGGATAAAACAATCATCTGGGTGACCCACCATTTAATAGGAATTGAAAAAATGGATGAAGTACTGTTTTTTGACAATGGTCACATCACGATGAAAGGATCTCATGAAGAACTGCTTCAAACAAATGAACGGTATCGTCAACTTTACCAATTGGATAAAGGGATTTAAAAAAAGCTGAGTAGATCCCTCAGCTTTTTTATTTATTTACGACTTTATCTTCTTCCTTATTGGTCACTTCTAATACATCAAGCAAGAAAACAAAAATTGGAATCCCGATGATTAGTCCCCAAACACCAAAGAAATGCTCGCCAAAAATTAAAACAATAAATGTATAAAAGATGGGTAAATCCGTCTTTGAGCTCATCAGTTTAGGGTTTAAAATATAAGCCTCAATGGCATGAATTACGGCTATGGTAAGCAAAACATAAAACACCTGGATAAATCCCCCGATACTATAAGCAATTAAGCTTAGAGGGATAAGTGATATAATGACCCCTGCAACGGGTATAAGTCCAAGGAAAAAAATCATAATTCCTAAACCCAATAATTGAGGAAAATCCATAATCCATAAAGAGATTAATGTTAAAATCGTATTTACGATAGCAATAATAAATTGTGCTTCAATGACCTTGCCAAACGTTCTGACAAATTTTCCTCCAAAGAAGGAAATTTCCTGGTAAAAAGGCGCTAATTTACTATCTTTAAACTGACTTGTAAAGCTCTGTAGTCTAGGCTTTTCTAATAAGAAGAAAAGACTAAGCAGAATGGCTAAAAATAATTGAAGAGCAAAATGGCTAAAGTCTGAAAAATATTTCATGACAAAGGCAAGCCCTTGTTCAATATATTGAGAAATCTGGTTGCCATCAACCAAACTGACGATATAATTAATCACGATATTATCTTCTTGTGGTTGTTGATAAAAAGTTGTAACTTGTTTGATCAATTGGGTAATCTCGTTAATAATCATTGGTAAATATTTCACAATTCCTAAAACTAAAATACCAACAATAATCGTATATAGAAGCAAAACAATGACATTTCGATTAATCGGAATTCTTTTTAAAACGAAGGAAGAAAGTCGATCCATAAGAAAGGTAAAAATAAAAGTAAGGAGGATAAAATCAATCATACTTCTCATGCTATATAATACAAGTGCAATGAGAAGAAAGATAAGTACACGTCTTACCCCTTTATTTTGGAAAAAGTTTGCCAATTCATTCATGATTGATTATACTCTTTTTTCTTCTTAATCTAAAAAGCTTATTATATTAATATTAGCTTATTTCAGCCTGTTAGTATAGGAAAAATAAATGAATAAATGATAACAAAAAAAGAGATGAACCTTTATTTCAGTCCATCCCTGTTCTTAATTTAGATAAATTTCCTCTGAATGTTTTTCCCATCATACGTAAATAATATCGTTCTTTCTTCACTAATCGTTTCCAAATGGATGGCCCTTCCCCAAAGTTGATAAATATAAGGCATTACCTTTTCTAAATAACGTAAATCTAGTTCAATCCCCTCATACCAATGTTTCAAATAAAGCTCTCCACTTTTTATATAATCGCCGTCATTGACGGTTATATATGGAAATCCTCCATTCACACGGGAATTGACGAGCTGATCGCGAACATTTTCCCATGATTTATCAACAATTTTATATTCCTTTCCTTGCTTTTGGAAAAGATACATATCTTCACGCATAACGAGGTCTTTCGTTAAATAGTTACGTAAAAAGGAAATATCCGATTCAATTTCTCGAACTTCAAAGATTTTATCCCGACCAGAGCCTGGTTCTACTCCTCTTAATTTCATCTCTTCTGTTGGATTATTAAAACGCTCTTCAATATCCTCAAAAATTTTCAACCCTAAATAATAGGGGTTAATGCCTGTTTTGGAAGGCTGCACAACCCCCGCATTTAGCTTGGCAAATTCAATGGCTTCATCACTTGTGAGATCCATCGCTCGGAGAATTCGTTGATGCCAATAAGAAGCCCAGCCTTCATTCATAATTTTCGTTTCCAATTGCGGCCAAAAATATAGCATTTCCTCGCGCATCATCGTTAAAATATCTCGTTGCCAATCGTCTAGTTCCCGACTGTATTGTTCAATAAATAATAATATATCTTTTTCAGGTCGTGGCGGGAGCTTTTTAATTCTTTTTTTCTTCTCCGTTTTTTCCGCTCTTTCATCTAAACCCCATAAATCATCATATGGAGATTGCTTTACCTCTTCCTCTTCAAACTCCACATCATTCATATCCCATGCAAGTTTTGGCCTCATTAAAGATGGATCAATATGCTCTTCGATTGCCAACACCGCATCTAAAAAGACTTCTACTTCATGCTTTCCATGTTGGATTTCATATTGACGGATACGGTCAGCCGTTGCAGCCATACTTTCAACCATCTCACGCTTTGTATTTCTAAAACGAGAGTTATTTTTGAAGAAATCACAATGCGCTAACACATGGGCAACAATTAATTTATTCTGAATGAGTGAATTTGAGTCAAGTAAAAATGCATAACATGGATCAGAGTTGATTACCAGTTCATATATTTTTGATAAGCCTAGGTCATAATGAAGCTTCATCTTATGAAATTGCTTTCCAAAACTCCAGTGAGAAAAACGTGTCGGCATTCCATATGCACCAAATGTATAAATAATATCTGCAGGACAGATTTCATAACGCATTGGATAAAAGTCTAACCCAAAATCTGTCGCAATTTCAGTGATTTCATCAATCGCATACTCTAACTTTTTGCGATCTGTCTCATTCATCCACTTCTCCCCCTTCATACTCCCTATCACAATTGTATGAAAAAACAAGTAAAATCATGATAGGAAAAGCGGAAGCATACAGGTAAAACAGTACTTGCCTTAAGATGTGAGGGTAAAAAGCCATTATTCCAATTTAACTTTAGCAATATGACCAACATTTTCACAGTAAGTTTTATGTTAATGGTCATATACTATCTTTAACTCCTTAGAGTAAAGGAGGCAAGTAGATGTTAAAAATGGATTACGATCGGGCTTTGTACTATACACACCGCTCAGAATGGGACAACTTATTAATTCTCATGGTTCGAACAAAAGACCATTTTTTAGCAAAAAAAATTGAGCATTTTCTACACGCTTACAATTTTGAAAAAGATTATCGAGTCATTGAGAAACATTTATATTCTTTACTAAGATACATCGAACATGCAAATGGAATCATAGACCAAGAAATGGGTTATGGTTCTATGTATGAAACCATGTATTAATTTTGAATAAAGTGAAACTTCCATCATTGGAGTGTTTCTTTCATCCCCCACTGATGGAAAGCTTTAGGCCACAGCATGCCGGTCACGCAGACGTTGCCGTAGGCGCACTTAGTCTGTGTTCAACTTCTGGAGCTTTACGGGCAGTTGATTCCCCATCTATCTTCTTTTAATACTAAGACCTTTAGGTGGGAGTAATTACTTCCCGTTAGCCTGATAAATAAAAGGTGTCGGTCACACATTTCTGTGGTACCGACACCTTTTATGTTAATTTGAAAGCTCAGCAATTTTCTGGTCAACCAATTCCATAAATTGACTTTCTACTGTTGCTAACTTCTCCTTACTTTCATTTAGACTCGAACCTGTAACGCTAAAGTAAAACTTCATTTTAGGCTCCGTGCCAGATGGTCTTAAACAAACCCAAGTGCCATCTTCAAAATGGTATTTAATAACATTCGACTTTGGAAGTTCTATTGGCTTCTCTGTTCCATCCATTTCAGTTTTTACACTTGATAAATAATCCTCCACAGCGGTAACCTCCAGACCAGCTAATTGTTGAAGAGGCTGTGCTCGGAATGACGCCAATATTTTTTGAATTAATTCAGCGCCATCCTTCCCTTTTAATGTTAGAGAACGTAACCCTTCTAGGAAATATCCATACTGTTCAAATAGCTCCATTAAAGCATCATAAAGACTTTTGCCTTGTTTCTTGTAATAGGCACTCACCTCTGTTGCCATAATGGCCGCTTGTACTGCATCTTTATCACGGACAAAGTCACCGATTAAATATCCATAGCTCTCCTCATAGCCAAATAAAAATTTATATTCGCCCGTTGTTTCATATTCTTTTATTTTTTCACCAATAAATTTAAATCCTGTTAGAACATCTAAGGTAGTTACACCAAATGAATCCGCTATTTTTCTGCCTAGTTCACTTGTTACGATTGTTTTTATCATCACTCCGTTTTTAGGCAATGTTTCTTTTTCTTGTTTTTGTGTCAAAATATAATGTAATAATAATGCCCCTGTTTGGTTACCAGTTAAAACAACATATTCCCCTTGATCATTTCTCACTGCAATCCCTAGACGATCTGCATCAGGATCAGTCGCAATTAATAAGTCTGCATTAACTTTATGGCCTTCTTGAATGGCTAATTTGAAGGCAGCATGCTCCTCAGGATTCGGACTTTTTACAGTTGAGAACTCGGGATCAGGTAACTCTTGCTCGTTTACAATAAATACATGTTGATATTTTAATGCTTTTAACCCATCACGTACCGGTATATTTCCAGTTCCATGTAATGGAGTAAAGACGACTTTTAGATCCACTTCATCTGAAATCGTTGGGTTTTCAGAGATGGTAGTTAGTTTTTGATTGTAGGCTTGATCGACTTCAGGTCCGATGATTTTAATTAATCCTTTCTCCTTGAGAACCTTCTCATCGAGAACTTCGATTAATAATTCGTTTTCAATTTCGTTTACTTTCGAAATTATGACATCTGCACCTTCAGGCGGTAATTGTCCACCGTCAGAACCGTATACTTTATAACCATTATATTCTGGCGGATTATGACTAGCCGTTATAACAATTCCTGAAAATGCTTGTAAATAACGAACTGCAAATGACAGCTCTGGAGTTGGACGTAAAGAATCAAATACATAAGCTTGAATTCCCTTGGATGCTACTGTTTTCGCAGTCTCCATCGCAAACTCTGGTGAGAAATGACGAGAATCATACGCAATGACAACCCCGCGTTTTTTTGCCTCTTCCCCATTTCCTTCAATATATGAAGCTAAACCTGCTGAAGCTTTACGAATCGTATATATATTCATTCGATTTGTCCCAGCGCCTATTTCACCACGCATGCCACCTGTACCAAACTCTAAATCTTTATAAAAGGCTTCCTCTAAGCTTTTTTCATCATCTTTTATTTGATCTAATTGTTTTTTTACTACTGAATCTATTCCTTCAAACTGAAGCCATCTTTCAGCCTTCTGTTTCCAATTCATCTATGTACTCCTCCTTAAATTAAAGGGATTCTTTAGCTTAAAATATACCGTAAATCTAACAATTAATAAAGGACGTAAGAGCTTATAATCATTTGGATATTAAAAGAAGTTCTAATAGAAGAAAGCTTATTAAACTGTTTTTTAGGTAAATAAAAAATCCCTCTTAAACGGAGGGATTTTTTTAAGTCTTAAACTAATAACTCATTAGCTACTTTTGTGTAGACACTTATATTTTCATTTTTATCCATTCTAGAATCAACAAACTGCTTCAATTCGAATGGGAATTCAACCCCATAGTCTTCTAAAATGGAAATGTTTTTATAATAGGTGTCCATGTATTGACTCACATTGTCACTTTGTAAAACATGAATGATCGTTTGCAAGCTTGCAATGACTTGATAAGCATCTTTCAAAGTATCCATTTGTTGAAATTGATTTGACGAAAAACGAAGGATGTTATCCTTTTCAAATTCTCTAATTTGTTTATCTGTAAAATAATTTGGGAAAACGTCACAATAGATTTGTTTCGTTAACTCCATGATTTTCGTTCTCTGCTCTGGAGTTGAGGCAAATACTACTTTCATTATAACCCACCTTTAAGCCCTTCATAGTTAGTAATAGAATAACATATTTTTGTGTGCTATTATGGTGGTAATTATCACCACAATTATATGCTATAAACGCTTACTTTGATGGAGTTAAAGGAGAATTTATGATTGAAACAAAACGAAATGGGGAATGGTTCCAGATTACGATTCCTAACGAATGGGAAAATTACACCGTTCAAGACTTATTTCGAAAAGTGTGGCAAGCCCCCAAAAAACAAGTACATGCTTTAAGAATGGAAAAAAGAGTGTTCGTAAACGAAAAGGAAGCCGATTGGACACAACTCCTACGCAAAAAGGATACATTGGCGATTCGTTTTTTTCAAAATGAAGCTCTTCCTTATGAAGCAAAGTTTTATGATATCACCATTTTATATGAGGATGATCACCTCTTAGTTGTAAATAAACCAGCTGGAATGGATACTCATCCCAATTCGCCAGAGCAAAACGATAGTCTAGCAAATGCAGTCGCTTATTATTTGCAAAGTAAGGGCGAGTTCCGCGCGTTCAAACATATCCATCGATTGGATCGGGATACAACGGGTGCGGTTTTATTTGCCAAGCACGCTTTTGTTGGCGCTCTTCTAGATAACATGCTTGAAAAAAGAGAAATTAAAAGGACTTATTTAGCCCTAATTCATGGAATCCTCAAGAATAAAAAAGGAACCATCCACAAACCAATTGGCCGTGACCGACATCATGCCACAAGAAGGAGAGTATCATCTAGCGGGCAAGACGCGATTACTCATTATCGATTAGTAAAGGTCGATTCTAAGCGAAACCTATCGCTTGTTCAATGTATGCTTGATACCGGAAGAACCCATCAAATCCGTGTCCATCTAAGTCATATTGGTCATCCACTTGCTGGAGATCTTATATACGGTGGAAAACCGCTTTTTTCTAGGCAAGCTTTACACGCAGTCAAACTCCAATTGACACATCCATTTACACAAGAATCAATTACATGTTTCGCTCCCTTTTCAGATAAACCAGAAATTTTCCCGGATATTGATCCGCATCAACTCCCTTAATTGTCCTTCATCACAACGATGAAGGACTTTTTAATTAATCATTTCAAAAATATTAAAGTTTTATAAAAGTTCAATGGGATCCCTTTAATTATTCATTTTTTTACTTTAATATAATATTTTATCTACACTAACATTCTTAACAATAGAAAAGGAGTAGGTAATCGATTAGAGAGGGGTTTACAGATGTTTTTTAAGAAGAGATATAAATTTTCGCCTTTACTAATGGATATTTCTTTAAATTTAAAGGAAGCCACTCGTTTCTTCTCCGATTTTGAAATTAAAAATATTAGCGACTTAAAAGTATTAGCTGAAACGATGAAGGAATATGAAACAAAAGGGGATACCTATATTCACGAGGTGATTGTTGAGCTCAATCATACATTAATGACACCCATTGATCGCGAAGATATTCTTGCATTAGCAATGGGGATGGACGATATATTAGATGAGTTGGAACATTGCTCTGCTTTATTTGAAATGTATTCTATTACGAAGTTTGATGATTTTATGAAACGTTTCATTGATAGCATTCAAAAATGTACCATTGAAATTGAAATGGCCATCGATTTATTAACCAAAAGAAAACTTGTGCAAATTCGAGATCATGCCATCAAAATTAAAGATTATGAAGCAAAATGTGATGGCATCCAACGTCAATCAATTAAACATCTTTTCTCGATTGAAAAGGACCCGATCGTCCTTATTCAATATAAGGAGATTTATGAGAATTTTGAAAATGTCGCAGATCGCTGTCAGGATGTCGCCAATACATTAGAAACCATAATTATGAAAAATGGATAAGATTTAAGATCAGATTGGATTTATCTCCCACTCATTTTAAATTTAATTTATTACACAATAACTATGTACGGCCATGAGCTGCCTACAAAACTTGAGTGGAGGGATATGGCTATGATGCAACCACAAAATAATATGAACCAAGGGCAAAATATGACTATGACCGGTATGCAACCAACTGATACAAAGCATGGTGGCCATGAATTAATGGATGTTCATGAAGTATTAAGTTGTACCGTATCTACATTAGATCAATATTTACTTTTCGCACAAATGGCGAAAGATCCGGAATTACAGGCGATGATTAATCGTCAGCATCAATTCTTGCTGGATTCATATAATCTTCTTGCGCAATGTTTTAAAACGGGGATGAACCCATCTCACCATACAACAAGATATGCCATGACGCAAAGTAACGACGTTGTGTATGGATTAACAGCTAGTCAACCGAAAAAACCAAAAATGAATGCATCGGAAATCGGTGATCAATGTATTACAAATTATATGCTGGGGTTAATGAAAGCCGATGCACAGGCCTTAACCAAAGGGGCACTTGAAGTGACCAACCCTGTAGTAAGAAGGGTAATGGCGGATTCGGTACCAAACTTTGTAGAAATGGCTTATGAAATCTTCCAATACCAAAATAAACGTGGCTATTACCAAGTAGCCCGATTGGATCAGCAAGATATGGAGACGCTGATCAATAGCTATGCACCAACAAATGCTCCGTTACAATAGGTGTGAAACTTGATGGTTAGTTGAGGCCAGCAACATGCTGGTCACGTAGATGTTGCCAAAGGCATATTTAGGTTCAACGTTCGGAGCTTTACGGTCAGTTGATACCCCGCCTTATTTACAAAATCTAGGTGGCATTCATACTGTCCGTTAAGCCTAAAAAAGAGGCTTTCGATTTAATTCGATCGACAGCCTCTTTTCCTTGAGCAAATATCGGATTATCGAAATGAAAAATGATATACCTTAAAGGCTAGTCCATTAAAGTATTGAATAATCGTTCCGATGGTAAGGACGAGTACAATTGTCCCTGCTCCTATTTTTCCGCCGATGAGAATTCCCATTAAAATAAAAATCCCTTCTAATATCGTTCGAGACATCATTAAATTAATCTTAAACTTTTCACATAACCCTACCATAAGACCATCATACGGCATCGCAGGTAAATTAGCGGTTAAATAAATTCCAACCCCAATTCCAATGAACAAAACACCCATGAGAAAGCAAATCCAACGCAAAAAAGGAGTATGAAGCCATATGGACAAATCACGAAAAATAATTTCTCCCCAAAAATCCACAATCACTCCCCAAATGATCATGGTGATGATGGATTCAAATTGAGGCCTTTTCTTTAGTATTATGGCACCAACAATTAAAAATACAGCTTGTGAAAGGATCACCCAAGTCCCAAAGGTAAGTCCTGTTTTTTCAGCGAAAACTAATAGCACAACATCCTGTGGTCCAGCCCCCGCATTTGACTTAATAATGAATGTGACTCCTAAACAAGCAATTGCAATCCCAATTACATAGAACATTAATTTCTTTCCCATTTACAAAACCTCAACTCTCCATTCAACTGATTTCATTAGAAGATAAAGTAGTTATAATCAGGATATTTACAAACATTTTAATTTCCTCAAAAAAATGATAGGTGTATGGGATCACCTATCATTTTTGTATTAAATTCGCCAGTCGAATTTGCGTCCAGAGTATATCACTCTGCAAAACGCCACCTCCCTCTCCCCCACTTGTAAAAGCAGGGAATGATTGGTGAATGGGTTAAGCATTTTGTTTTGTTTCTTCTTTGTGAAAGAAACTTTTCATCGCGTGGAAAACATCAGCTTTTTGTTTGAGGATATAATGTTTGAAGTGCTCATTTTTAATGTTTTTATAAGCGGACATTAAAGTCGAGTGGCGGTTATATTGGTTGACTTCGCCGTATCCAAACATGCTGGATACTTTAATCAATTCTTCCACTAATTTAACACAGCGAGCATTATCTGAAGTCAAGTTATCTCCATCAGAAAAGTGGAATGGATAGATATTATAGCGATTTGGCTGATATTTTTCCTCAATTAACTCGAGGGCTTTACGATAAGCCGAAGAACAAATCGTTCCACCACTTTCTCCTTTTGTAAAGAATTCTTCCTCCGTAACGACCTTTGCCTCGGTATGATGAGCAATGAATTCAATTTCAACCGTTTCATATTTCGAACGTAAAAATCTTGTCATCCAAAAGAAAAAGCTTCTCGCCATATACTTCTCCCAGACTCCCATTGAACCACTTGTATCCATCATTGCAAGAACTACCGCTTTGGAATCGGGCTTGATAATTTCATTCCAAGTCTTAAATTTCAAATCTTCCTGATAAATCGGATGAAATTTTGGCTTTCCACTCATGGCATTTCGTTTAAATGCTGACATCATTGTTCTTTTCTTATCAATATTCCCCATTAAACCTGTTTTACGAATGTCATTGAACTCAATATCTTCAATAACATCTTCTTGTAATTCTTTACGTTTTAAATTTGGAAGCTCCAACTGTTTGAATAAGGCTTCTTCCAAGTCCATCAATGATACTTCTGCTTCAAAATAATCTTCGCCAGCCTGGTCACCTGCACCCTGCCCTTTACCTGGCCCTTTTTGACCTGGGGATCCATCACGAGCAACAACATCCCCTACTTTACTCTCTCCGTCGCCTTGGCCCACATGTTTGTTCTTATCATAATTATAGCGAATTTTGTACTCATCAAGAGAACGAATCGGAATCTTTACCACTTCTCGACCGTTTGACATCACAATATTTTCCTCTGTAATTAAATCGGGGAGATTATTACGAATCGCTTCTTGAACCTTTTCTTGGTGTCTCTGTTGGTCATCGTGGCCTTTGCGATGGAGGGACCAATCTTCTTTCGAAATTACAAATTGATGTTTATTATTATCAGTCACTTCTACCCCTCCTTAAAATAAATCAAATTAGCTCCAGTGAATTTGCGCCCGAATTTTTATCGAGCTCGCTTTAAGTTTCCTTTAAAAATCCGAGGCATCCGCCGGAGGCTTTTCATTCAACAGTGGTTTAATCATTATTGAATCCGAGAATTTTTTGTATTCAGACTCCACTTTTAGAAACTGATACCCTTCGGTTGAATGAAATCATTTTTATTTGCACACTTCAAGATTAGGAACATAGAATATCTTGAGTGCAAAAAAAGTGAAAAATAATGGATTACTCTATCATATGCAAGAAGACAAAATAGTTTACAAATAATTTCAATATTGAGCCAAATGCCCACTAAAAATAGACAAGCAATATAAAAGCTCGGATCATGTTCCTTTTACCGTCCCTTATAAAAAAACAAAAGGACTATCAGCAAGAATAGTCCTTTTTCGAAAAGATTTATCGGTTTAATAAGCTTCCTACATAACGCAGTAATTCATTGGCCGAAGTCGAATTATACCCATGCTCATCAATTAATCTAGCTACGACTTCATTCACTTTCTTTAATTGCTGTTCATCAGGAGTTTTCGTAGAGGTTGTAATTTTAACCACGTCTTTTAAGTCGGCAAATAGCTTCTTCTGGATCGCTTCACGGAGGCGATCATGAGAATTATAATCAAATCGCTTCCCTTTACGAGCATAAGCAGAAATTCGAATTAAAATTTCTTCACGGAATGCCTTTTTCGCATTTTCAGAAATTCCAATTTGTTCTTCAATGGAACGCATTAACTTTTCATCTGGATTAATTTCTTCCCCTGTAAGTGGGTCGCGAAGCTTATTTTTATTGCAATAGGCTTCAACGTTGTCTAAATAGTTATCCATTAACGTTTTAGCTGATTCTTCATAAGAATAGACAAATGCTTTTTGTACTTCTTTCTTCGCAATATCATCATATTCTTTACGTGCTAACGAAATAAAGTTCAGATAACGTTCACGTAATTCTGCCGTAATCGATGGATGCTGATCAAGCCCTTCTTTTAAGCTGCGGAGAACATCCAAGGCATTAATGCTTGTCATTTCTTTGCGGATGATCGTCGAGGAAATACGATTGATTACATAACGCGGGTCAATTCCACTCATCCCTTCATCTGTGTGTTCCTTTTTCAATTCATCTACATCTGCTTGATTATAACCTTCAACACTTTCACCATCATAAAGACGCATTTTCTTTACTAAGTCAATGTCACCTTTTTTCGGCTCTTTCATTCTAGTTAAAATCGTAAACATTGCCGCTACTCGTAAAGTATGCGGTGCAATATGAACATCCGAGACATCACTTTCATGAATCATTTTTTCATAGATTTTTTCTTCTTGTGTTACTTTTAAATTATATGGAATTGGCATAACAATAATCCGCGAGTGTAAAGCTTCATTTTTCTTATTAGAAATAAATGAACGATATTCAGTTTCATTCGTGTGAGCCACGATTAGTTCATCCGCACTAATAAGTGCAAATCGACCCGCTTTAAAGTTTCCTTCTTGAGTTAATGAAAGCAAGTGCCATAAGAACTTTTCATCACATTTTAACATTTCTTGGAATTCCATCATTCCACGGTTCGCTTTATTTAATTCCCCATCAAAGCGATAGGCACGCGGATCTGACTCTGAACCATATTCTGCAATGGTTGAGAAGTCAATACTACCTGTTAAATCAGCAATGTCCTGTGATTTAGGGTCAGACGGACTAAATGTCCCAATCCCTACTCGGCGATCCTCTGAGAAAAAGACTCTTTCAACCATTACATCTTCTATTCTGCCGTCATACTCCTGTTCAAGTCGCATCATATTTAGTGGGGAAAGATTCCCTTCAATTCGAATTCCATATTCATCATAAAAGTCTTTTCGTAAGTGATGCGGAATTAAATGGAGGGGATCTTCATGCATTGGGCAGCCCTTAATGCCATAAACAGCCCCTCGATCCGTAAATGAGTAGGCTTCCAAACCTCTTTTTAACATGGTGACCAATGTCGATTTACCACCACTAACAGGACCCATTAATAGGAGAATCCGTTTACGTACATCTAATCTTTTCGCAGAAGGGTGAAAATATTCCTCTACTAATCTTTCTAATGCTTCTTCTAGACCAAATAGTTGGTTAGAGAAAAATTTATATCTTTTTTGTCCATTAATTTCCTCTACCCCAGCATCTTTAATCATATTATATACCCGGGAATGTGCTGACTGAGCTACCCACGGTCTCTCTTTAATAATCTCTATATACTCTCCAAATGTCCCTTCCCATTTAAGCATTTCCTCTTCTTGGCGATATAATTGAACTTTTTTTAATATATCCATATGAACCTCCCCTGTAGCTTTATCCCATTTTACTAGCCATAAGGCTCACTCCTGAAGATGTAAAAGATACAATAAAAACAGTAAGCTAGTAATTCCGATATTCATAACAGCCCTAAACGATAGATAACAAATTCGCCCGTCGAATTTCCGTCTGGATTTTTATCACGCTTCAAAACACCATATTCTGATGTCTATCCTAACTAGGACGTCCTGTCCTCGTCGAACTCGCTCGATAAATTTCCCTTAATAATCCAAGACATTCGCCGGAAGCTTAACTTCATTCAGCTGGGATTTTCTCCCTCATTTGTAGAAGGGCTTCTGTACCTGTTTAAACTCTCGGTACAAGAAGAATTTGCTCAATGAAGTTAAAGTAGTAAGGAGCAACTACTAACACGATGACATGGTTGGACTTAGGTGAAACTTATTATTATAATGTATGCTTTATCTTGAATGAACATGTCAAAAAGGATTGTCAACTCCTTTAGGAAATGGAACAGGAAAAGCTATAATAATGATTAATATGAATTAAAAAACAAAATATACCATGTTCTTTCAATTATTTAGCTAATCTCTTTTCAAGGGAAAAGCTTCCCAGTGACATGAGATTAAGGTATAATAAAATAAATATTTAAATTTATCTGTCTATTTGGGAGGCTTGAATAAATGGGGATAATTTTGATTCTAGGAGTAATGGTCGCTTTTCTTACTTGCATCTTTACAGCTGGATATAATGACAAGCCAACAAAATAAAAAGCCGCAATTTGCGGCTTTTTATTTTCCGTTTAATCCATGTTGTTTAATAAATTCATGCATATACATTCTTCGTGGCTGACTAAGCATATTGGCCATTTGACCTGTCCAGGTTTCCTGACGCTTACCACCTGTTCTTTCATTATAGTAATGAGAAATGGTTTCGTTATATTCTTTTAATTGCCCTTTGATAACCGAAACATCCTGCTCATATTCATTTTCATGATAAATATGTGAAAACGGAAGTCGTGGCTTTTTGTCATTTACCTTTTCTGGGTAACCAACAGCCAGTCCAAAAAGTGGAATCACACGTTTTGGTGTTTTTAATAGTTTACAGACTTCCGGAAGATTGTTGCGTAGTCCACCAATATAACAAATTCCTAGACCTAGCGACTCCGCTGCAACCGCTGCATTTTGGGCTGCAAGTGCGGCATCAATGACCATCACCATAAATTTTTCCGTACTTTCCAAAGACTCATCTACATCCGTTTGTTCCATTTCACCAATCAATTCATGGCGATATAAATCTGCACAGAAAACAAAGAAATGTCCATTTTTTGCAACATAACCTTGATTTCCAGCAAGTTCCGCTAGCTTCTGCTTCTTCTCTCCATCGGTTACACCAATAATGGAGTAGGCTTGTATATAACTAGACGTTGATGCTGCTTGAGCACTTTGAACAATGACTTCAATTTGTTCTTTTGACAGTGGCTTATCTTCAAATTGTCTAACCGAACGATGATCTAGAAGAGTTTCAATAATGGAATTCATCGAATCCTTCCCTTCATACATAATTTATTAATTTAATGATAACGAATATCGATGGAAAAATCTAATCATTGTCGTAGACGTTATTTAGTCTGGTTCAACTTTCGCGGCACCTATTCTCTTTGATTGTACTCAGAATCTTGAGGTGGGGCCCTACTGCCAGTTTAGGCTGATAAAGTATAAAAAGGAGTTTAGTATCTCAATGGATACCAAACTCCTTTTTTGGTTATCTTACCTTTTCATCTAATCTAGGGCCCTGTTTAGCTAAGTGCGCATAGTTTTGTTGCCTTAATGCTTCGTATACAAGGATTGCCGCTGTGTTAGAAAGATTTAAGGCCCTGACATTTTCGGTCATTGGGACTCTTAACGCTCGATCTCGATTATTTTCAATCACTTCTTTTGGTAGACCGTTCGTCTCTCTTCCAAAAACGAAATAAATATTTTTTTCTGAATCACTATAATCAAAATCAGAATGAGGTTTCTCCCCATATTTCGTTAAATAATAAAATTCTCCACCTTGATTTTTTTCATAAAATTCATCAAGAGAATCGTAATAATGAATGTCAACGTATTCCCAATAATCGACTCCAGCCCGTTTTAACGCTTTATCATCAGTAGAGAATCCGAGTGGACGAATTAAATGTAAGGATGTATCAGTTGCTGCACAAGTACGTGCGATATTACCTGTATTTGCAGGGATTTCTGGTTGATATAAGACTACATGGATTGCCAATTCTTTCACCTCTAAATGGAAAATCTAACTTTATTATTATACCACTGCGACCATGAAACAAAAACCTAGGCATCATCCACAATGGTAAAAAATTTATACTGGATATTTGGTGTGTAGGCAGTAGAATCCTCATAAGCCCAATAACGCATACGACTGTTGGCTGTATGAGCATTAACAAGCGGCATTCCATTAGCATCTTTTCCGGTGACAATCGTTGTATGATTAAAGCGGCCATCACCCTCAAAGTCATAACAGATGACATCCCCTAGTAACAGCTCCTCAGGACTGGAAACCGCTTTTGCTCTCAACCCTTTCTTAGACGTTCCCAAAAACAAACGGAAAGCATGGGCCACTGACCAACTATAACTCCAATTATTTTTTTGCATCCACCAACCATGACTACGGTTCGGATGCCCTCTCATTGATGCCCCGCCTTGGTGAAGACATTGAGAAATATAGTTGGTACAATCAACTTCAAACTTTTTATAGGCTGGGTTGTAGGAGTTCCACCATCTCTCTGCATATTGGACCGCTTTCTGGCGATCATATTGAAATTCCGCTCGAATGTTATTGTCAGTGAATTCCTCTTGGGGAATTTCTAATTCTCGTGATGTTTCCTCTATTATAAAAGGATTAATCTCACGGTCATCAACTAATACCCCTTTGTAAAACTCTGCTTGTCTCGCTTCTATTTCCTCTTCTAATAATATGAGCCTTTTTTGTTTGATTAAGTATTGGAGATGAACATGGTAATAAACATGCTCAACATCCTCCTGCTTTTTTTCAACTTTATCGATATATCCCTTCGCCTTCACCTTTACCATTTCTGCCTGTCTTTCGTTTAACGAAGCTTTTTTCTTGTATATTTTTTCATCCTGATCCTCTGAATGTCTTGAAAGGGAAATACATTCTTGTACCCGTTTTTTTAAATAATCTTGAAGCTGCTTACGCATGTTGTCACTCCTTCCTTATAGAAATATATGAAAGGAGTGAGAAGATTTTCATGAAAAATTATTTAGGGCTTTTTGTATTTCCGTTTTTACGTCCTCATCAAGCTCGTTATTATAGGCCTGCCGTAAGATGGCAGCTGAATTTTTCCCATTCATTTTTCCAATCGCCCATGCAGCCGTTCCACGTATCATCGGGCGGGGATCATTTCTTAATAACTCTGTCAAATCCTCTAACGTTGATTCATCTTTAAAGTGAGCTAGAGCCATAATGGCATTTCTTTGAATCGGATTTTTCCCTCGCCAAGCTCCAGATACATGACCAAACTTTTCTTTGAATTGTCGATTCGATAATGTAAGAATCGGTTGTAATAAAGGCTTTGCAATCTCAGGCTCCGGCTCGACCTCAGGATGAAGGTGAAAATCCTTCCCTTTATTAACCGGACAAGCGGTTTGACAAGAATCACAGCCATAGAGGCGATTGCCGATTTTGTCACGGAATTCTTCTGGTATGATTTCCTTTGTTTGTGTTAAAAAAGAAATGCAGCGTTTGGCATTAATTTGTCCCCCTTGAATTAAGGCGCCCGTCGGACAAGCATCCAAACATTTTGTACATGTACCACACTGGTCCTCCATTGGGGTATCTGGTTCAAACGGAAGATTGGTTATCATTTCACCTAAATAGACATACGAGCCAAACTCAGGTGTAATAATCGAACAGTTTTTTCCGCTCCACCCTATTCCTGCTCGTTCCGCTACAGCTCGATCTGCTAACTCCCCCGTATCGACCATTGATTTGCATTTGGCCTCCGGAACTTTTTCCTGAATAAAAGTCTCGAGCTTTTTCAATCGTTCACGTAGGACAAGGTGATAATCTTGCCCCCAAGAAGCACGCGAAAAGATGCCTCTCCGTTCCCCCTTTTTACTTGTGACCCGTTCTTTCATTTTTGATGGATATGCGACTGCAATTGAAATAATCGAAGAGGCCCCCTCCATTAACAGACGGGGATTCGTTCTTTTATCAATATCAGGTTCCTCAAAGCCAGATTGATATTGCAACTCTTTTTGTCGTATGAGTCGATTTTTTAATTCATCAAACGGGGAGGCCGTTGTGAATCCAATCTTATCGATACCGATCGTTTGACTGTATTGAATAATTTCCTGCTTTAGTTGGGTAACATTCACAGTAGGTACCCCCTTTCATTTGATAAAAATAGTCATACATGTGATAGTAATATAAAGTGAAACTTCCATCATTGGGAGGGGTTTTTCATCCCCCACTGATGGTTAGCTTTAGGCCACAGCTTGCTGGTCACGCAGACGTTAAAGATTTTATTGGTCAGTGGGAGATGGAAAAATTGGAAATGAAAATAGCATCTGAAATCTATGAGTACATACCAGATTTTAAAATCGGACTTATTAAGTATCATAATATTACAGTTGGAGAATCCCCACAAATGTTAAAAGGACGGCTTCAACTTTTCCAGGAATCGCTCTTTTTTGAAATGGAAGATAAAAAAGCAACTGACTTTCCTAGTATTCAGGAGTGGAGACAAGTATTTAAACAAACAGGTAAAGACCCTAATCGGTATCGCCATTCTGCAGAAGCGTTATACCGTAGAGTTCAAAAACAAGACTATTTGCCGTCCATCCATAGTGCTACAGATTTAAATAATTTCTTCTCTTTACAGTATGGAATCCCGTTTGGCATCTATGATCAAGAAAAGATCCAAGGGGATGTAATCACGGTTCGATTAGGCGAAGATGACGAAGCTTACCTTGGTCTGAATGGTCGCGATAATTCATTGCATCGCCTTCTGTTATCAGCCGATGATGCTGGTCCATTTGGGACCCCGTTTGTTGATTCAGAACGAACCGCCGTTACTAAAAATACGAAACATGCGGTTCAAATTGTTTATTTACAGCCTTCTATGCCATTATCTCAAGCGGAGAAATTAGTTACTGCTGTTGCTGATATGTTTACAGGTATTAATGGTGGAAATAGTATGTGTAAGGTCGTATAGATAAATTGTTATTTTTAAAGTTGTGTTGCGTTTATCGTAGTGATGATAAACGCAATTTTTGTCTGTTTACTCGATTTTTGCTGTTATCAACATTAAGTATTTGTATCAGTAAATTAAAAAACGCAATACTTCGTTCTCTCTGAAACGAAATACTGCGTTGATAGAGTGGTTTTTACTAGAGCGGGTGAAGGGAATCGAACCCTCGACAACAGCTTGGAAGGCTGTGGTTTTACCACTAAACTACACCCGCAATGAATCAATGAATTAATCATAACAAAACATTTACATTAATTCAACAAAAAAAACAAAAAAAATACATAAATCTGTCGAACGATGTCATCATAACGCTTTTAGTGTAAAAAAATATTAATTTTTTCCATTAATAAGTACTCTATCTACATGTTATCCATAAACTTCTATCTTTATCCACGAACTCTAATCTGCATGATGATTTGATTTTATATCTTTATAGACGAATAACGTGACCGAACCCTATCCAACATCATATACAACAATATAATATAAAGTGAACTTCCATCATTGGGGTTTGCTTTCATCCCTCCACTGATGGAAAGCTTTCGGCTACAGCGTACTGGTCACGCAGATGTTGTCGTAGGCGTATAGTATGGTGTTCAACTTAACAATCTAGAAGGAGACAGCTTATGAAAATTCGTAAAGCCATTATCCCTGCCGCAGGACTAGGAACCCGATTTTTACCAGCAACTAAAGCACAACCGAAAGAGATGCTGCCAATAGTAGATAAGCCGACCATTCAATACATTGTCGAGGAAGCTGTGGCCTCCGGGATCGAAGAAATTGTCATTATTATTGGTCGTGGAAAACGCTCGATTGAAGATCATTTTGATAAATCCTATGAATTGGAAGACGCGTTATTACAGAAAAATAAGTTAGACATATTAAAAGAGGTTCAAAAAATATCAGATTTAGCCAGTATCTATTATGTCCGCCAAAAAGAGGCCAAGGGGCTTGGAGATGCGATTCTATGTGCGAAGAGTTTCATAGGAGATGAGCCTTTTGCTATTTTACTAGGAGACGATATTGTCATGAGTGATACCCCTTGTTTAAAGCAACTTATCGATGTTTTTGAGTACTGTAACAGTTCATGTATTGCTGTTCAGACTGTACCAGAATCTGACGTGCATAAATACGGAATCGTAAAACCAAAAAGCGCCAATATCGATCCAAATCTTTTCTACATCGATTCTTTAATTGAGAAGCCAAAAAAGGACTATGCTCCTTCGAGATATGCGATTATGGGGCGTTATGTATTGAGGCCTGAAATATTTGACATTCTTAGCAGGCTTCCTGTTGGTCAAAATGAAGAGCTTCAATTAACAGATGCGATTAATGAATTAAATAAGATACAAGCGGTTCTCGCCTATAAATTTGAAGGAAAGCGCTACGATATTGGCGATAAAATGGGGTTTATCAAAGCAACTTTAGACTTTGCGTTAGAGCGTGAGGATATGAAAGAAGAAGTAATGAGTTACTTGCAGGGAGTCTATGAAAATAGCATGAAAAGAGAGTCTGATAAAAAATGAAAATAGCCGTAATTGGAACTGGTTATGTTGGATTATCAACAGGTGTTGTTTTATCTGAAATTGGCCATAACGTAGTTTGCATTGATGTTGATGAGCAAAAGATTGAGCGATTACAGAATGGTATTTCTCCTATTTATGAACCAGGTTTAGAGCCCTTACTAACCAAAAACATAAAAAATGGACAACTTGTTTTTACTAGTTCTCATAAAATAGGTTTAACAGATTCAGAAGTCATTATTTTAGCGGTTGGGACCCCGCAACAAAACGATGGAAGCGCTGACTTATCGTACCTTATTCAAGCAGCAAAGGACCTGACCCCTCATTTAAAAAATGAAAGCATTGTTATGATTAAAAGCACAGTTCCAGTTGGAACCAATGATTTTATCAAAAAATTGATTGCAGAACATCTTCCACATAACACTTCCTTCTCAATGGTATCAAATCCTGAATTTCTCCGCCAAGGCTCTGCAATAAAGGATACTTTACATCCAGATCGAATTATTATTGGCTCAACTGTTCAAAAAGCCGCTGTTAAAATAGAAGAAATGTATAAACCCCTTAACGCTCCGATCATCCATACGAGTATTGAAAGTGCCGAAATGATTAAATATGCCTCAAATGCCTTTTTAGCGACAAAAATTAGTTTTATTAATGAAATTGCGAATCTCTGTGAAGTTATAGGGGCTAATGTAGAGGATGTTGCTAGAGGAATGGGACTTGATAAGCGGATCGGTGAAGCTTTTCTACAAGCTGGAATCGGCTATGGTGGTTCTTGTTTCCCAAAAGATACAAAAGCTCTTCTCCATTCTGCCAATTTACATGGTCAAGCATTCTCTCAATTACATGAAACCATCGCAGTTAATAACACCCAACCCCTTCTTTTAGTCAAAAAAGCAACTCAACGATTTACCAACTTAAAAGGAAAAAAGTTTGCCTTACTCGGTCTATCCTTTAAACCAGAGACAGATGATATGAGAGAAGCACCATCGATTAAAATTGCAAATGTATTAGTGGAATCCGGTTCTCGAGTGATAGCCTATGATCCAATTGCCACCGATAATGCCAAGAAAGTATTGAAAGATTCTATAGAATATGCAACTTCCATCAATGAAGCCATAAAAGATGCGGACGCCCTTTTCCTTGTCACCGAATGGAATGAATTTAAGCAACTTGATTTAAGCACTGTTACAGAGCTGATGAAACAGCCGATTATTTTTGACGGCCGGAATTGTTTTAAGGAGGATCATATTCATGCTTGTGAAAGTATTGAATATTATCCGGTAGGGAAAAAATCGATTATTAAATAAAACAGGGAACGGTTTCGCACTTTTCACTGCGAGCCATTCCCTCGTTTACATTAATGAATCAGTCCTATTGATACTTTTTAATCAATTCAACAAACGCATCAACGAAAGATTGCATGAATTTAGCCGTATCGTCATTTTTGAAATTGCCATTGTCATCTAATAAATTAAACGAATCTGCCAAGTACACTTCAGGTTGTTGAAGAACAGGCATATTTAAAAATACAAGCGGTTGACGTAAATGGTGATTAGCACCAAATCCACCTAGGTTACCTGGTGATTGACTAATAATTGCTGCTGGCTTTCCGTCCCATGAACTTTGACCATAAGGGCGTGAACCAACATCCAATGCATTTTTGAGTGCTGCTGTAATGGAACGATTATATTCTGGTGTAACGAATAAAATAGCATCCATTTCTTTTAATTTGTTTCGGAACGCTGTGTATTCTGCTGGAGGATTGTCTTGGTCAATATCCTCGTTATATAGTGGAAGATTGCCAATTTCGATTATTTCTGCTTCATATCCAGCAGGGAATAATTTTGCAACGCTCTTTCCAATTTTCGTAGAAACAGATTCTTTACGTAAACTACCTGAAATAATACCAACTTTTGTCATTTTTGCCCACCCTTTTATGTAGTTTTTACTCTTAACTCAAAATAATTATATTCGAAGTAAAATCTTATTTCAAATAATAACCTTATAAAAGCTATAATTCTCTCCCTTTGGAGTGATATTCGAAAATGTGTCAATGAATGACCTAGCAAATTTCCCAAATAAAAATGACACTCACCTTGATTCGGGAGTGTCATTTTTCTAGTACATAGGGACAACTTTTTTCTAAATGAATTTATTTTCACAAAAACGATAACTCTGATTATTTAGTCATTTATGATTATACGGTTTCAGCTGTTTTAGCTTGATTTAAAAACCCAATTACTTGAGCAAGAAATTCCTGTGTTTTTTCAATTTGCACCCAGTGTCCACAGTGTGGGAATACATGTAACTCTGCATCTGGGATTAATTGCGCGATTTTCCAGCTTGTTTCTTCTAAAGGAATCACTTGGTCCTCACGTCCATGAATTAATAGAACCGGATGCTTGATGCTTGCTAATTCTTCATCCGTTAAAGCCATCGCATCTAAATGGCGCTGTCTAGGTGCTGGAAACATGCTTGAGAATGCTTCATGAAATCCTTCCTGGATACTTGATTGGTAACGCATTTCGACTAAATCATCATTTGCCGCACTCGTTTGATCATACGCAAAGATTTTAATTAGTTCTTTCATATTTTCAAAGCTTGGCTCATAGCCCCAAACGGCATCTAGGCCTTTTGAAATCGTTGATTTATTTCCAACGCTGCCCATCAAAATAACTTTATTAACAAGATCTGGACGGCGATGAACTAAGTTAAGGGCAATGGCTCCTCCGAAAGAGTTACCAACAATGGAAACTTTCTTCTCACCGATCGTTTCAATGAAATCAATCATATGATTAACCCAAGCATCAATCGAATATTTAATTCCTGCTGGTCTGTCCGTGTATCCAAATCCAACTACATCTGGCGCATAAACATGAAAGTGTTCTGAAAGAGTTGGCAGAGCTAATCGCCAGTTTGCCCATGCGGATACCCCTGGGCCTGAACCGTGGATTAATAGTAGGGCTTCCCCTTGACCTGCTTCATGATAATGTGTACGAATCCCTTTAACATCAATATACTTTCCATTTTCTAATGTCATGATATATCTCCTCCTAGTAGTTGTCTTATATATAGTAATCCAATGTGCCTTGGCGTATTGGTGCCCAGTTTTTAATCGAGCTAGTTCAATAAACTTCATGCCAGAGGCTTTAACTTCATTCATGCAAGTGTTAGCCCCACTAAGGTAAATTGTTAAAAGCTGAAATATACATCACCACAAAAGTGAGAGACTACTGAATGAAGTTAAGCTGGATTAAAACTCCATTTGATGTAACTCCTGACGCAGCCATGTGACCACATCATTTTTATTATTTTCAGTAATTTCATGTGCTGCAGGGTAAATGGTGTATTTTACTGACCCTGCATTTTCACTTAAATAATCATAGTTTTCTCGACCCACGTTTAAACCAAAAATTGGGTCTGATGCACCCTGGCATAGAAATACATGTAAATGATCCACCGATTTTAATGGATATTCTTGTTTTACAAAATCTGGAATATATCCATGCATTGGTACAATACCCTTAATTGAATCACCTAAAACCAACGCAAGTGTCATACTAAGGATTGCTCCTTGACTAAACCCAATGAGATATTTTTTATCAGAGGCAATTGGATATTGATTTGAAGCATAGTCAATGAAACTTTTTAGTTTCTCAACGCTGCTATCAAATAAATCGCGCTCAGGGTTGCCATATCCTTTTAAATAATAGTACGCATACCCGTTTTCATATGTAAGATCACCTTGTACTCCAATGATTATATAATCCTCTTTTAATTCTGATACTAGATCGAGCATGTATCCCTCGTCATAGCCAATTCCATGAAAGGCAAAAATGACTGGATACTTTTTACCCTCTATCATTTTTTCTGGTAAGTGGATTTGATATGAATAGAGGCTTTTCATCTATTTTTCACCTCCGTTCATCGGGTTCATCATGGAGATCCATGATTGTTCCTACATCTATATCCAGCTCTCCCCAATAAATTAATAGCTTAAGAGATAAATAAATTTGATAGCCCACATCTGGGATATTAATATCGGTTTCTAGCAATTCGTTAATTTTTTGCAAGCGGTATCTGAGACCACTAATTGAAAAGTTCATCGCCCGTGTTGTTTTACTTATGTTACAGCCATTGTTTAAATAGTGATAAAGGGTCTTCGTCAATTCCATGTCTTTTTTCTGATCTTCTTCAATTAATTTTTTTAGCTTTTCTTTGATAAATGTTAGCAGACGCTCATTTTCCATTTGGAAAATAATTCCCTCAATGCCTAAGTATTCAAAGAAAACAACTTTTTGAAAATGGTTGGCAATTTTTAGGGCAGATCTGCTTTCATCATAAAGACGAGAAGCTTCTTCTATTTTCGATGCATTGGAACTAATGCCAAACTTAAAATCAAGAGAAGGATATTTATTTGAAAAATAATCGTACATGGTCTGACAGAACTTTTTCTTATTGCCTTCGCCTTTTAACGTAAAGTCCTCAGATAAAAAGATCAGCATTTTCCCTGATTTTTGCCCTAATAATGCATTGATTTTTCGATCTTTGAGAAATTGAGAAATTTCCTTAATTAAACCATCATTAAACTCCAGTTCATCTTTGAAGCTTAACTCCTGATGATTCGGAGAGATCGCAATCATGAAATAAGGATCTTTTAATTGAAAACCAACATAATACGACCTTTTTAAAAATTCCTCAAGGGTCATTCGATTAGAAAGAATGTCATCTAAAAGGTTGCCTTGCATCCGTAGTTCTGTCTGTACTCGGGTCCGCTCATTAAACAAATAGAGGGAAATCGCTAAGGCTCCTTGTTCGATTATTAACTTGTCTACTTCCTGTAACTTCACATTATCTTTATATATAAAAGAACAGTACGCCACTACGTTTTTTCGAAGGTAAATCGGCGTAATCAGTCTTTGGTAATCGTCAAAATCATGGTAAATTTCCGTACGGTTTAGAGGTGTGAAAGGAGCTTTCTTTCCCTTATTCAATCGTTCTCTAACCTTACTTAAATAATAATCCCCTTCTTTTTCTGATAATCCCGCTATTGTAATCAGTTCAAGGTTTTCACTTTCAATGAGAACGGGTAAACCGGTATGCTGATTAAGTGCTTTTGCAATCCCGTGCAGATCATTCTCTTTTAACAATACGTCCACGAGTTTTTGCTGAACGTCGTATGCTTTACTTAAATTGTCCCGTTCAACTTTTAGCTTTTTAAACGTTTCATTTAATTCATTAATAATCGAATTTTCTTCATAAAATTTTAATTCGTGGTCAATGGCTCCGGCCCATTCATCTACCGTTTGGCAAATGACTTGACAATGATCATGGCCCATTGCTTTACACTTTTTTTCAATGGCAATTACTTTTTTCCCTAGAATATTGGACAAATATCCACTTGCATAACCAATTAATGTATGGCAAACCGGCTCATCACTAAAGCCATATCGCTTAATATGCTCTTCGGCTTCGTAGGAATTTTTCCAAATCGCATCATGATAAAGCGTTCCTTTATGAAAGTCCGCCTCCACTCTGCCACTTATGGCTTCTTCAATATATCCATGGGATGTATGCATTTTAGGACCCGCTAGCAACATCTCATGTCGATCATCCCACGTTAACTCCTTCACCTTTTCGGCGTCATAGACCCCTGTATGCCACCCATATCTTAGAAGGAAACCTTTTGTTCGTTCCAAACCAATGGTTTCAAGAAGCTCATGCCGGAGCAATCCGACTGAAGCTGCTGGGATTGATACCATTCTCTCTTGGGGTTCCTTTTGATTAGACGGACTTAATTTTTTATAAAATAGTTCTAGTTTCAATTCATCAGCCTTCATTTTCCCACCCCGTTGTTGAACTAAATGTACTCTGAGCTGTAGGGTCTTAGGGCTAGAATTTTTTTACCCAATTAATTCCTTAGACGTATCTAATAGAATTTCTAAATTGCCTTTTGGATATGTTTTACAAGCAAGGATAAACCCCTGCTCTCTTTCTTCGTTAGGCAGGACAGCGACTGAACAACGGCCACGTTCAAACTCACCTTTTTCTACCTTAACTTTACACATCCCGCAGCCGCCTCCTTTACAGGCGTATGGGATATTCACCCCGTTCCTTCGCGCTCCATCAAGTACACTTTCAATATCATTGCTGTTCCATTGAACATCAGATTGATCGGTAATCTTTATTGTAAACATCGTATTCCCTCCCTATTTACTGAAAAATGGAAAGGAATTTTGGTAAAAAATATAGCAGAAAGGTATGTTCTATTTAAACATTCTATATTTTTAGACCAAAACCCTCTTTCCTTCCTCAGTTATTTCTATTTGTTAATTGTTTGGCCCATATGTCTGGGGTCAAAATCGCAATCATGAATTAAAGTTTTACCAAGTTGGATGTGCAGGTCCGCCAAATTGCACGCTTCCGTATGAACCCATTGCATCTTCCCAAAGCTGCGTTGGATGGGAAGCAAATGCGATGACATCCCTTACAAATAACTCAACTGGATCTCCTTTGAAAATCGATGTTCCACCTAGTGTTAGAATGGTTTTCAATGCCATTTCTGCTGCCATTTTCGAAGCTTGTGATCGAATCGCAAACAGTTCCATGCGTTCTTCCTCACTTGCGACTGTTTTTCCTTCTTCTTGGAATTGTTGAAGAACTTCAAGATAACGACTCATTAACCCCTCTACCTGTTGACGCTGAATCTTCATCTCAGCTAGCACACGCTGACTACCAGAACCGTTTTTCTCGTTCTTCCCTCCATTAAATACGCGAACGCGTTTTTCGGTACGTTCTTGGAAAATCTCAATTAGACGATCCATAATGCCTAATGATGTAGCAGGGAATGCCGCTAAGAACATCTGCATAAATGGCATACGGTAAATAGGGTCTTGTGGATCATACTGTCCACCCGCCGGTTTTCCCTGGCCAAAAATATCTTTACCACGCAGGATTAGATGTTCAGGGATATATGCACCATCTACATGAACTCCATTACTTCCCGTCGCTCTCATCCCTAATGTATCCCAGTTTTCAACCAATTTAAGATTAGGATCTGAAACCCTTAATACAGGCATAACATACTCAGTTCCTTCTCCTAGATCAGCCATTGCTCCTAGACCAATCCATTCACTCCATAGAACACCGCTTGCAAAGTTCCATTCACCGTATAAACGGTACCCGTCTCCGTCCTTTTCCATACGTCCAATTGGCGCAAAAACATCCGCAATCAATTCATGTTTACCAAGAACTTCTTCTCTCCCTTTTGGAGGGAGATAACCTGGCCATATATCATGTATCGCAAAAAAGTTTGTTAACCATGCTGCAGCCACACTACGACTTGCAACCTTTCTCACAATTTTAGTAAATGGTTCGACACCAATAAATGTACCGCCATATTGTTCCGGACGCATTAATTTATTAATCCCACCTTCTACAATTGCCTCCGCAACCTTTGGTGAGAAACGACCATTTTTATCCGCTTCCAGTGCCTCTGCCTCCGCAACTTTACCGATTTTTTCCGCTACCGCTAACCAGTGCTCCATATCTACCTTTTTTTGTGTTAATTCGCTTACAGTTGTCATTCAACATTCCTCCTCTAATTAATGGATATATAGGGCTTCACAAGATTTCATATACAGGGTCATACTCCTCGTAAAGTTATGATTAAAACTGATATGAGTAATCGTTTTATAAATTGATATACAGCTACTTTTCAAACTATTAAACTATTAAGTAAGTGCTCTTCCAAAGGATTCCACCATTTCTTTTCTATGGTAGAAGATACCTTGTGCGATTTTATCTTCAGTCCAAGTAATCGTAGGGAAGTCTGGATATGTGATATAGCCTCCAGAGTACGCTTCGTTACGGTTTCCAGATGGATCAAAGAAGTAAGTTGTTTCTGCTCTTGTAATCGCATGACGAGTTGGTGTTACTTCAATCGGCACATCAAATCTAGCCAAACGGTCAGCCGCTTTTAACACATCGTACCAACTCTCAACCTTAAAGGCTGCATGGTGTAATTTCGCATCTGGCCCTTTAATGAAGGCAAGATCATGAGCCTTTCCATTCTGGGCATGCATAAAGCTTCCAACTATATCTTCCCCATCCATCGTCTCGATTCTTTCACTTTGGAACATGCCAAGTGCTTCGAGGAAGAAGCGCGTAACCGTTTTCAAATCATTCCCCGTTAAAAGAACATGATCTAAACGATGCGGAGCGATCCCTCTTTGTTCTTCAGGCCAAGGGTGAGGATTGAATGTACCTGTTTCTTTACCTAGAAATTCAATTTCATGGTAAAGTTCCATTTTATGTCCTGTTGGGAGTGTAACACGAAGTGCTTCTCCTTCAGCAATTCGGGTTCCCTTTGTTATTCGTTCAACCGTACAACCGAACTGTTCGACCTTTTTCTCGTAATAGGCAAGATCATCATCGTTTTGTACTTTTAAACCAAAATGGTCAAGTCCTGGTGAGTCTGCCTCTTGTAACACAAGGCTATGGTGATCAAACTCATCCCAAGCCTTTAAATATACCCTGCCTTCACTTCTACCCACTACATCTAATCCAATAATATTTGTATAATATTTAACTGCTTCCTCAAGATCTAGTACTCTTAATTCAGCTCTACCGATTCGCATAATTGACATGTTCTACAACTCCTTGTTCTATTAGAATGACTGGAATTTCTTTCACTGTATACAGTTTACTATTTATAATTTTCAGAATATACACTGAAAACTGCTAACTTTTTATTAAATTACACATTTTTTTAGTATGTTTTATACTAATGATTAGACAACACATATGATTTAAGGCTATAAACGAGTCGTTTATAGCCTTAAAATGCGGTTAGAATTATTCCTTTTTCTCCTTATTTTCGGCGCGCAAAGTCAACGAATCGAAATTTGTCTGGACGATGGCGAGATTCTGTATATTGGAACAAGCTTGCATCATCTAAGTAGACATAGTTTTTGACCACCACGATACTGTGAAACCCGTCTAGGTCTAGATAGCGTCGATCCTCTTCAGTAGGTTCTTCTATAGTAATTTCCTTTTTAGCAAACGAAATTGTTAGTCCTACGACTTCCTCGATATATTCATAAATCGAGTCTTGGCAAATCTCTTTTGTTAATGAAGGGGCATATTTTTCAATAAGTGTATCTTTATCAAGGATGATCTTTTCTCCATCAATCTCTCGAACACGAAACACTTGCCATATCCTTTCTGCTTCGTCCAACTTTAACTTTTTCCCCAGATCCGGAGAAACTGTTTTTTTCACAAATTCTACTACATGGGGTTTTTGTCCTGCCACCCATTTTTTGGGCTAACTCTTTAAAGCTCACCAACCCTGAAATTGGAAAATCAAATTTTGATACATCTAGTACAATTGAACCTTTCCCTTGCACTTTATGAATATATCCATCCTCAGACAGCATGTTCAATGCTTTACGGATCGTTTCCCTTGAAGCTGAATACATATCTACTAATTCATTTTCTGAAGGTAACAAATCACCCTCTTGAAAATGACGGTTTCTAATTTTTTCAGCAAGATCTTCTTTTATTTTTAAAAATTTATTTTTCCTCATCATAATCACCACCTCCATTATACCTATAATCTTGGATGATGAAACATCTGATTTTTCTTAAAAACCATTGATTAAAATAAACAAAATCATAAAATTACACTCAAAAAATGATAGAAATAACCAGCTAAGATGAAACGGGTGAACTAGTGTTAAATTTCAATATCATGAAAGAGAATCAAAAAAGGGATATAGAAAGAATTGAAGGCAACATCCCTCCTCTTGTTTCAAAAAAAGACAAACTGCATATAGTATATAAATTGTTTTTTTGATAAGGGGGGATTATTTTGCATTCGAAAAAATATAAATTTAAGCGCAGAAATGTGAATGGAGAATTTAAGGTTGAAGGGCATTGCATTCCTTATGAAGCGCCTTGTCATGATTGCAGCGATGATCATGATCATAATAATCACCGTTTAAATCTTGCAGGGTTGAAGGATCATTTAAATTATAAATTATTAACAATGAGTGATTGTGAGTTGGTTATTCATACAACGATAGGCACCCATACACATCAGGAAAAAGGGAAAATATATAATGTAGGAATTGATTTTATCGAAATTAAAAACCATAACGATCAGATTATCACGATTTTAAAAGATAAAATTAGTCATATTACAGTAGAAGAAGATTGCAAATACGACGATGAAGATAAATAAGGCGCTTGTTTAAAGTGAGAAGAAATTCTCACTTTTTTTGTTGCTGCTAAATTACCCTCCTTTAATAACACCAAAAAAGACCTTCTCCCTATTTTTTAAAAAATGTGCAGATGACTAACACTTTTATTGAAAATTAATACAATACATTGATGAAGGTTTTGTTTTGAGAAGGAGGACTATAAAATGGATGAAGCAATTTTACCTGAAAACCAATTGTTTAAAGATATGCTTGGGAGAGAAATTTTACTTGTGACTAAAAGTAAACAATTAAATATACTTGGTCAAACATTTCGGCCTATTTTTACCGGGACTGTTTCAGAGGTAACCAATGGATATATTACGTTAAATCCAGTCATTATTAAAATGCATAATGCGCAATTTTTTCACTTTCCAACCCCACTTAGTTTTCCAATTGAACAAATTTCAATTTTTACTGAATTTGATCCTAAACGAAGGATCCCAATTGTTTAAAAGGATTTTTATCAAGCATGCTCAACGACTATAGGATATTCTAGTCAGGCTAGATATCAGGATGTTGCGGCTGAAATATGATAAAAATTCATACACAAATTCAACAGGGTGATTTGATTAAGCTTCAAAAATATAGGTAAGGTGAGGGTGAGACAATGAACTCTTCTGAGATGAAAGCTTTAGCCGAACAGTTTGGAATGGAAGGAACAAATATTCATGCGATTCGCAGGGCTGTAGTAAGTCAAACTTTTCAACAGAACAAAAAAAATAGAGCACTGATTTTAATTGCTCCTTATCCCTTTTTAGTCATTGGAAAAATTAAAAAAGTTGAAAGTGACTATCTTGTCATTGAAGGTGAAGTAACCAATATTAACGAATTAGATGGCGAAACTTTTCGTATTCATATCGATGAAATTGAAGTTTTTTATATTGAACGAGATGGTAAACCAATTCCAGACATAAGGGATGGTAAATATGATTAGAAGATTTCATATTGTTGCTATTCCCATCAGGATTGTTGTAAACCGATTTGGCGATCACGATCCTAATGGAATGATTTATGTATTAAAAGAAAATGAAAGCATGATTAAAAGAAAGGTAGAACTCAATCCCTATACACCTGTCGATTTAGTGGAACCATTAGTTATTCGGGCAAATGTGGGAGATACGATTGAAGTCTTATTTGAAAATCAATTACGTTTTCCAACATCGATGCATATTCAAGATGCTGAATACGATGTTCTTCGTTCGGACGGTGCTTTTGTAGGATATAATCCGAACACAACTGTACAACCTGGTAAAACAATCATGTACAAATGGCATGTAGATCATGAAGGGATTCACTTCTTTTCAGATATGGGAAATACGTTATCAAGTGAAGCAGGATCACATGTACATGGACTCTTTGGTGCCTTATTTGTTGAACCAAGAGGATCCTGGTGGACAGATCCTATAACCGGCAAACCAATAAATAGTGGAAATTTCGCGGATATTCACAACCCATTGCTTCCGTCTTTTAGAGAATTTGGTTGGTTTTTCCATGATGAAATGGAAGTTGATGATTTAACTGGGAACCCCCCTATTAATCCTCATACTCTCCAACCAGAAGCAACCCATCTTATCAATTATCGTGCGGACCCCATGCGAAACAGAATGAAGCTTATCCACGAAGGAGTTGTATGCCCTGACTGCGCAGGAGAAGAAGTTCATCACGACTCATGGGTTTTTGGGGATCCAGACACACCTATTTTACGCACCTATGTAGGAGATCCCATTAAAATTCGCCTGATTAATGCAGGGGTTAAAGAGACCCACTCGTTCCATTACCATGTTCATCAATGGCTGTTTGAGCCTACGGACCAAGATTCTGAAATTCTTGATGTGCAGGCCATTTCTCCACAAACCCAATTTACAGTTACTCCCGCTTATGGTGCAGGAAGTTTACAAGGGGCCTTCGGTGATTCTGTTATTCACTGTCACCTTTATCCACATTTTCATGAAGGGATGTGGGGAATCCAACGGAATTTTGATACCCTCCAGGATGGAAGCCAATGTTACCCAAATGGGGTTCAAATTAAGGCACTGAAACCTTTGCCTGGAAGACCATTGCCGCCAAAACCAACACTTGAGCGTCCAGGTTATCCTAACTTTATTCCCGGAATTCCTGGCAAAAAGGCACCCCGTCCACCTTTGGCAATTATTGGCGGTAGAGAAGCCACAGAAATTGAAAGAAATCATTTTGCGCCAAATGCACGACCTGGTGCTGTGTTTGTTAATCCTGCAACTCCTGGCGTGACTCCGGAACGGGAATTTCATGTTGTCCTTATCCAAATGCCCATTGTCTATAACGAGCATGGGTGGCATGATCCAGAAGGACGTCTATATGTATTGGCTGAGGATGAAGAAGCTGTATGTTCAGGCAGGAAAAAGCCTGAGCCCCTTGTACTCCGTGCGAATGCAGGAGAAGTCATCCGCTTTAAATTTACCAATAAGTTACCTGAGACCATTGGAGGAAATGCTTTTCAATTAGTTAACCGAACTTATGAAGCAGGCATGCATGTACACTTTGTTAAATTTGATCCACTTGTCTCAGACGGTTCAAATGTAGGCTGGAATTATGATGCAAGCGTCCTTCCAGGTGAAACGATTCAATACCAATGGTTTGCAGACGTTGAATTAAAAGCCACCTTTTGGCATGATCATTTATTTGCCAATGAACATCAGCAGCATGGTGTGTTTGCCAGTATCAATATTCAACCGAGGGGGTCTGAGTTCTTAGATTCTCGAACAGGCAAAAAATTAAAATCTGGTACTCAAGCTACAATCGTTAATCCATTAATACCAGATTACCGTGAATTTACTTTATTTGTTCATGACTTTGCCTTGTTGTTTGATAAAGATGGCTGTCCGTTAAATCCACCACCATTTCCAGGATCCCATGATGACCCAGGTGTTATTGGAATTAATTACCGAAATGAACCCATTCAATACCGTTTAAAAGAACCTGACCATGATCCTGCCTATGTATTCAGCTCATGGATACATGGAGATCCCGTTACACCACTTTTAGAAACTTATAATGGCGATCCTGTTCGAATCCGCCTGCTCCAAGGGGCACATGAAGATTCACACAGCTTTAACTTGCACCGACAACGTTGGCGTCGGGAACGTCCGGATTTAGATTCAGAAATCGATCAACATCAACATATCGCGATTGCAGAATCCTTTACCTTTGAATTTGACATTGAGGGTGAAGGTGATTTTGATATGCTCTATCATTTTGGTACTGTCGATGATATTTGGCTTGGCAATTGGGGAATCCTTCGCAGTTATGAAAAAAGAGTAAAACATTTAATTCCATTATTAGATCGACAGCCACCTGAAAAAAGAAAAGAACCCTTACCGAAACCAACTGGAAAGAAACCACCAATGGCGAAGGTACCGGATATCATTCTCCCACATCATGGAAAGGTTCAAAAATTTGATATTGTGGCCCTTGATGGGAAAATTTTTTATAACAAATACAAGGATCATGATCCTTATGGCATTGTATTTGCCCATAAAAAAGACGTAGCTGATATTATATCTGGAAAATTAAACCCCGAGCCTTTGATCATTCGTGCTAACCATGGGGATTATGTAGAAATCACTTTAACCAATAGATTAACAGGGCACTTCTATCACGATAAAGAACATGGTTATCCTTTCGTACCTGTTGATGCACCATTCCCACCATCAAAGCGAATTTCACTTCATACTCAATTAGCAGCTTACGATGTTAGATACTCTGACGGGGCAACAGTTGGATTCAACCTTGATCAAACGGTGGGACCCGGTGAGAGCATAACTTATCGCTGGTATATCGATCAGGACTTCGGATCTGCAAACCTTTGGGATATGGCTGATATTCGAAATCATCGTCATCATGGAGCTTTTGGTCTATTAATCTCTGAACCCCGAGGATCTAAATATTTAAATACACTAAACAGAGATCCTTTAAAAATAGCTGGGAACCAGATCATTATCTCCAATCCGATTTTACCAGAGTTTAGAGAATTTGCCTTAATGATGCATGACGGAATAAGGCTGCTCGATAAGGATGGCAAACTCATCATTGATCCTCGACCTCTCTTTTCAAGTATGGATGAGGATGGATTACCTGATCCTGAGGAACAAGGGTCTAGAGCCTTTAACTATCGGAATGAACGATTCAGCCATCGGATTGACAATATTGAGGAAGTTTATTCTGTATTTAGTTCAATTAAACATGGAGACCCAAGCACTCCAATCTTTTTAGCACATGCTGGTGACCCTGTAACCATAAGATTTATAACACCTGCTGACAAACCAAGAGCCCATGCATTTGCCCTCCATGGACATCGATGGATGCGGAGTCAAAATGATATCAATTCTTCCCTAATATCGGTTAAAGGTCAAAATATTTCAGGCAGTAATGATGATTTCTTCTTAATCCATGGTGCGGGCAGCCTATTTAACAAACCGGGTGACTATATGTACCGGTCTGGAAATATTCGCTGGGATATCGAATTAGGGATGTGGGGAATTATGAGGGTTCTTGAAAAAAGTAACCACTTAATCGCTCCTCTAAAATCCCATTCAACCTTTCATGTGAATGGAGGGGATCCGAATGAGTAAAAAGAACAAAAAAAGATATACCTATACGAAAAAAAAGCATAAAAATACTGCAAAAAAGGGGGGCCATAGACATTCTTGCGCGCATTGTACAGACAATTATTTCTGCTCTCCCTTTAAATGTCAAGAGTCTATTTCGACACCACGCTACACATCGCCAAACAGCCGGCTAAACCAAGAGCAACTGGAACATTTACAACATTGGATTGAAGCAGCCAACCATCTGCTCCTATCACTAGGTACAGATAGCGATCCAAATAATAGACGTCAACTCCAGTTACACTTTCTTAAGCTTAAAGGGGCACATGTAAAAGCCAAAGTAAGATGTGGACCAATCGAATCAGATGATACACACGCTAAATTTAACAATGGTGAGAAATCCAAAACTCAGCTTTTACTGAAAGACGGAATACTAGCAACGGCTGGGAGCAACTTCATACAAATTAACCAAACTGGAAGTTTTGTATTTATTTTGTTTGATAAGCTCCTATCGATCTTAAGTGAAGAATGTGAACATATTAGAATGCACGAACCCCATTTTCTCCATGCTGACTGTTCAACTAGAAGAGAGCTGACCCTAAACTTCGGAGAATTTGTAGCGAAAAAGCCTGAATTAGTAAATTTATTTTTTGGTCTCCCACTCTATAAAATGCTGCATCTTTACTTAGGTAAAGATATTAACGTAAAAACGAGTGAGCATCCATCGTTACGATCTGGAGTATTAACCAAGGTGGAAGAAGGAAAACTGCAAATGGAGACCCAAAACGGGCAAGTAGATGTTGAACTTGAACATGTTTGTTTTTTGGAGATTGTGAATTTGAGATAAAAGGGTGAGAGGTCGGAGTGATTAACTCCCAACCTCTCATGTCTCTATGGCTCTGAAGTTCACCATGTTGGAACACCCACATAAAAAAACACTCACAAAATAATTTGTGAGTGTTTTTTTATAGTACCGGTGGTCGGGATCGAACCGACACTCCGTGAGGAACACGATTTTGAGTCGTGCGCGTCTGCCAATTCCGCCACACCGGCATATCCGCTTAATTATATGATGCCGAGAACCGGAATCGAACCGGTACGGTAGTCACCTACCGCAGGATTTTAAGTCCTGTGCGTCTGCCAGTTCCGCCACCCCGGCACATCTATATGTAAAAAAATAAAAATCATTATGGAGGCGGCAACCGGATTTGAACCGGTGAATAAAGGTTTTGCAGACCTTGGCCTTACCACTTGGCTATGCCGCCGTATAAATTAATGGAGCGGAAGACGGGATTCGAACCCGCGACCCCCACCTTGGCAAGGTGGTGTTCTACCACTGAACTACTTCCGCAGGGGGAATTAGTAATTATTTTCTGAAGTTATTCTGAGGTCGTGTGCGCCAAAAGCCTCCGCTTTTATTGCAGATTGAGACTCTTCGAGTCGGTCAATCTTCTACCACTGAACTACTTCCGCAGTAGGACTTGGTATCGTTATATTTTTCTATATACTAAATTTATATGAGAGTTTAAGTAAATTATGCAGAGTATTGAAATTAAATTATCTATATGGCTGGGCTAGCAGGATTCGAACCTACGAATGACGGAGTCAAAGTCCGTTGCCTTACCACTTGGCTATAGCCCACTAATAATATATGCTATTGTTTAAGATTTGTGAATGGGGCGGCTGATGGGAATTGAACCCACGAATGTCGGAACCACAATCCGATGCGTTAACCACTTCGCCACAACCGCCATAGAGTGTGACAGGGGTAGTAGGAATCGAACCCACACTGGAGGTTTTGGAGACCTCTGTTCTACCGTTAAACTATACCCCTAAAGAAAATGGTGGAGGGGGACGGATTCGAACCGCCGAACCCGAAGGAGCGGATTTACAGTCCGCCGCGTTTAGCCACTTCGCTACCCCTCCAAAAAAGAAGGTGGCTCAGGACGGAATCGAACCGCCGACACATGGATTTTCAGTCCATTGCTCTACCGACTGAGCTACTGAGCCACATATATTAATTATTAAAAATGGCGGTCCGGACGGGACTCGAACCCGCGACCTCCTGCGTGACAGGCAGGCATTCTAACCAACTGAACTACCGGACCAAATTGCGGGGACAGGATTTGAACCTGCGACCTTCGGGTTATGAGCCCGACGAGCTACCGGACTGCTCCACCCCGCGACAATAATATTTAAAGTGACATTTACAATGCCCTTATAGAGTAACTGTCCCGATCTCAGAAGCCTTATTCAAGAAGCAACTCGATCGGTACAACTCGCAGTATATTCAATGAAGGAACGCTTTGTTGCTCCACCCCGCGATAATAAAAGATGATATTTTTCGCTAACGAAAATTTTAATGGTGGAGGATGACGGGCTCGAACCGCCGACCCTCTGCTTGTAAGGCAGATGCTCTCCCAGCTGAGCTAATCCTCCGACGTACAAGATGTACAAGTGCATGCCTTGCGACAAGACGTCGCTTACTTAGCAGGCCTTCTTTTTATAATGGTGACCCGTACGGGATTCGAACCCGTGTTACCGCCGTGAAAGGGCGGTGTCTTAACCGCTTGACCAACGGGCCAGATTAAGTATATGGCGGAGAGCAAGGGATTTGAACCCTTGAGACGGTTGCCCGCCTACACGATTTCCAATCGTGCTCCTTCGGCCACTCGGACAGCTCTCCTGATGGCTCCGCAGGTAGGATTCGAACCTACGACCGATCGGTTAACAGCCGATTGCTCTACCACTGAGCTACTGCGGAATAATAATTTTAAAGACATATTTCATTATATTTTTTTCAAGAGATATGATTTAATTATACTCCTAAAACGAAAAAACGTGAATTATCTAACTTTTTTTATAAGCGACTTTATTAATTTATCATATATAATAATGTATGTCAACACTACTTTAAATAAACCTTTATGTCGCTGCGAAACCTGTGTTTCGCAGCGACAAATATTAATATATCAAGAAACCTAGTAAAGGTCAATGTTTTTAATTATTTTTCTGCAATAACTTTTCGGCCAATTTATAATGACGCTGATAGATCCCTTGTTCTTGTGTCTCTATATGAACCACTTCAATATAATGTTTTTCAATTAAATATTCAAAAAGTGTTTCAAAATAAGCCTCATATAATTTTAAGGAAGGATGCTTTAATACTTCATCAATTGTCCACATGTCTTTACGTTTTAAAACATCAAATAAATAACTTGTTCCTTCTTCGACCCTAGAATGAATCAGAAAATCACTAGCTAAGAATAATAGCTCAAGCCGCTTTCCGAGTTCTTCCTCACTATTTACTAATTCATTATACAATTGATAAACTTCGGGCTCGATATGCTTTACCTGGCTCCATACCGTCATTTCCGGATGCAAGCCTTTATCTATTAAAGACAATCGACCTAAATGATGCAAAGAACGAACAATATGACTATAAGCATCTAAATATTGTTGATCTTCGAAATAAATTTTTCCATCCATATAGCAGCAAATAAGTTTGCTAAACTCAATACCCATTTTAAATTTCCGATCATTAGCAGGATATTCCATTAAAGTGTTTTTTAAATCACTCATAAACTCATTTCGATCAAATAAAACTTTCCCTTTAACAAGCCATTGGATCAGTTTTCGATTCGTCCCAGATCGTAACCATTCATTTAATTGTAATTTCGTAATGGTATGTAGTGCTGCATTCTTCTCTTGATAGGTGTAATGTTTAACAGTAACCGGATACTCAGCTTCTTTTACGACGATAAGTAATATAGCGTCGGATGTGTCAGAAAGCGAGGCGAATTGATCATTTTTTTTAATTAATAAAACTCCTAACGTGTTTACCTGACTTGCCCACTCCTGATAGATCGGTCGAAGTATATCTTCCACTATACAGCCCCCTATATACACTAACTTATTGCTTAGCTAGGATACCTATATCTAGCTGTTCTCTAGTCTACTATTTTCGACGATAAAATAATAAATTCCTTCTCCTTTAAAGGGAATTAAAAATTCAGTTAATATTGCCTTTATTAACAGACAAATTGATTTATTTTTTAGAATATATAGTATATAGTTTGCATTAGGGGGAGTGACGATGGCTAAAAAATATTCAAGCAAAATCAATAAGATCCGCACATTTGCACTAAGCTTAATTTTTGCCGGTTTCTTCGTGATGTATTTCGGCATATTTTTCAGGAATTCACCTATAGCTATGACCATTTTTATGTTACTCGGTTTACTGTTTATTGTTGCCAGTACAGTGGTTTATTTCTGGATTGGAATGCTCTCGACGAAAGCGGTTCGAGTATCATGTCCCAGCTGTGAAAAACAAACAAAAATTCTCGGCCGTGTTGATATATGCATGCATTGCAATGAACCACTCACACTTGATCCTAATCTAGAAGGAAAAGAATTTGACGAAAAATATAATCAGAAAAAGACCGTTACTTAATTAAAGGTAACACGAAAAAACCGATAGCCTTATCGCTATCGGTTTTTAATGAACTTCTTTTTTTGTACATTCTGGACACGATCCATATACTTCCATACGGTGATGACTAATTTTAAATCCAGTTACATGACTTGCCAACTGCTCTACTTCATCCAAACCTGGATAATGGAAGTCTACAATTTTTCCGCAACCTTCACAAATTACATGGTAATGCTGTGTCGTAACAAAATCAAACCGACTTGATGAATCACCATATGTCAATTCTTTAACAAGCCCAACCTCACGAAATACTCTTAAATTATTATAAACTGTTGCAACACTCATGTTGGGAAATTTTCCTTCTAATGCCTTATATATATCATCTGCTGTTGGGTGTGACATTGAGTTTATTAAATATTCGAGTATCGCATGACGTTGTGGAGTGATCCGTACTTTTGTTTCTTTTAATGTTTCAAGGGCATCTTTTAAAAGATTTTGATCCACCGTCATACACCTCTTTCCTTCTTCACATCATTCGATAAGTATTATTTATTTAGAATTGTTATAATTAGTTTACATTGATTTTATAATATTGTCAATATATCTACCTTCACAACATAGTTTATGTATTTCATTGCCTTTTTACCACAGATAAATCGAAATCAAGATTGCTCTACCGGCTGAATGAAAGTTAATCAAAATCCTATATATAATACCGATTATTTTACGAATTGTCATTTTCTTTTTTTCTGTAAATAACTTCCCATTATTGAACAAGTTTTATTCCCAACAGGAATAGAGCCTTTAAGACAAAAAAAACAGACTGTATTAACAGCCTGTTCATGTATTCTGAGGAGGTATGCCCTAATATAACATATTCTAAACAGGATAATTGGAATGGACAGATGTCACTCTTTTTTTAAAAATAATCATATAATTTCAATAAATTTTAAACTTCGCCTCGTTGAATAGTATTAAACGTTTGCATTGTATTGCTTATAATCAAATAAAGGTGATTTGTAAACATTATTTTTATCTAAGGAATAATCCCGAAGTTTTCCTTCATAAACTAATTCAAGTCGGGTTATTTTTGTAATATCCTCAGGAGTAACTAATTCAACATATTTTTCAAAATGATGAATTCCACTCGTTACTAGCATGGATGCAACAAATTGCGAGCATGTAAAGGCATTTTTTCTAATGAGTCTTTTATTCACTACGATTGCCATAATCCCAAGTAAATTGTATCGATATTGATCTTTTAAACTATTAAACCGGCCTATATTATTTGTCAGCCTTTCATACTGCGTTTCACTCACTACCAGCTTGTAAACCGTGCATTTCGTATCCTTCTTATAGAAAAACACCCCATGATTTACGCCTTCTTTAACAAAACCTGCAGATAATGGGTTATAGTAAACTTTTCGGCCAAAGCTATACATCTCTTCTAACTTTTCATCTAGAGAAATAGATGCATGATTGTAAGGAGCCTTTGTATATATCTTAATCATTCGCGAAAACCATGTTCCTGTATCTGTTAAGAGGATATAAATATTTCTTTCACTCATGTTATCACCATACAAAAGATTTAATAAGCAGACAATAAAAAAGGCGTTGGCACAAAGAAAAGAGCCACTATACTCAGCTACATTGTATCATGGCTCTTTTCATACAAAAAGGTTTAATTCTTACTAATTATTGAACTAAATTTTCTTGAATGAATTGATATACTTCATCCATATGGTTCTTTACCCTAACTTTTCGCCATTCTTTTACGATCTTGCCCTCTTTATCCAAGATAAACGTACTCCGTTCAATTCCCATATATTCCTTGCCAAAGTTTTTCTTTAATTTCCACACATCAAAGGCATTCGCTAATTCTTTTTCCTCATCTGCTAATAGCAAAAATGGCAATTGATGTTTCTCGATAAATTTCTCATGCTTTGAAATGGGATCCGGGCTAACACCGATGATTACTGTATTTAAGTCAGAAAAATCATTATGTCGATCACGAAAATCACATGCCTGCGTTGTACAACCTGGTGTCATATCTTTTGGATAAAAATATAGAACTACATTTTTTCCTTTAAAATCAGAAAGTTTCACACTTTCTCCGTTGCTTGCTGGTAATGTGATATCAGGTGCCGTTTGGCCTGTAAGTGTTGACATATTCCATTCCTCCTCAAGTAGTCTTGTCTCCTTTCAGATTATCTTATTCTCCCCTTAAACACAATACAAAGGCATTAAACCAAATGTACTTCACTCACGTTCATTCTCTATAAAGGCCTTGGCAACAAACGCTGCTGGAATCGTATAACCAATTAACGCTTCAATCATGGCGATCATTCTCCCCACTCCAATAGGTGCAATGTCGCCATATCCAACTGAAAACAGGGTAACTGCACTAAAATAAATATAGGTTTCTAATCGCTCAAAAAAGCTTTCAGTTGGCAATGGATAGGCCTCGACCATCACTTCATAGCCCTTTGTTTCAAGTAAAATGTAGATCAGTCCAAACCCAATTAGAATGGTAATATATACAAAAGCTAAATATAGAAAGTTTTCCACAGACACAAGCTTCCCCTTTATCGCATTTGGGATGAAAATGGTTCTGATACTCATAACAATGCAGTAAAGTGTAAAAGCAAAAATAGTAATATATAACATAAAGGTTCCCCTCTTCTCTCGAAAAGCGTAAACACAAAGTTTTTTAAAAAAACGGATAAATAAACTCCCATAGGCTGCTGCCCTCTGGATTAAGACCTCCATTAAGAATGGTTTGTTGGCGTTTTAATTTATTGGTATTTCGATATTCTATCTATATGCACCCATCCTAAAATCAACCACCCGAAACTGGGACAATCATAGAATAAGATTCTCCGTTCGCATTTTAATAGGCAACCTTTCATACTTTTAATGGTAAAATGAAAAATGAGGAGGTTGTTTAGAATGAAGTTTACAAATTCAGAAGTAATACATAATGAAGCATTGGAACATATCGTTGGTGGAGTAAATAGTCCATCACGTTCTTATAAAGCGGTCGGTGGTGGTTCTCCGGTTGTGATGGCACGTGGAGATGGTGCTTATTTCTATGATGTGGACGGAAATAAATACATCGATTATTTGTCTGCATATGGACCGATTATTACAGGGTTTAATCATCCTCATATTGTTGATGCCATCAAAAAAGCAGCAGAAACCGGTGTTTTATTTGGCACTCCTACAGAACATGAAGTGAAGTTTGCGAAAATGTTAAAAGAAGCCATGCCCGCTTTAGATAAGGTGCGTTTTGTCAATTCAGGGACTGAGGCTGTCATGACGACGATTCGGGTTGCACGTGCCTATACTGGAAGGGATAAAATTATCAAATTTGCAGGGTGTTATCACGGTCACTCCGATCTTGTTCTTGTGGCAGCAGGCTCAGGCCCATCTACACTTGGTACACCTGATTCTGCCGGCGTTCCAAAGAGCATCGCTCAGGAAGTCATCACCGTTCCTTTTAATACGATTGAACCGCTTAAAGAGGCGCTTGATAAGTGGGGCAATGAAGTGGCAGCTGTATTGGTTGAGCCAATTGTAGGTAACTTTGGGATTGTTGAACCACATCCAGGTTTCCTTGAGAAAGTAAATGAACTTGCCCATGCTGCAGGCGCGTTAGTGATTTACGATGAGGTCATTACCGCATTCCGTTTTATGTACGGAGGTGCTCAAGATTTACTTGGCGTGACTCCTGATTTAACGGCATTTGGAAAAATTATTGGCGGCGGTCTGCCAATCGGCGCTTATGGCGGCAGAAAAGATATTATGGAAGAAGTTGCCCCGCTTGGCCCTGCCTATCAAGCTGGAACGATGGCTGGAAATCCGGCTTCGATGTTAGCCGGAATTGCTTGTCTTGAAGTCTTAAAACAAGAAGGAACGTATGAATACTTAGATAGATTAGGCGCTCGACTGGAAGAAGGGATTCTGCAAGGGGCTGCAAAACATGGAGTTCCAATTACAGTTAATCGCTTAAAAGGCGCTTTAACCGTTTATTTTACAAATGAAAAGGTCGAGAATTATGAACAGGCTGAAAATACGGATGGAGAAATGTTTGCGAAGTTCTTTAAACTTATGCTAAACCAAGGCATTAACCTTGCCCCTTCGAAATATGAAGCCTGGTTTTTAACCATTGCTCATACAGAAGAGGATATTGAAACAACGATTATCGCAGCTGAACATGCGTTTAAGGAGCTTGCGAGAGCATAATAGTAGGAAGGGAAGCTTTGATAGCTTCCCTTTTGTGTTTTTAAACAGGGATTACTAACGGTTTCCTCTCTTCTTAACTATTTAGGTATATTTGACTGGAATACTACCAAGTTTCTCTACTTCAACTCTTTTTTGCTAGTATTAGCTCCAAATACCACCCATTATCTCGCTTTCAACACTTTTTCATAAATATCAGCTCGCAATTTTAACTCACTTCTATTGTTGTCATTTACCCATGATACGATAATTTTCCTGCTAATATGTAGCGTTGTTGTTTTACGCTAAACAAAGTGGTTTAATAAGTAAAGAAAAATGCACTTAACTTTATCATGTTCAGAAAGGATATCAAAACCGATATGAAACTAGGAGCTCGCATTTTAAAAACAGGAATTGCAATTGTTTTATCTTTATTGCTAGCTCAATTCATCGGATTGCCATCACCTGTTTTTGCTGGAATTGCAGCCATTTTTGCAGTTCAACCAACCATTTATCGGTCTTATTTATCGATTGTCGAGCAAATTCAAGGGAATACGATCGGAGCCCTCATTGCAACGATTTTCGTCTTGTTATTTGGTAATGATGTGTTTATCATTGGACTCGCTGCGATCATTGTTCTAGCCTTGCACCTAAAATTAAAACTGGAAAATGCGATCGGCTTATCCTTGGTGACATTAGTTGCCATCATGGAATCACCGAGTGATAGCTTTATCGTATTTGCGGTTATTCGTTTTTTAACGGTTATGCTCGGGGTTTTATCAGCCTTTATCGTTAACCTTGTCTTTATTCCACCTAAATATGAACAAAAGCTTTATCACCAATTATCAGAAACGACAAACGAGATAACGAAATGGATTCGCTTGAGCATCCGAAAGGCTTCAGAGCATAAGTTTTTGAAAGATGAAATTGAAAAATTAAAAGACACGCTAATCAAAAGCGATCAGTTATATATCATGTATAAAGAGGAAAGGAACTACTTAAAAAAAGAAACCATTGTTAAAACAAGGAAGTTAGTGATTTATCGACAAATGATCTCCACTTTAAAGAAAGCGCTGGAAATCCTTAAAAAACTTCACCGTTTTGAAAACGAAATTGCTCACCTTCCTGGTGATTTTCAAAACATCATCCAACAGCAGCTCGACCTTTTGATCCATCAACACGAGCATTTGATGCTGAAATTGATTGGCAAAGTCAGACCCCATGTCGAGTTTGAAGAAGGGGATATTCGATTGAACCGGAAAGAACTCTTTGAACTGTTTTTAACCTATCAAACGCAAATGGAAGGAATAGAAGGACTTAACCAGTATCACCTCATGCAAATTATTTCAGCCATTGTCGATTATGATGAATATATCGAACATCTTGATGTACTGATTACTAGTTTTCAATCTTATCATAAAGAGGAAAGTAAGATGGAAATAGTGGAGGAACAATAAAAGGCAACTGAGAGTTTCCCCAGTTGCTTTTTTCTAATGTTCAAGCTGTTGCACTTGAAACAATTTATAGTAATGGCCTTTTAAAGCCATTAATTCTTCATGGCTTCCCATTTCGACAATCCCCCCATGTTCGATTAGAACGATGCGGTCGGCATGTGTAATTGTAGATAGCCGATGGGCGACAATAAAGGTTGTCCGATCTTTTGCAAGTTTATCAAGCGCCTCTTGGATTAAATGTTCACTTTCTAAGTCTAGGGCAGATGTGGCTTCATCAAGGACAAGGATCGGTGGATTTTTCAAAACGACTCGGGCAATTGCAATTCTTTGCTTTTGTCCGCCAGAAAGCTTTACACCTCGCTCCCCCACTTTCGTGTCATAGCCCTCAGGGAGATTCAAAATAAACTCATGGGCATTCGCAGCTTTTGCGGCTGCGATTACTTCCTCATCACTTGCCGCTGGGTTCCCGAGTAGTATGTTTTCTTTTACGGATTCACTAAATAAAATACTATCTTGGAGAACCATCCCGATTTTATCTCGTAACGTTCGAACTTTAAATTGGCGAATATCAGTTCCATCTAATAAAATTCTACCACTGGTTACGTCATAGAACCTTGGTATTAAACTAACTAGAGAGGACTTCCCACCGCCGCTCATTCCGACTAGCGCGACTTTCTCCCCTTTTTTCACATCTAAATTAACATTTTTCAAAACTTCGTCCCCGTCATTGTAAGCAAAATCAACATTGTCAAACACAATATGACCCTTCACATCTTTACATTCGATCGAATTTGGTTTATCTTCAATATCGTATTTTACATCAATAAATTCGAACACACGGTCCATCGAGGCAAAGGACTGTGTTAATGTGGTCGAGGAATTTACCAATCGTCTTAATGGATTATATAGGCGGTCAATGTAAGCAATGAATGCCACCATTGCACCAACGGTTAAGTCGCCTTGCAATACTAGATAACCGGATACACCAATCACTAGAAGCGGAGCTATATCCGTAATCGTGTTGACGACCGCAAAGGATTTGGCATTCCATTTTGTGTGGTCAATGGCTTTTGTTAAAAAGTTCTTATTCACATCATCAAACTTAGTTTGTTCAAAATCTTCAATCGCAAAACTTTTAATCACAGGCATTCCAGCAACCCGTTCATGTAAATAACTTTGTACCTCTGCTAAGGCTTGCGAACGCTTTTTTGTTAGACTTCGTAAATTACCGAAAAAATACTTAATAGAAAAGATATAAAATGGCATTAAAATAAGCGAGACAAAAGTTAACTTAACATCCATCGTAAACATAATCGCAATCGCAATAATGATCGTTGCTAAATCAAGCCAGACATTCATTAAGCCAGTTACAACAAAGGTCTTCGTTTGCTCAACATCATTAATGACTCGCGAAATCACTTCGCCTGTTTTTGTATTAGAGTAAAATTTAAAGCTGAGCTTTTGAATATGGGTGAAAAGTCGATCACGAATATCGTACAAAATTTTACTTGACGTCCATTGTGCATAATATTGACGATAATATTCAATCGGTGGTCGCAAAACCACAAAAATAAAAAGCATAATAGAAATGATCCATACCAATCCATCAATTTTATCGCTTTTAGTTAAAGCATCGTTGTCGATAATGTCATCCAAAACGTATTTGATCAACAAGGGAATCAATAAGGGAATGGCAAATTTGATCACCCCGATGATGACGGTTACAATGATTTGGAGGCGGTATGGTTTAACAAAATGTAGATAACGTTTAATACTATCCAAGTTTCCCCCCACCTAACATAGTTTCTAATATTAGTGTATATCTAAAAAGATCTTACGACAAATAAAAAGAAGCTGTCCCATAAGGCATCTGGCGTCTACAATATCTAGCGTTTATTAGACACAGATATTGCCTAACAGCGGCCTGACACCTCTACCTTTGAGACAGCCTCTTTAAAGGAAACAACTTGCTCTCTACATTTAACTTCTATAAGTTAAGTACCTTTCATACCAAATATCAATAAAGTCTGCTGCAAAAGGACCTTTTCGCTGACGAATCCATTGAATTAAGGTATCAACATTGGCTTTTAGTATCGAATCAATCACGTCAGGATAATTCATTTCTATTCGATGCCGTTCATACTCATCTTCATCAAGTAAATGAAAGGTCATGTCAGGAAATACTTTAATGTCTAAATCATAATCAATGTATTTGATGGCTTCCCCATCATAAATAAATGGCGAACTCAAATTACAATAATAGTAAATCCCATCTTCACGTAACATTCCAATAATATTAAACCAATGTTGGGAATGGAAATAAGTAATAGCCGGTTCTCTCGTTACCCACGTTCTCCCATCTGATTCAGTAACAACCGTGCGGTCATTTCCGCCAATTACTAAATTTTGTGTTCCCTTTAACACCATGGTTTCGTCCCAAACGCGATGAATATGCCCATTATGTTTAAAGCTATGAATTTGTACTGGTTCACCTTCGATGGGTACGCCCATTTTTTCCCCTACTTTCGTTTCCGGACACTTTGCAACCTAAGCATTGTTTGTATATAATTGAATTCACCTGCCGAATTTACGCCCGGATTAATCCTCGCGCTCGCACGATAAAAATCCGTGGCATCCGCCGCAGGCTCCACTTTATTCAGACAAGGTTTCATACCGCCGAATCAACCCTTTAACATCCATCTTCTTTTTTATAGAAGAAAGGGACTCTTTCTGAATGAAGTGAAAAAATTACTCCTCTTATTATAGGTAACAAAGAACAATTCCTATTGATATTATATATTATAACGGTTTATGCTGAATTTTAAAACAAAACAACCATTGAAATTCTATCAATGGTTGCTTATTAAGCAATAAACTCATGATTATCCAGTTGTTACACCAATTCCCTGGTAAGAACGAATAACCTCTTCCGTCTGGATTTCAAATTTCTGTTGAATATCTTTTAATTCTTCTCTCATCTTTAAAATCTCAAGTTGGACATTTTCCGCTTGGGAGGCCTGTTGTAATTCTTGTAGCTGTTTCTGAATTTCCTCGCATCTTTCTAATTCACTCTGCAAAAATAAGAGCCGATCCATTGTTCTTATTTGTTCTGCCACTAAACGATTGAATTCTTGCAACCATACCACCGCCTATATAAGATCAAGTTCGCCCGTCGAATTTGTGTCCGGATTTTTATCACGCTCATGGAGCCACATCCTGTGGCTTCGCCTGACTAGGACGTCCTGTCCGTCGTCGAGGTCGCTCGATAAAGTGAAACTTCCATCAGTGGGGGTTTTCTTTCATCCCCCACTGATGGTTAGTTGAGGCCAGCAGCATGCTGGTCACGCAGACGTTACCGTAGGCGTATTTAGTCTGTGTTCAGCTTTCGGAGCTTTACGGGCAGTTGATCCCCCACCTATCTTCTTTTATTTTTTTCAGAATCTTGAGGTGGGGGTCTTACTGCCCGTTAAGCCTGATAAATTACCCCTAAAAAAATCCCAGACATCCGCGGAGGCTTAACTTCATTCAGCCTGGGTTTGAACCCCCACCGAATCGAAGAGTAATTTGCACTCATCACTTACTTTTAAAAGTGGAGGATACATGCTGAATGAGGTTAAAAAGGAAAGGCGCCTTGTAAGTTGGCGCAAAGGAGCTAGGTTCCCCCAACCTCCAATAAGTATGTGATTAATTTATTTTTATTTTAAAATTGCTTTATTATGTATTCGTCCTCTTTCGTTCACTTTCCTTTGATGAAAAAAAAGAACTTTTGTCGAAATTGAATCTTTTTTTAAAATCAGTTTATTTCCCATTAACTTTATCACTTTTTAAACACAGAGAAGGCACCCTTCCGATTAAAGAGTGCCTTCACCATGAATCTTGTTATTGTTGTTGTTGTCCGCCAAATTGACCAGAGTTTTTCGCTTTGTTCGCTTCAGCTTGTTGGTTTTGTTGTCTTACTTCTTGAACATCTGTTTCACTAGCAAATTCAGTGCCAAATTGTCCAGATTGACCAACTTGACCTTGACGTGCAGATTGAGCGTTTTGACGTCTCACTTCTTGAACGTTTGTTTCGCTAGCAAATTCAGTTCCGAATTGTCCAGCACCCGCAGATTGAGCGTTTTGTTGTCTTACTGTCTGAATGTTAGTTCCAGTTTGAGTTTGTCTGTTTGCCATTGTAATCACCTCCACGAACTTAATTTGTCCTAGCTCGCGGAAAACTATCCTAGCAAAAATATTTTTATTTATTGGAACTATTTAAACTAATAATGAAATTCCACCATCTACAATTATCGTTTGCCCCCGAATCATACTTGCCTTGTCCGATAATAAAAACATGATCGTATTAACCATATCATCTATCGAGACCATTCGACCTGCTGGTGTATTTTGAGCCGCCTCAGCAAGTAGCTCTTTCCGATTTGGAAAATGCTTGAGTGCTTCCGTGTCAACAACACCACCGGAAACCGCGTTTACAACAATATTTTTACTAGCTAATTCCACAGCTAAATATCGTGTTAAAGCTTCCAATGCTGCTTTGGATACACCTACAACCGTGTAATTTTCAATATAACGAATAGAGCCTAGAGAGCTGATGCTGACAATTTTTCCTCCTTGATCCATTAATTTAGCTGCTTCCTGGGCACAAAATAAAAGCGCCTTGCTGTTAATATTCATCGTCCAATCCCAATGTGATTCTTCTAGTTCCATAATTGGCCGTTGAACCCCTGATGCGGCATTATTAACAAATACATCTAATCGGCCAAACTCTCTCTTTATTTCTTGGAACAGATGTTTAATTTTATCGACATCTCCAACATTAGCTTTAACAATAAAGGCTCTTCTTCCTAGTGCTTCGATTTCAGCTGCAGTTTCCTGTGCTTTTGATTTGCTGCGTGCATAGTTGATAACGACGTCGTATCCTTCTTTTGCCAAACAAAGAGCAGTCGCTTTGCCAATTCCACGGCTTGAACCTGTTACTAGCGCAACTTTTTGAGTCATGATTTAATCCCTCTTTACTATAAAGTGAAACTTCCATCAGTGGGGGTTTTCTTTCTTCCCCCACTGATGGTTAGTTGAAGCCAGCAGCATGCTGGTCACGCAGACGTTGCCGTAGGCGTATTTAGTCTGTGTTCAACTTTCGGAGCTTTACGGGCAGTTGATCCCCCACCTATCTTCTTTTATTTTACTCAGAATCTTGAGGTGGGTGTCTTACTGCCCGTTATGCCAGATAAATTCCATTCATTTTAACTTTTTCATGTATAGATGACAATGAGGTTAAGGAAAATAAGGATGAATCTATGTATGATAGAGAAAGGAAGAAAAAACATGTATACCGGTAGAGACATGACAGAACTTTCTATGATGGCCAAATCAGATTGGCAAGACAATGAGTTAACCTATTTTCACCATTCATTTCAACAAACTTTGCCCTATTTAAATGTGGAAGGACAGTCGATTTACAGAGAGATTGTTGAAGAAATTACCAATCGTGGTGGTTTGAAAGCAACAGAAGCAAGCCTGCTTGAGGGACCGACAATGGTCGAAGGCGATATATTATAAAGAAGACCTTTAGTAACTAATTTCACAGGATTTTGGTCTTCATTAGGGCTATGAAGACCTTTTATTCTGGGCTTACCCCCGTTTGTGGTCTTCATCAGAGCTATGAAGACCTTTTATTCTGAGCTTACCCACAGTTTGGGTCTTCATTAGAGCTATGAAGACCTTTTATTCTGAGCTTACCCACAGTTTGGGTCTTCATCAGAGCTATGAAGACCTTTTATTCTGGGCTTACCCCCAGTTTTGGTCTTCATCAGAGCATTGAAGACCTTTTATTCTGAGTTTTACCTCAGTTTTGGTCTTCATCAGAGCTATGAAGACCTTTTATTCAGGGCTTACCCCAGCTTTTGGTTTTCATATGCCTTATGAAGACCTTTTATTCCTAGTCTTCATCCGTTATGGGTCTTTACCAGCTTGATCAAGTCCCTTTTTACACCTCTATTAAGCAATTTGAGTCTTAGCATTCTTTATAAAGCTGTTCTGTCATCCGATTTTTTACAGAATAACTCCCCACAGGATCAATCTATAATCTCATTTTCGTAATATTCTTTCATGATCTTGTTATGGGATACCGGAAATGGAAATTGTTTAATTTCCTCAGAATCAACCAATTTCAAGTCATCGCGCTCTTCCAACAAAGAAAGCAATTCCCCTTCATACACATGAATTTTCCAAATTAAATGGGAAAATACATGATCGATTTCACCGACCATCTTTCCAAACTCTACCTCGGCTCCATACTCTGTCCGTAACATTTCCTCTAACTGCTTTTTCTCCGATTCAAAAGGTAACAGGATTTCCATATTAGGAAATTCCCATAGATTTGCTAACAAACCTGTATCCGCCCGCTTATGAATCAGCGTTCGACCTTGACTATCTTTTAGCACAACAGCAGCCATTAACTGTGCGCGTTGTTTTTTTCCTTTAGTTTTTACAGGTAGCTCGTTCTGTACCCCTTCATCAAAACCAATACAATGATCCCGAACAGGGCATAGTAAACAAGATGGAGAAGTTGGTGTACAAACAATCGCTCCAAGTTCCATTAAAGCCTGGTTAAAAAAGGACGGATTTTCACGAGAAATTAATTCACGGACTGCTTCCTCAAAGGTCTTTCGAGTGGCCGCTTTGGCGATATCCTCAGTAATATAAAGAATCCGTGACAACACACGCATAACATTCCCATCAACAGCAGGTTCTGGAATTCCATAAGCTATACTTAAAATCGCACCAGCCGTATAAGGTCCTACCCCTTTTAAGGAAGATATTTCTTTCGGATTATCAGGAACTTGGCCTCCATACCTTTCTTGAACTTCTTTAACAGCACTGTGTAAATTCCGTGCTCGTGAATAATACCCAAGACCTTCCCAAGCTTTTAACACTTTTTCTTCTTCAGCAGAAGATAAAGCTTCTATCGTAGGGAATTGTTCGATAAAGCGATTAAAATAAGGGATCACCGTGTCTACTCGGGTTTGTTGCAGCATGATTTCAGAAACCCACACTTTGTATGGGTCTTGATCTTTTCGCCATGGTAAATCTCGTTGTTCTTCTTGGAACCATCCGATTAAATCATGTCTAAATTGTTGTTTGTTTATATACTTAAGATGTTTCAAGCTATCTTTTGCCAATTATAAGCCCTCCATGGTCGTCCAAACATTTTCATAAAAAATACATATTTTATACAGTAATTAATGGGAATTTTTGTTATAATAAACATGAGTATAATGTTAGTTATTAAAGTCATAAATAATGATGAGACATTTCACTCGGAAAATCCAACGTTAAGGAGGTCCTTCTTTGGACACTGGTACACACGTCGTTATGGGTCTTGCCCTTGGTGGTCTGGCAACTCTTGATCCGGTTGTCGCCCAAGATTCAACCACTGCAACAGCTGTATTGATTTCTGTTATCGTTGGCTCACAAGCTCCAGACATTGACACTATTTTAAAATTAAAAAATAATGCGGTTTATATTAGAAATCACCGTGGGATTACTCATTCCATTCCCGCAGTCATTCTATGGCCTCTTGTTATTACTGGTGTCGTTTACGCTTTTCTACCAGAAGCAAACTTATTGCATTTGTGGTTATGGACATTCCTAGCTGTGTTTCTCCATGTGTTTGTAGATATATTTAACGCATACGGAACGCAAGCACTAAGGCCCTTCTCCCATAAATGGGTGGCATTAGGGGTCATTAATACATTTGATCCGATTATTTTCGGACTACATGTTGTTGGTTTATTATTATGGGGATTCGGAGCAGATCCTGGGTATACATTTATCGCGGTGTATGCAGTATTAGTTGCTTATTATATCATACGATTCATCGCAAGAAATAAAGTATACAAACAGATTAAAATTTTAATTCCGGATGCAACGGAAATTATTATATCGCCTACATTAAGATTTCATCAATGGAAAATTGCTGTCATGAACGACCAACAATTTTTCGTTGGACGATCGGAAAATAATCAAGTGCAAATTCTTGATCAATTTAACCGAGTGGCAATTCCAGAAACACCTGTATTAGAAGCGGCTAAAAAGGACAATAATTTGTCCGCATTCCTCTCTTTTTCACCTGTTTATCGCTGGGAAGTAGATGAATTTGATCACTCTTATGAAGTTCGCTTTATTGACTTAAGATATCGAAGCAAAGATTACTATCCATTTGTTGCTGTTGTTCAATTGGATTCTAAGTTAAATATTATTAATTCCTATACTGGCTGGATATTCAGTGAGGAAAAATTGCGAAGAAAATTAGATATACTGCCTAACTAAATGATGTCTTTCAGGACATCATTTTTTTTTGCCAGTAGTTCACATTCGTTCCAAATAATAAACTTCATTTTTCAACATAGGTTTTTATAAAGAAACCTATACTATCTTTACATGGTCATTAAAGTAAATAGACTTTCATGATCATGATTCATTTATTACCGCATATAGGAGGTCTCAATTCATGCGAAATAAAGTAACCAATTTCCCTAACCAAAGTGGTCAAAAATTTGAGGGAGAACCTCGTGCAAAAGCGGAATATGCATCACGAAGAGCGGATGGAACAATCAATACACACCCACAAGAAAGAATGCGCGCGTCAACTAATCGTGAAAGTGACACATCCGAATTATTTTAACTTCATTCAGCAAAAGTTCTCCACTGCTATTAACGGTGGTTAGGAGTTATGGATCTAACTCCCTGCTGAATGAGTTAAGCATCCGGCGAGCCTTGAAGTTTTTCGAGTATTTTATCTGGAAGCTCAGGCAAATGGACAAGACAGGCTAGTCAGGCTAGAGATAAAGGAGTTTCAAAAGTAAAATTTGGACGCAAAGTCCTCAGGGCGATTTTATAATGATTAAATCCGTCTATACCGAGAATTCCACCAAACATAAATGAGGAGGGCCCAAAGGGACCCCTCCTCATTTTTTCAATTCTTTTAACAGTGAAATCGGTAGAGCCTCTTCTTCTTCACCATTTCGTAAGCGATGCCCCCATGCAAATACACCATTAAGGTATTTGATTTCAAAATAAGCACCTGGATCTCCTTCTATTCCGTAAATTTCTCCTGGTTTAAAATCATCCGGATTCAATAAATAAGCTTTGGCCATGGCCGCTTTTCTTTCTAAAACTGCAAACTCATTAACCATTCCCATTTGCTCTGCTTTTCGCGCCTGTTCATGTAATTTGCCAATTTCCTGCTTTAATTCATACTCACTGCATTCACTGTATCTTTTTACTTCCTCCATCATCCACCATCTCCTTATTCCCTAGTATAAGGAAAGATTTCACCATTGAAAAGAAAATCGCACGCAGCTGGCATTATTCTCGTTCATCGATATTTTCACGAAGATAATCGTCAATCAGATCGAGTGAAAAACCCTTTCGATATAGAGCTGCCTTTATCTTTTGTTTGTAGTTAAAACCTGCCTCATGAGCATATTTTCGTTTGAATTTTTCCCCATGATATTGTATAGCTTGAAGAACCTCATCCTCATTTTTCACTTCTAGCTTGGAAGTAACATCCGTGATCATATGCAATGGATAGCCTTTACGAGTCAGCTTCTGTTCAAGCTTTTTCTTTATTACGAGCTCGGAATCCTTTTTATTTTTGGCCGTCTCTTTTTGACAAATCTTTTCAGCTTTATGGTATTGCTCATCGTAGGTGTATTCCTTGATTGCTTCATCAATAAGAGTTTTTTTTACTCCCTTTTCAAGTAATTCTCTTCTGATGACGAGCGGGCCTTTATCATTCGTATTTTTTTGCGTTCGAACGTAAGATATTGCGTACTGCTCATCATTTAGAAATTGAAATTCATAAAGCTTTAAGATGACCTCCTGGATAACCGGTTCATTAACTTCTTTCTCCTTTAAGTAAATGCGGATCTCATGTTCCGTTCGTATAATTCTCGATAAATACTTAACCGCCATATTATAAGCTTTCCGAATTTCATCTTCATATTGAATTTCTGTTAAGAAAAAGTCATCTAATTCCATGCCTTTTCTTAATTGGAATTTAACTAAAACACCTTCATCCACACTAAAGGCATATTTTTCACCTGTACCATCATCCGTAAAAATATTGTACCGTTCTTTATTTTTTTGCTGAGTAGTGATTTTCGTAATAATCGACATCCACTTCACCTCCACTCTAATTTAGCATAATTACAAGAAAAATCGACAATAAAGTGAAACTTCTATCAGTAGGGGTTTTCTTTCGTCCCTTACGGATGGTTGGTCACGCAGAGCCTGATTGATTTATCTAATGGTTAAAAGCCCAAAGATCAATCTTATTTCACCAATCAGAGTTTTACGCACAGGTGACCCCTACCTATCTTCTTTTATTTTACTCAGAATCTTGAGGTGGGGGGCTTACTGACCATTTTGCTTGAGAAAGGATAATAAATGATCCAAAAAAAGTATGTTTTACCGTGAATAGGGGAAAATGGGAATGATACATATTCTTGAAAGGCAGGATGATTTTAATGGGAAAAAAAACCGATAAAGAAAAAAGTGCGTTAACAAGTATGCAGGCGGTTACTTATCAACGAGACTTTAAGATGGCAGACAGAGCTGCAGGATTCATGGATCGTAAAGGTAGAAAATAAGCTCTTTTTTCACTGTAAAGGGCTCTTTTCTCAGACATTGTTGCTTATAGTATGAAAAATAGGATGTTTAATCCATTTTTATATTGTGTTTCAAGTTTTATCAGATGAGAAAAGAGCTGCATACTGAATTCAAAGCCCGGAAAAAGCTATGTCCACGTTAAAATCGTTTTAACAACAAACTTTACGAAAACAGCCTTATAAAAATAATATTCCCTTTCAGCTTGAGCATAATAAGGTATGGAGTTTTTTCTCCATACTTTTTTTTATTGAGAGGGGTACCGTAAATGGGCCGTGCACAAGGACATCAAACACGCGATCGAAATAAAAACTCTTTACCGCAAGTACCAAAAAACATGAAAACCGATCGTATGAGTGAAGAATATGCGGAGGAATTACAGAATCAATTAAGTCGAGAAGAACAAGCCTTAGCAAATGCAGCAAACCAACGTAATCAAGGTTAACCTGATAAAAGTAAAAATTCCATCAGTAGGGTTTTCTATCATCCCCCTCTGATGGAAAGCTTTAAACCAGCAGCATGCTGGTCACACAGGCATTGCCGAGGTGTATTTAGTCTGTGTTCATTATTTCGATCTTTACACGCGGTTGCCCCCTACCTATCTTCTTTTATTTACTCAGATTCTTGCGGTCGGGGTCTTACTGCCGGTTAAGCATGATAAAAATACTTGACCTTTAAACGGAGGGATTTACAGATGGCTAAAAGAAAGAAGCAAAATAATATCGAGCCGGCTGGTCTAGATATTGAGTTTTCTCAAGAACTTGCTGATCAAGATGACTTAGAAGCACAAGCAAGAGCTAAAGCTGCAGATGAGCGGGCCAAAGCACGGAATAAAAATAAATAAACTCTACCGTAAAATTTATTAACTGACCTTGTGTGAATAAATTATCCACATTGTTGTTAACAATGTGGATAATTCTTTAAAACAACTGTGAATCAAGGATTTCATTGTCCACATCGTTTGTGAGTAACTATCCCCATTTTTAGGGTGTAATTCTGTGGATAATGTGGATAAACCTGTGGAGTACTTGAAATAAAGGAATTTTAGTTGTTGATAACTTTAAATGGTGCTGGGAACCTAATGAGTGACTTCATATAATAAAAATTCTTTCGTAAATAGTGATTCGAACTCACATGCTGGTACTGGCTTGCTGATTAAATACCCTTGAACCCCGTTACAGTCATTTTCTAATAGAAATTGGGCTTGATCGATTGTTTCTACCCCTTCCGCAAGTAATTCTAACTGTAAATGATGGCCTAACGAAATGATGGTACCAACAATCGCCTTATGTGCTGGGTCTGTTGATAAACTGCGAATAAAGGATTGATCAATTTTTAATTGATCGACTGGAAATTGATAAAGCTTACTGAATGAACTATATCCTGTGCCAAAATCATCAATCGAGATTCTAACCCCTAGATTCTTTAATCTTTTCAACATGACAATCGCTCGATCTACATCCATTGTCATACTCTCGGTGATTTCTAATTCCAGATATTCAGGTTCTAAGGTTGATTGCTCAAGAGCCTGTGCCACCACATCAAGTAAATCTTCTTGAAAGAACTGCCGCATGGATAAATTAACAGAAACCCGCTGGCAATCATAACCTTGATAATGCCATTCTTTCAGTTGCCTGCACGCTTCACCAATTACCCATGTACCAATCCCAACCATTAAACCTGTTTCTTCGGCGAGTGGAATAAATTTTCCAGGGGGAATCAGACCTTTTTCCGGGTACTCCCACCGCACTAATGCCTCAACCCCTATCAACTTCCCTGTCACTAAATGAACTTGCGGTTGATAATAGAGTACCAATTGACGATCAACAATTGCTTTTCTCAAATCATTTTCTAACAATAATTTATTGTAGAACTTTTGATCAGTAGCCTCATAGTAAAATAAGTAAGGGAGATGTTTACTTTTTGCCTCATGAACAGCAATCGTTGCTTTTTGGAAAAATTGGTCGGCAGTCTTGATGTCGTGATTATAAAGGCATATTCCGATCGATCCCTCAATTTGAATTTTAAAGCTTTTCACCCCAAGGGGCTGCTGAATCAAACGATACATATTTTTCGCATGCTCTTCAACGCTCTCATTGTTTCCATTGTTGACATCAATAATCGCAAACTCATCCCCCACCATTCTTGCAACAGTTAATTTATGAGCTTCTCCATATCTTTTCAAGCGATTAGCGATTGTTTCAATAAATGTATTTCCAATATCCGTTCCTAAGGAATCATTAATCGTTCGGAATCGATTTAAATTGACGAGAAGAATGGCTACACTTTGATGCTTGTCCATATGATCGAGAATTCTCTTTAACATTTCTTTTAAAAAGTAGCGGTTATGAAGTCCTGTTAGCTCATCAAAATAGGCAAGTGATTAATCTTATCTTGCGCTTTCATTAAGTCTGTAATATCGCTTAATGAGTAGATGGTATTTTTCAACTTCCCATCTTCTACTAGATTCGTAGAGTTAATTGATAAATAGACTTTCTCCCCATCTCTCCGCGTGAAAAGGTAAAAGCGATCATCATGATTTGGATTCATCACTTGATAATAGTTAACATAATATGGAAATAATTGGGCATCTATTTGTTGAACATGGCCGTTTGTTTCATGAATCGATTTATTCAACATCACGTATTTTTTATAACCTAACATCGTTTCGACAGCATTGTTGGCATATTGAATGATCCCTTTTGAGTCAGAAATTATAATTCCATTAGGAACGGTCTGGATCAGTGTATTCAACTTTCTCTCACTATTAATGAGTGCTGCCCGCATTTCATTTCTTTTAATATAAGGTTCTTCAATCGTTGACGAATAAAGCGCTTTCATAAGAAAGTAATAACCAACTAGCTTATATATATGACCTAGAAAATTATCAATATCATGCACACTTTGATAGAAAGTAAAAAGAATCTCACCAAGCAGCGAAAAACCTACTCCTATAATCAGCATTAAATGTGAGGCTTGCTTGTGTTTACGATATTGCCCAATTAAAACAATGATTAAACAAAAAAAGATGAAACTTACTAAATACTCCAACCCTTTCTTTAAAGGGGTGACCCCAGATCCTTCGATAACTAAAACTGGTAAAAGGTCACCCCATCGATAAACTAGAAAGGCTACAACTAAAACGGAAAGGAATGAAAGTAGAAATACATATGAACGATACTGTCTTTCAATGGCACGATCCTTTTGCATCAAGATGATGAAAAGACCAACGGCCAACAAATATCGAGACACTAACCAAAAATAGGTTGGCCGCTCAACCGAATTTTCCATAATAAAATAAGGCATTCCATTATAAGAAAGAACATGTAGGATATCAATAAGTGCAATACTAAAAAACAAGGCTCCAATGAATAAACGATATCTTGACATCGTATAAGTAAAATACATCCAACCTTGAAGAGCAATCGCAAAAGCAATCGATATGGCCACCAATTCAAGTAAAACATGATAAGACAAATGATTATTTGTGTTATATAATCCCTCGATAGAACCTTTAAAGTAATGAATGTAGAGGAGAAATAGTAACCCTATTAGTAAAATACCGGCCGTTTGCAATTCTCTTTTTCTGTCCACCCGACTAACCCCATTCAGTTTCTTTTCTACAAAATATGACTACATTTTTCAAAAATATCTAAATTCATTATACTTTTAAAATAGTAAAAAAGATATATTTTGTCAATGAACAGAACGCGACATTCGAATGACGCCAAAGGCCCTTCTCCTTAAGTGGTAAGTCCTTTTTCACTAGGAACTTTTACAAGCATAGAAATAACAACAAAGGTAATCAACGAGAATACTACAGGCAGAACAACAGTATGCATCCCTAATGCATTCGGATACAGCCTGTCAAAAAGAATATAGGATCCCATTCCAACAAGCATAGAGGAAATTGCTCCGTACTTATTACCTCTACTCCAATACAACCCTAAAACGATCGGCCAAATAAAGACAGACTCTAAACCACCAAATGAAAAGAGGTTCAGCCATACTAATAAATCTGGCGGGCTAAGCGCAAAGATAAAAACAGCGAATCCAATGAGGATCGTAACAACAAAACTCATCGTTTTAATTTGCTTTTCCTTTGCATCTGGCTTAATGAAGTTTAAATAAATATCCTTCACAACAGATGAGCTGACGAGTATTAATAATGATGAAACAGTTGACATAATAGCTGCCATTGGAGCGGATAAAACTAACCCTGCCAAAATCGGCGGTAAAATCTCGAGGGTTAAAGTTGGCATAACTTTATCCCCAATCTCAATTCCAGGAAGGACTCCTCTAGCTAATACTCCAATCAGATGCATTCCAAACATGATCGTCCCTACCACAACGGTACCAATGATAATCGCCCGGTGCATCGATTTTGCATTTTTATAAGACATTGCCCTTACTGCGATTTGGGGTAATCCAACAACTCCTACCCCAACCAAAATCCAAAAACTAGACACATACAATGGAGTCAATTCTCGTTGGGCACCATAGGGTGAAATTAAATTAGGATTTTCAGCGGCCAGACTTTGCATAATCACTTCGAGCCCACCACCCGCCGCAATTGTGGCAACTAATAAAATGAGAGTTCCGACTAACATAATCATTCCTTGAACGGTGTCGGTCAGCACAACTGCCCTGAATCCACCAATAACCACATAGACAGCTACGGACAGAACAAAAATGAGCAAAGAGGTTTGATAAGATAACCCTGTTAGGGATTCGATTAGTCTGCCTCCTCCAACCCATTGAGCGGTCATCGATGAAAATAGAAAAATAATAATACTGATCGCAGAAATAAAGACAATCGTTTTGCTTTGATATCGATCTTTCAAAAAGTCAATTACGGTTATGTAATTATTTTTTTTCGCTATAATTGCAAATTTTTTCCCTAAGACCATCAGAACAAAGTACCCGGTAGGCAGCTGGGCCATCGATAACAGCACCCATCCAAGTCCTGTCGTATAGGCAACACCTGGTCCACCAATAAAGCTGGAGGCACTTCCATAAGTAGCAATCATCGTCATGGCAAGAACAAAACCGCCTAATTCCCTGCCACCGAGAAAGTACTCTTGTAAAAAACTATTCGATGATTTCACATAACGATTTGCCCAAATTCCGATTAAGAAAAAGACGACTAGAAAAAAGAGCATAGGTATAATCACGGAGATATTCATGATTGCCCCTCCTTATTCTCATCCTCGTCCTCATCATAGGAAACCTCTTTGAAGAGAAACTTTACGGCAAAAGTAACAAGAATCGTCATGACAATAAATCCAACGAAACAGCTATAAAAGAACCATGCCGGCATTCCGAGAATGTATTGATAGTCTTTTGGATCACCGTTTCCGAGTCCATAGGCAAAGCCATACCACCAAATAAAATTGATGATGACAAGAATCACTCCGATGATCGCCTCCCGATTAGCAATTTTAAACCGCTTATCTTTCAAGGCAAATTCCTCCTTTTTTGTAAAATTAGCTTACCCCTATTTGTTCATTTCAATTTTTATCACAAAATCTGACACCATATTATACCATTAATTCCAAATTGATGGATAATTCTAAAACCAAGCTGATTTATGTCCGTTAAATATTTCTAATGCTCTTACATAAAAAAACATCAACTAACGAAGAATATTGATAAATTGGGAGGGAGTTTAGTGTGAAAAAAAAGTTAATAAAAAAACTATTTCAACACAACAGCAAAAAAACAACATATAAAGAAGAATCAAACTCCTATGAGATTGAATTAAAAAAGTTAGATATTTGGAGTAACCATGATGATAATCTTTCACTATTTAAATCTATCTACAGAGTTCCAGATAATGCAGATGTCAAAGTTCGCGAACTGACGATCCGCTCTGGCAGCCGCCGTGCCTTTATCATATACATTGGGACAATGGCTGATACTCAAAACATTCAAGATGGAATCGTTGGAAAGCTCCTTGAAAAAGAGGATCCATCAGGGAAGATTGAAAATATTGTTTCCTATCCAATTTTCAAAACATCCTCTAATATCGGGGAAATTATAACAGATATAAATAGCGGAAACACTGCAATGTTTGTGGAAGGGGATCAACAATGCTATTTATTTGAAACAACGAAAATACGTGGCAGAGGGATTGAGTCATCCCCCAATGAAGTAATTGTAAAGGGTGCCAAAGAGGCATTTGGAGAAAAACTAATTGATAACCTTGCCTTGATTCGCAAAAAAATCAAGAATGAAAGTTTGATGGTTGAGTCAAAGGTTATATCGCAACGGGCAAATAATAGTTTATTTATTATTTATGAAAATGATCTCGTTAATGGTGAGTTGCTGGAAGAGATTAAAAATAAACTAGACTCTCTTGATGCAGATGTAATACCCGACTTGAGCATCCTTGAACAATATATTGAGGAAAGACCAAGATCATTTTTTCCTACCCTTCTATATACAGAACGTCCTGACCGGGCAGCCTCGTATATAGAAGAAGGACATATTGTTTTATTAATGGAAAATTCCCCTGGCTGTCTTATTTTGCCGGCTACTTTTTGGAGCTTATTTCATTCACCGGAGGATCATTATCTTCGGACTCCTTATGGAAACTTTATAAGGATTTTAAGGTTTGTTGCCTTATTTATTGCATTATTTACATCATCTTTTTATCTTGCAGGAACAACTTTTCATATAGGGATGATTCCACCTGATTTGTTAATGGCAATTGCCGGCTCAAGGGAGAGGGTGCCATTCCCATCTATTATAGAAGTGTTTATCATGGAACTAGCTTTTGAATTGATTAGAGAAGCAGGGTTACGCGTTCCCTCTCCCATTGGCCCAACGATCGGAATTGTTGGGGCGCTCATATTAGGGCAAGCTGCGGTTCAAGCCAATATTATTAGCCCGATTATCATTATCGTCATTGCCTTAAGTGGTCTTAGTTCTTTTATTATTAGTGATGTGAGTATGAACTTTGCAATACGGATGACCCGCTTTTTATTTATTCTAGCATCAGGTTTTTTGGGAATTTATGGTCTTACGGCCCTGTTAACTTGCGGATTATTTTACTTAGTGACATTAAAATCTTTTGGAACACCCTATTTTGCACCCATGACACCATATTATCCATCATCAAAGGATACGACGATCCGTCATGTTCCGATGAAGGAAAGGTTTCGTCCGGGATACATCAAATCAAAAGATATGGTAAGACAAGGGAAGGATTGACAACTATATGAAACAACAGCCGCGAAAAATAAAAATTCGTGAATTTATAGCGATCATGATATCAGTAATTGGGGCCAAAGCAACGGAGGATACTCCTGTTGGCATCTACAATCAGGTTCAAAACGCTGCGTGGATGATACCGATCCTTACTGGAATCCTTTTTATCCTTCCCCTGTTTTTATTGCTAAAAACATTATCCCTATTTGAGGGCAAAGGTTTATTCCAAGGAATTCAATTAATATTTGGAAAGTCCATTGGCTTTGTCGTCTGCCTTATCGTGTTTTTCATGCATACATCGGTTGTTTCATTCGATGCTAGAACATATTCCGATATTATTCGATCTTTTTATTTTCCGACTACACCCTATCTCGTTATTTCAGGAATCCTGATGTTCGTTTGTGCTTATGGAGCAAAAAAAGGAATAGAGCATATTGGTTCAGTTGCCTACTTAGTCGTATTTTATTTAATGATTTCACTCAGTGTTGCCTGGATGTTAAGTCTTCAAGATACAAGTCTTGATGCAATTTTCCCTTTATTGGGAACAGGAGGAATGGAAATTTTAAAAACGAGTACCCTTCGATTTAACTTATATGTTGAATTTATAGTAGCTGCACTCTTAATCCCATATATGGCATCGATGAAAGAGTTTAAAAAAGGAACTTGGTTTACTTTGTTTTTTATGATAATCCTACTTAGCTCTTCAATATTGGTTTATGTTTGTTTGTTTGATCGGTCTATTGATGCAATCGGTTTTCCCTTTCATACATTGATTCGCTATATATCGCTTGGAAATTTTCTAAGCAATGTTGAAGTCCTATTTTTTCCTGTCTGGATCATCGGATCATTTATTCGTTTCTCAGTTGCTATCTATTTCGGTGCCCTTATGTTTGGTCAAATTTTTAAAATAAAGGATTTTGAATACTTGATTCCTGCACTTACCCTCATCTATTTATTAATAGGATTTATCCCGGAAGCACCCGCTGATGTTTCAGTTGACTACAAGCCCATCATACGGGATATAGCGGGATACACATACGTCACCTTGGCATTCCTTATATGGATAGTAGCACTGTTAAAAGGAGATTTTAAACATGCTAAAAAGAAAACTAGTTTGTAAAATGATCCTTCTCCTCCTATTAACAGGGAGTTTAACAGGTTGTTGGGATAGGGAGGAACTTGAAGACCGAGCCTATGTCATTGGTCTTGGAATTGACCCTTCAAAGGAAAAAGGAAAAATAAAAATAACTATGCTGTTTGCTAACCCAGAAGTTGGAACCATGCAGGGTGGCGGAGGATCAATTGAAGAGCCACGTGAAATTATTACCTTTGACGCATTGGACTTTGTGACAGCTAAAGGAACGGCCAATGCCATCATTTCTCGAGATGTAAGTTATGATTTATTAAAAGTTATTGTTGTATCAGAAGAGTTTGCAAAAGATCCTAGGTTTATTCCAACCATGTTTGATGCACGAAGGGACAAAGAAATCCGCATGGATAGTTACTTGGCCGTCTCCAAAGAAAAAGCTTACAAGTATTTTGTTAAAAATAAACCGAAAATGGAAACAAGACCTCATAAGTATTTTCAATTTATGATTAACCATGGAATTGAGAATGGAATGATCCCTGATTCAACTCTTTTCCGTTTTTTTACAACCATAGATCGAGATGCAGATTTATTTTTGGCGATGTACACTTCGGCGGAAAGAAAAAAAAATGCCCCCATTAGTGGGGAGGATGATTTCACGGCAGGGGAATTAAACGCAACAGGTGAACTTGATGAAACTCAATTTATCGGATCAGCTGTTTTTAGAAATGGAAAAATGGTCCATACATTAACTGGTTTGGAGACTCGAGTTGTGAATATATTGGATGACACAACGGAAATTAAGGATATTCTTACTAATCTTCCTGATCCATTTTCAAATAAGTTAGACGAGCTGATGGCCATTAGAATTATTAAAAGAGAAAATAATAAGATTAAGATGAATCCCCAAGCCTCTAAGCTCAAAATCGATATTACAGTCCCTTTACAGTTTGAGGTCATGACAAACCCTTCCATGGTAAACCTAGCGAAGAGTGATAAAAACCAAAAGATATTAAAAGAGAAGATTGAAAAACATATTATTGAAACCTTTGAACGGTTTCTCCATAAAACACAAGCAGAGCTAAAAGGTTCTCCGTATCCGTTATCCATCCATGCAAGAAAAGACTTTACAACCATGCAAGAGTTTGATGAATTCAATTGGAAGAAAAAATATCCCGATGCGGATATTTCAGTCAACTTGGATCTACGGGTGATCGACTACAATGCCCAAAATAAAAAACCAACGTTTATGGAGGATTAAGTGATGCAAATCTTGTTTTTTTTAATAATCATTTGGATCTTTATTTATACGTTTGGCTTTGCGGTCACCCTATGGAAAGAAAAACAAAAATTCGGGGCACTTGCCATCATGAGCTTGTGCCTTGTACTTTTGGTTCTTCCGTTTTTTTCAAACTATAAATAACCTGAATTTGGTTAACGTAAAGGAACCTTTTGGCAAAACTTTTTGACCTTTACGTTAATCTTCTATATTATTTTTATTTCGTTAGCCGATTTGTTAATTGTCCATATACCCAATATACAAGCAAGGCAACCACTAAAGGTAAACAAGCAAATAAAGCAGGATTCCAAAAACCAAAAAACTGTACCAACCCTATTTTTTCATATAGAGCCACTACGATCCCATCAACTAAGTACATGCCAATAAACCAGAACCATCCCCATTTCCGTTGAATCATAAAGCTAACAACAATCGAGTGAATAAAAATAAACAGAGCCTCAATAAATACAGAATCACGAACAGGGTCTTGGAAAACACCAATATGGAATAGATGGCTTTTCGCCACAGTTTTAAGTAGATAAACAATGGTATTGCTGATAAATACTAATATCAGATAAATATTTACCCAATCGACCCATTGTTTTCGATTTAGCATCAACCCATCCCACCATCGGGCAAGATAGAATCCAATAAAGGTAAAAGTTCCAGTATATATCGTTTTCCACCAATGGTGTACATAGATATCAAGCCTTAAAAATAACATTTCAATTCCCATTAAAAGCAAACAAAAACCGATTACCCACAACACATTTAACCGGAAAGAAACTATACACATCGCTATCGTTGGAACCGCAATTCCCTGCGAAACAACCGCACCGAATATGGAATCATACCATTTATTGTTAAAAATATAGGGATAATAGTCATATGAGTTGAATAGAACTTTAATCACAAATTCAAATATATAAGATAATCCACAGGTAAACAAAAAAACATACAGGGTCCTTGCTCTTGGAATGAATGATTTCCATAACGTAAAAATAAACAAAAGAACAGAACCTGATGTTAAAATTAAATACCAAGTAATATTTGGCATTAAAATATCCCCTCAAAGACTCATTTTTCCTTTTATTTTCTCCAATTTCAATAAGATATAAACGCTTTATATCTTAAAGTTTCCATCCCTAACATTCTATGTTTCGCTATGTATCTAATTAATCTAAAGAATTACTATTATCGAATAATAAAGGTATTTGGTCCTATTATTGTGGTATTATTTACATAAAGAAAGTTAAAGGAGGATACTCCATGTTTTTTAAGAAAAAAAAACATGCAACAACCAGTTGGAGTTATCAATCAGGGGTCGGAAAAATAGATATTAGGAGAGATAGTGATATTGATAGACAAATTAAAATCACTGGACTTACTGAGAAAGATCTCGATATCATTCATGCTTTACGACCTTTTATTATCGCGAGATTGGATGAAATTGTTGAAAACTTCTACACCAATCTTGAAAAGGAAACTTTATTATTAAAAATAATTAATGACCATAGTTCAACCGATCGTTTGAAAAGGACTTTGAAGCAGCATCTCACAGAGACCTTTTCAGGGGTGATTGATAGAGAGTATATTGATAAGAGAAAACGAATTGCTCACATGCATGTCCGGATTGAATTGCCCACCAAATGGTATATGGCTTCCTTTCAAATCTTACTCTCATCATTGGCCTCCATCATTGACCAAAATGTAGAAAATAAAGAAGATCGTATAACAGCATTTCTCGCTACTTCAAAAATAATCAATTTTGAACAACAGCTTGTTCTTGATGCTTATGAAGAAGAAGTGAATCGCATCAAAACCTTTGCTGAAGAACAAAAACGTTCCATTCGTGAACAAGTAACTGTAGCTTCACAAAATTTGGCAGCGATTTCACAAGAGACGGATGCCTCTTATCAACATCTTTGCAATCAATCAAATGACATTGTCGAGCTTGCCAATAGAGGATCATCGCTTTCGAAACTAGCAGAAGATCGAGCTTTAAAAGGCAAAGAACAATTACACAAGCAAACAGTAAATCTATCAAACATTCAAAACTCAGTTCATGAAATCTCAAATGATGTTCGGGTCCTTCTCGATATTTCTAAACAAACTCAGGAAATCGTTGAAATTGTTACAGGGATTGCCGATCAGACGAATCTCCTCTCCTTAAATGCAGCAATTGAAGCCGCAAGAGCAGGTGAACATGGACGAGGTTTCTCTGTTGTCGCTGATGAAGTAAGAAAGCTTTCAGAGGAAACGAAGAAATCTGTGACAACGGTTTCAACGCTCACATTAAATACAAATACACAAATAGAAAAACTGAAGAAATCCCTTGAAATGATCAAAAGTGCTGTCTCTAGTGAAAACAATACGATGATAGAAACCGAAAAGTCGTTCCAAGAAATTCTTAGTGCATTGGATCAAGCAAAAGTTCAAAATCATAAAATAGAGGAAGAATTAACCTCTTTCGTTAATCGAACCTTTGAGCTGGGGGATGCTTTTAAAGAGGTCGCCAGTTCTGCTACAGATTTAACACTCGTTTCGCAGGATATGAAGTAAGGAGTAGATGAGAGAAAAAGAAACTGGGAGACCCTGTCTCCCACCATTACCTCGATATTGAAAATATTATGAGGAAATCTTACCGTTTTACCGACAAGAAATCCCATGCAGTACTCTCTGGCCCCTCTTTAGACATGGGATAGAATTGCGGTTAGCTCTAGCCGTGGGAGTGTCAGAGGCTTTTATGTAAGATTTCCAACACTTGACGTAATTCAGCTACTGGGATTTGACCAGGAGCGGATGCTTCTTTGCCTGCCCCAAATGTAAATGCAGAACCAAATACTTCACCTGCTAGTCGACTGATGACTCCAGTTCCACCCATAGACATTGTAATGATTGGACGATCTCCATATTGGGTTTTCATGGTATTTGTCGCATCCAATAATGTAATCACATCCCTAACTGAATTTGGCATGACCGCAATTTTGGGAATATCTGCACCATACTCCTGCATTTTCACTAAACGTGATAAGATTTCCTCTTTACTTGGTGTTTTCTCGAAATCATGATTAGACATGACAACAAACACACTTTTTTCTTTTGCAAGGGATAGAATTGCGTTCACATATTTTTCACCTGTAAATAGCTCAACATCAATTAAATCGATATCTCCCGTCGTAATGGCTGTTTGATTTAATTCAACATAGTATTCTTCACTTATGATTTTGCTTCCGCCTTCTTTATGGGTACGAAATGTAAAAAGCAATAATTCTTTGTCAAATGTGGCTTTTAATACTGAAATTAGTTGTTTTACTAGTTCTAAATTTTCCACACCCTCGTAAAGATCAACACGCCATTCAACTACATCTGGTTTGAGTTCCTTCACTAATTGCGCTTCCTGTATGATCTCCTTTTTCGTTGTACCTACTAGAGGGACAATAATTTTTGGTGCACCTTCACCGATTTTTACATGTTTGATTTGTAGTGTACTCATCTAATCCTCCTTGATAAGACCGTTTTATTTTATTAAGAATCATTTTATCTCATTCTTTTTTTCTATCAATAGAAAGGGTTAAAATAATAGTAGGGCATAGAAAAATCAAAAGATTCAGGATTATTTTCGACATATTTGTGAACAATCGAACATTTCCTAGACAGTTTGGAAATCTATGCATAAAATCTTAAGTAAAGGGTATTTTGTAGACATACTCATAATATTTCTCTATGAGAGGAGATTTTATGAACTTTACTCAACTTCAATACTTTTGTGTTCTAGCGAAAACAGAACATTACACAAAAGCAGCAAAACTATTATCGATCACTCAACCAAGTCTCACTCATTCAATTAAAGAACTTGAAAAAGATCTTGGTGTCTCTTTATTTAATAAACATGGCCGAAATATAAAAATTAATCAATACGGAGAGTTTCTCTATGCACAAGTGACCCCCATCCTTGATGATCTAGAAAAGGTAAAAAAGGATATTCAACTGTTAATTGATCCAAAAAAGGGGACGATTCATTTGTCCTTTTTACATTCCTTATCACAAGATTTTATTCCGAAAGTGATTAGTCAATTTGTCCATTTTGAAGAAAATAAACACATTCATTTTATATTGGATCAAGGGACGACAACAGATATTAAAAGAGACTTTCTTGAAAATAAAGTAGACATTGCCTTTACTTCATTTATTGAGGAGGAGAATATTACTTCCATCCCAGTCCTAGATCAGGAGCTGTACTTAGCTGTTTCTTTAGATCATCCATTATCCACTAACGATGAAATTGATTTAATAGAAGCAGCAGACTATCCCTTTATTTTTTATAATGAAAAAAGTGGATTCCGATCAGTGATTGATGATTTATTTAAACAAATCAATATTACACCGAAAATTACGTATGAATTGGCAGATGACGGGACCATATGTAGTTTTGTTTCAGCTAATTTAGGGATTGCAATCATCCCTAATATATTCGGAATCAAACATTTTCCGATTAAATTAATTAAAATAAAGAATCCTGCTTACGAACGGAAAATATACTTGAGTTTTCATACCCATAAATTCATGTCCCCACCAGTAAGCAAGTTCAAAGACTTTATTTTAGCTAATTATTCAACAGGGAATACACACGACTCCATTTAACACCACTCAGACACCTTATATGAGAATAAAGGCTGCCTAGTTAAGCCTGTAATGACTTTGGATGGACAGCCTTCTCACTTTTTAATCTTCTTCCGTATTTTCCTTTTCTTTAATCATCACCTTGACTTGCAAAATCCGCTTTTCACTTGTTTTTTCAACAGTGAACTGAACATTATTATATTCAACAGTTGGCTTCCCCTCACCAATTGGGATATAACCTAGTAAATTAATTAAAAATCCGCTTAAAGTATCAAACTCTTGGGTTGGCAAATCTCGCTTAATGACATCCTCTGCATCATAAAGATTCACCGTTCCGTCAATTAAATAAGTATTTTCCTCTAGTTCGATGATGCCTGGTTCATCTTCATAGGGCTCATCGTATTCATCAAAAATATTTCCGACAATTTCTTCAATAATATCTTCAATGGTAACAATTCCGTCAGTGCCACCGTATTCATCAAGGACAATGGCAAGATGGGTATTATTTTGTTGCATTTCTTTAAATAAATGGTCCACTTTTGTTGATTCAAGAACAAAATAAGGGTCACGTACCATATTCCGTAAGTCGAATTCTTTCGCTTCTGTAACATGCTCTTCTAAAAATTGAATTAAATCTTTTGAATGTAGAATTCCGAAGATATGATCGATATCTTCCGAATAGACTGGATATCTTGTGTATTTCTCGGTATTGACCGTTTGTACGGTTTCTTTAAGAGTTGCATCGATTGCAATCGCCACAATATTCGTTCGATGTGTCATAATATCTGAAACGTGTTTGATATCAAAGTCAAAGATATTATTAATCATTTCCTTCTCAGTTAGTTGAATCGTTCCTCTTTCCTCTCCAGCATCCACCATCATCCGGATTTCCTCTTCTGTTACCTGGTTATCATCTGCGTTGGGATCGATTCCAAAAAGACGGACCGTTACGTTCATGGAAAAGGTTAACAATTTAACAAAGGGAGACGTAATTTTTGACAAAATCGTCAGTGGTCGAACGGCAATATTGGCAATCGGTTCTGGCCTTGTCATAGCGATTTGCTTTGGAACCAATTCCCCAAATACAAGTGTGAAGTAGGATAGTAATAATGTAATAATGATTACAGAAATCGTATTCAGTAAATCTAATGCAACCGGAACTCCAATATTATAGAGAAAAGCTGATAAACGACTAGCAAAGCTATCTGCAGCAAACGCACTTGCTAAAAATCCGGCAAGCGTAATCCCGATTTGAATCGTAGCTAGAAACCGGCTTGGCTGTGAAATGAGTTGATGAATCATCTTTGACTTTTTGTCGCCTGCATCAGCCATCATTTTTACTTTATTATCATTTAATGATATAAGAGCAATTTCCGACGCCGCAAAAAAAGCGTTTAATAAAATTAGTATAATCAGTACGATTATGCCTGTTGCCAAAAGAACCCAACCTCCAAACAGAGTAGCTCGCAATCGTCTACTTTATGAAATTTTTTCCTATTTTTATCATATCACTTTTTAAATCTAACCGTATATTTTAGTATTCCTAATGTACCCTCTAATCATGCTAAAAAGAAAGAGCCTGTTAGTCGGGAACTAACCGCTCTTTCTTAAGTCAGGCATTATTTTACAAAGATGGTTTTATAGAGCTGCATCACAACTAATGGCATTAATGATAGTCCATAAATTGTCCCTAATTCTCCTAATGTTAATGGAGCAACTTCAAAAACTCCTTGAAGCCCTGGAACTAAGAGGACGAGATGTAAAAGAATGAACCCAGCGATAACAGCAAACCAAAGATATTTATTCGTGAATAAGCCGATTTTAAAAATTGATTCATTTGCTCTTGTGTTAAAACCATGCAACAGCCTTGATAGACAGAGGGTAGCAAACGACATTGTCATTGCGACTTCATGTCCATCTTGAAGCCCGATTGTGAAGGCAGCAATGGTTGAAATCCCAATTAACAGTCCGCCCAAGCCTACTTTTCTTAAAAATCCTCGATTTAATAATGGGGTATGCACATCCCTTGGTTTTTCCTTCATAACATGTTTGTTATGTGGTTCAAGACCAAGGGCAATCGCCGGCAAACTGTCCGTCAACAAGTTAATGAATAATAAGTGAACAGGCGCAAATGGAACGGGCAGCGCCAATAAGGTCGCATATAGTACGGTTAAAATGGCAGCCGTATTCCCTGAGAGTAAAAAGCGGATCGCGTTGTTAATATTGGTATAGATGCTTCTTCCATTTCCAACTGCTTTTACAATTGTTGAAAAGTTATCATCCGTTAACACCATTGAAGCCGCATCTTTTGCAACTTCTGTTCCAGTAATTCCCATCGCAATTCCAATATCTGCTTGCTTCAGTGCTGGAGCATCATTCACTCCATCTCCTGTCATCGCAACAATATTGCCTTTTCCCTGCCATGCTTTTACAATCCGAATTTTATGTTCTGGTGATACACGGGCATAAACAGAAATATCTTTGACCTTTTCTTTTAACTGCTCATCCGACCATTTTTCAATCTCAACACCTTCAACTGCTTCTGATTCATCTCTTAAGATCCCAATTTGTTTGGCAATCGCCGCTGCCGTGATTTTATGGTCCCCTGTAATCATTACTGGTTTAATGCCGGCACTTATACAGTTTTCTACCGCATCTTTGGATTCTGGTCTTGGTGGATCCATCATGGCTGTTAATCCAACAAAGATTAAATCATTTTCATCTTGAACATTGATGACTTGATTTTTTCCTATTTCTTTATAAGCAAAGGCTAATAAGCGTAAACCTTGCTTTGAAAATTCACCATTCACATCAGTGATTTTTTTCATATCTGCTTCAGTAATATTAGCGATTCCATTGGCCGTTTCAATTTTGGCTAATCGATTTAATAAAACATCAGGTGCCCCTTTAGTAATCATAAGGGTCCGACCATTAATTTTGTGAACGGTACTCATTAATTTACGATCTGAATCAAATGGAATTTCTCCATATCGTGGATATTCATCACGAACGACCAACTCGTCTAATTGATATTCTTCCCCTAAGTTCGTTAGGGCGACTTCAGTTGGATCCCCGATCTCCTTATTATCGGTAGTTATTGAGTCGTTACATAATAGTGACATAAGTAAAAATTTCTTTTCTAACGGTGTTTCTAAGTTTAATCCATCATGTGGAATGGCACGATTATCGACGTACACTTGCTGAACCGTCATTTTGTTCATTGTTAAAGTACCGGTTTTATCCGAACAGATAACCGATATACTCCCAAGGCTTTCAACTGCATGAAGCTTCCGCATGATGGCATTTTCTTTTGCCATTTTCTGTGTACCAAACGCTAGAACAATCGTAACAATCGAACTTAAGGCTTCTGGAATCGCAGCAACAGCTAAAGAAACAGCAAACATAAACGAATCTACTATAGCACGGCCCCGAAGAATATCTAGTCCGAAAATTAGAATCGCAATAATAATGATAATAACCGCTAATTTTTTTCCGAACTGATCAAGGGTAACTTGTAATGGTGTTTTCTTTTCTCCCGCAGATTCTAGAAGGTTAGCAATTTTTCCTATCTCAGTTTCCATCCCAATGCTTGTAACGACCACAGTGGCACGACCATAAGTTACAAAGCTTCCGGAGAAAACCATGTTTTTCTGATCCCCAAGCGATACTTCTGGATCTGTAATCGGATCAAGTTCCTTTGTTACTGCTAATGACTCACCTGTTAATGAGCTCTCATTAACTTGCAAGCTGGCATTTTCAATAATTCTTCCGTCAGCTGGAATATAATCTCCCGCATCTAAAAAGAGAATATCACCTACAACAACTTCTTTAGAGGGAATTTCAACTTTTTGTCCATTTCGTAACACCTTTGCCGTCGGTGAGGATAAGGCTTTTAAGCTATTGAGTGATTGTTCAGCCTTTACGTGTTGAACCGTTCCAAGGATGGCATTAATGATAATGACAACCAAAATAACAATCGTACTTTCAATTTCACCTAAAAATGCGGAAATGAGAGCTGCTGCAATCAGGATAATGACCAAGAAATCCTTAAATTGTTCAAAAAATACTTGGATGGTACTTTTCTTTTTTCCTTCTGCCAGTTCGTTATATCCATATTTTTCTCTTCGTTGTTGAATGTCCGAATCATTTAATCCCTTTCGATTGACCTCTAGGGACTCTAATGTTTCATCCGAGGTTTTTCGGTAAAATTCACTCATACTGAGATCTCCTTTCAATACAAAAACGAATTTCCAAATGGTCTTTTTATTATCTTTCAATCATGGTAAGTTTATTTATTAAATAAGCTCTGGTTAATTATGTATTTGGGATAGATTGAAAAAATAATAAAATAAAAAAAAGACTCTTATAGCAGGATTTATTCCTAAGCTATAGAGTCTCACTTAACTAAAAGTTAGTCTTCAAAGCCGGGATTATTGAATCCGAGTGACGACTTTGAACCCTGTATAAACAGGTTAGTTACTCCCTCTACCATATATTTCCTTATGTGATAATAGTAACATGATTTAGGAGTTTTTTCAACTTTCTTGTAACTTTTGTTTTTGAAAGACCCACATTTTGCTTCCTGCATATGTAATAACCACCCCTGCACTTGTAGCTGCTATCTTACTTAAGAGCAAGGAAAATCCAATTCCCTCATATAATATTGTAAGTAGGAAATTTATAGACATTAATGAAAGCAGATTTATAAGGGTAAACTTAATAACCTCGCTTGCTTTTATTTTTTCACCCATTCGAAACGTCCATTTACGATTCCAAATAAAGCTATTGATCATACCAGCTATAAAGGATATGACTTGTGATACCAAGTAAGGAACGCCCAAACGGATCAACAGAAAAAATACTGCAAAATCAATCACTGTATTACTTACCCCTACTGTACAAAAACGAAACCATATTAAAAGGTGTGAGACTCTTTTTTTCATATATAACTCCTATCATGTGGCTTATATACTCCTTTGGATTATTTCCCACATTGCCAGCATTATTCTACTTTTAATATTGTTAAGTGTTTCACAAAGATATCATAAGTTTCGCTTATTCTCCCTCCTATCGTTTGGGTAAAAATGTTAAACTTTAATTAACAATAAGCTTGATCAGTACTGAGCAATTGAAACATAAAGATATAAACATTTCCCAATACATCTCTCACATTTCATAGAAGGGACATGGTTTTAATGAATTTGAAACAGCTTTATTACTTCAGTACTTTAGCTAAACTTGAACATTACACAAAAGCTGCTGCAATTTTATCAATCACCCAACCTAGTCTTAGCCATGCCATTTCTGAATTAGAAAAAGAATTAGGAGCAAACCTATTTGAGAAGCATGGTAGAAACATCCGTTTAACAAAGTACGGCAGATTATTTTTGCATTATGTCGACCGCGCCTTACATGAAATTGAAACAGGTCAAAAAAAGCTTCGTGATTTGGCGTCTCCGTCACAAGGTATTATTGAATTAGCCTTTATCTACTCCCTAGGGCCTCACTTTGTGCCAAATTTAATTCAAGCCTTTTCATCCCAAGAAAAATTTAAAGACGTTTCTTTTACCTTTTCACAAGGGACTACAAGCGAGATGATGAAAGGTTTAAAGGATGGAAAATTTGATTTGGCTTTTAGTTTACCTGTTGATGATGAGCCAGAGATCGAGTTTACACCATTAATTCATCAAGAAATGGTCCTCATTGCACCGTATGACCATCCACTTGCTGTAAACAATAGCGTTGATCTAAAAGATACCGTCCAATATCCTTATATTCTTTTCAATGAGAAAAATGATTTTCGACGAGTGACAAATCAACTATTTGATCATGTTGGGATCATTCCCAAAATTGCTTGCGAAGTTGAAGAAGATAATACAATTGCTGGTCTAGTGACCGTTAATTATGGAATTGCCATCATGCCACGAATTTTGTCATTAAAGCACCTTAATGTGAAGATGCTCCATATACAGAATCAGTTGCCTGAGCAATATATTTCTTTGGCTCGAATGAAGAATCGTTATCTCTGTCCAACGACAGAGTTTTTTCAGGAGTTTGCCCTTCAATACAGCAAACATTCCTTTGTATTGGCTTTACAATAGAAAACACCATTCATTGGTTGAATGGTGTTTTTGGCTGTATGGGAGTTCTTCTCTTATTATTTCTATGTTGATGAAAGCATCGGCATGCAATTATGATACTGACTTTTTCTTATCCTGATTAAGGTTTGCCTGATGGGCTGGTTTTAGTACTGTTTTATTTAGAAGGCCAATTTTTTCACGTAGATAGGATACAAAGGTAGAACTGCCTAACCAGAAAATAAGGCCTAGTACGATGCTTAACATCCAGTTATTGGTTATTTGAAGACTTGTCCAAACGGTTACAACACAAATGGCGCAACCAATCATCCCATAAATCGAACCACTTGCTATTTTTGCTGCATTTTTCGATCCTGATGAGATCCCGACCATTAGAACAGCCGTGATCATGACCGCCGGAAAAGCAGCAAAAATTCCGCCAAGGATTTCCCAAGGTGATACAACGGTTACTAAATAACTTATGGCAACCGCACTTCCACCTAATATGAATCGGATCAGTAAATCTTTACTGTTCATTATAAACACCTTTTCTATGTTATTTCTAATTCTATGGATGTCGTCCCATTCCTTATGAAGTAAACGTTACGACGATAAAGGAAATGATAAACCAACATCCGAGCGCTTCTGTTAATTCACGTTTCCAACCGAATTTTGGAATAAGGTAGCCAGCGATCATCGCCATGATAATATTTATAACCATTCCAACGATCGCTCCTTGTGATAAGAGAATGGAGTAGGAAATCAATTCATCCCCATTAAAGTCAAGACTAGCGGTAAGTAAAGCCGCTAAGTATACCGCTGGAAAGGCAGCAAAGATTCCTCCCGCCTTTTCTCCTAACCTTTTAGAGACAATGGTCGCTAACACAACCGCTAATCCACCTATAACGAAACGGATTAATAAGGCACTAATTGAAAGCCCCGTCATATTTTTCACCTTCTTATTATGACTGTATGTGTACATTCAATATGTTTGATCTTTATTTCATTCACATATGTTCATTGTATCGCATTTTCAGACAGATCCTTGTGAACATTCCTTTAACGTTTATGAAGCGCTTTCCTCAAGAGGCTAATTCTGCAAAAAAAGACATCAAAAAAAAAGAGGCTAAAGGGCCTCTTTTTTTGATGATCATTTGAATTGCTTATTATATTAATCGTCATATACTCATAGTTATTTGAATGAACGGAGACTTATTCTAAGTTTCCTAATAGGGAGATACTAGGTCTCTATTAACCTGGAAGATTCACTTTACTAAAAGGAATAGTGTTAATAAAATATGAATGTGGTTTTTCTGCCTTTAATTGATCTAATTCAAAAAATAACTTTTTATATTCAGCAATTGAGATTTCGCCAGAAACATATCTTCTTTGTACAAAGTCCAATAATTCATTTACATGTAAAGGATCGTAATTTTTCACTAAATTAAAGCGTCGAGTTAAATCTTCCAATAACATTTTAACATCTCTCCTTCATTCGTTTTTACAATTTTACATGGATACGCTTTCATATGCTACGAAATAAATTATAACATAAACCTTGTGTTTAACTACTTATTTGAATTTTCAGACTAACGACATATTCCTACAAAAATGTAGTTTTTTATATTTTTAGATTTGAATATACAGAAAGCAAAACACTTATAAATCGTTAAGAGTGTGAAATATCTATTTATATGTGTTTTCTTGTCGAAGAAAAAATGAGGAGTTTATCATTCTAATCATCTTTAATATAAATGATAAAATAAAAAAAAGCGGAGTTCCCGCCCCGCACATTCTTTATCCAGGTATATTAAAAGTGTTAAATGGTGTATTTTTGATAATATAAACCTCTGGTTTTTCAGCGTTTTGTTTATCTAATTCGCTAAAGAAACCTTTGTATTCCGTAATTGTTAATTCACCTTGAATATAGCACACCTGGATAAAATCTAGTAATTCATTTACATGTGACGGATTGCGTTTTTTAGCATTATTAAAGCGTTGGGTTAAGATCTCTAACATTTTTCTTCACTCCTTCATTGGTTATTAAAACTCTTTGCCTTAAAAAAATTATATCATGCTATTTCTTGGATAATAATTTTCTAACATTTCAAACTAACGACAAATTTCCACAAACAATTCACAAATTTGCATTGACAAGCCGCTTGATTCCGTGTAGTTCAAACAGAAAAGGCGAAAAAATTGTTGGTTTTTAGGATTATTTGTAAAAAGGTTTTTTGAAATTTGCTATGGTTTCCAAAAATATTTCTATAATTGTAAAAATTTTAAAAATTATTTACTTTATATTGTTAATTTTTTTACTCTGTGAATGTATGTATAATACGATATTAATACTATTTAAAGAGAATATAAGAAAAACTACACTAAAAACGGGGGTTGAATGATATGAAGCCTTTTACAAAGAACGTTATTAAAATTATCCAATCGATTCCTAAGGGGCGGATTATGACATATGGACAAATCGCTGCAATCGGTGGAAGTCCTAGAGGGGCTCGGCAAGTTGTACGAATACTTCATTCAATGAGTCGTGCATACGGATTGCCTTGGCATCGAGTTGTAAATGCAAAAGGAGAAATTGCTATTAAAGATGATGAAGGCCATTTTGTCCAAGTTGCGTTGTTAAAAGAAGAAGGAATTGTCGTTGATGAGAAAGATCGTATTGATGTGGAGAAGTATCGGTGGGAACCGGAGACTTTTTAAATAGAAATAAGCTGCCCTTTTAAGGAGTTAATTCGGCAATGTGTTGAACCTTTTTGGTCTTCTTTGTCTGAACTCGGTTCTTTTTCTGACTATGGTTGCGTTACTTTCTTGGCTCCTCCTGTCTGAACCTCCCTGCTTCGAACTCTGCCTACACTTACTTGATCACCAGCCCTATCCAAATTAATCAGCCCCGTATGGCAGCCAACGACGCAAAAAGAGCCTGGGATTCTTAATCCCAAACTCTTTAACTCTAATCAACTGCAGCTTAAGCCTGGTTCACTTTTCTAGTTGCGGCTTTCATTTCTTTAACAAACTCAACGACATGAGGCACACACTTTTCTCCATATTGACCAATGATTTTTACAATGGCACTTCCGACAATGACCCCATCAGAAATTTCCGCCATTTGTGCTGCTTGTTCAGGGTTTGAGATTCCAAAGCCAATCGCACAAGGGATGTCTTTAACCTCTTTTACTAACTTAATCATGTTGGCAACATCACTACTAATTTCACTGCGCACACCCGTAACCCCCATTGAGGATACGCAATAAATGAACCCTTCTGCTTCCCTTGCGATTGTTTGAATACGGTCTTGAGAAGTTGGAGCAATCATGGAAATTAAGGTTATCCCGTATTTTTCACAATAAGGTTGCAACTCGGCTTTTTCATCAAACGGAACATCGGGAACGATAATTGCTTCAACACCGACTTCTTGACAGTTTTTCATGAACCGTTCAGTCCCATAAGTAAAAATTGGGTTAATGTAAGTCATAAAAGCGAGTGGAACATCAGAAGTTTTGCGAATCCGACTGACCATGTCAAATATTTTATCAGTCGTCACCCCGACGGAAAGGGCGCGAATGTCTGCTTCCTGAATAACAGGACCTTCTGCTATCGGATCAGAAAAAGGGATTCCAAGCTCAATTAAATCCGCTCCCGCTTTAGCCATTTCAACGACTAGCTGTTCAGTTACTTCAAGTGATGGATCTCCTGCAGTAATAAACGGAATAAACGCCTTTCCATCGGCAAAAATTCTTTCAATTTTATTCATCGATTTGTACCCCCCTGTAACGTGCGATTGCCGCTACGTCTTTATCGCCTCGACCTGAAAGACAGATCACCAAGATTTCATCTTGACTCATTGTTGGTGCCAACTTCCGCGCATAGGCTACAGCATGTGCACTTTCAATCGCCGGAATGATTCCTTCTACACGTGAAAGATACTCAAATGCGTCAACCGCTTCAGCGTCCGTAACTGGAACGTATTCAGCACGCCCTGTGTCATGGAGGTTCGCATGTTCAGGACCGACACCAGGATAATCCAAGCCCGCTGAAATCGAATAGACCGGAGCAATCTGCCCGTATTCATCTTGGCAAAAATAAGATTTCATACCGTGGAAAATACCTACTGAGCCTGTTGCCATTGTAGCCGCGGTTTTATCTGTTTCCACTCCATGACCTGCAGCCTCACAGCCTATTAAACGAACCTCTGCATTTTCAATAAAATCATAAAACATCCCCATCGCATTGCTTCCGCCACCAACACATGCTAGAACTGCATCAGGAAGTCTGCCTTCTAATTCCATCACCTGCTGTTTTGTTTCACGACCAATTACACTTTGAAAGTCACGGACAATCGTTGGGAATGGATGTGGTCCCATCACTGAACCGAGGACATAATGAGTATCATGAACCCGGCTGCTCCATTCACGCATTGTTTCATTTACCGCATCTTTCAATGTTTGCGTTCCACTTGTCACCGCATGTACTTTGGCGCCTAGCAATTCCATTCGATACACATTAAGAGCCTGTCTTTCTGTATCTTCTTTGCCCATGAAAACTTCACATTCCATCCCAAGAAGGGCTGCTGCAGTTGCTGTGGCAACCCCATGCTGTCCCGCACCTGTTTCGGCAATCACGCGTGTTTTTCCCATCCGCTTTGCCAGCAGGACTTGACCTAGTACATTATTAATCTTGTGTGAACCGGTATGATTTAGATCCTCACGTTTTAAGTAGATTTTTGCACCGCCGAGGTCCTTTGTCATTTTGTCCGCATAATAAAGCCGTGATGGCCGCCCTGCATAGTTGTTGAATAGGTCTGACAACTCTGCAATAAACTCTGGGTCATTCTTATAATGGGTATAAGCTTCTTCCAGTTCAATAATTGCATTCATTAAGGTCTCAGGGATATACTGACCCCCATGGATTCCAAATCTTCCTTTTGCCATAAGTTTCTATCTCCTTTTTATCAAATTCGTTCATAGAATTGATCGTACCTTTCAGCATTCGTCCCCCATCTTAAAAGAGGTGGAGGGATTTTGCTGAATGAAGTTAAAATAAAAAAAGCCTTCATCCCCTCATATAGGGACAAAAGCTTTGTGACTTCTGCGGTACCACCCAAATTGACGTAAAACGCCCACTCTACATGTATACAATCATATACACCCTTATGATAACGGATAGGTTCCCCGTAAGCACCTACTCTCTCCAACGATTTCAGGCTTCCCTCACAAGTCCATTCAGAATTATCATTGCAACCGCTTTTCACCATACAGCGGCTCTCTAAGTACAAATCCCAATTCCTACTACTCTTGCTCATAGGTTTAATAAATTAAGAATATTTTAGCACTTTAGTTATCGAGTTGTCTAGTAAAATATATTATTTTACAAAGGAAGAATGGCGTTCAAAAACAATCCCTGTCCTCTTTAGCTTAATAATTCACGGATATCCTCTTCCGTTAATACGGAGGTTGCCGCTGCATCTGAATCAATTATGTTGGTAATTAAATCTTTCTTTTTTGCTTGGAGTTCGTTTATTTTCTCTTCGATCGTACCACGGGAAATTAGTTTGAACACTTGAACTTCTTTTGTTTGTCCGATTCGGTGGGCGCGGTCCATTGCTTGTTCTTCTACCGCTGGGTTCCACCATAAATCATAGAGAATCACCGTATCTGCCCCGGTAAGGTTTAAGCCGGTTCCTCCTGCCTTTAAGGAAATGAGGAAAAAGTCTCGCTCACCTGAATTAAAGCGATCACATAGATCCACCCGCTCTTCAGAAGGGGTTTGCCCATCAAGATAAAAATAGGAGATTCCCCGAGTGGTTAATTCTTTGCCAATTAGATTTAACATTTTTGTAAATTGGGAAAAGATTAAAACCCGCCTTTGAGACGTTTGAGCTTCTTCCAACAATTGAAGAACTTGTTCAAATTTAGCTGAACTGCCTTTATAACCATCAACAAATAAGCTCGGATGGCAGCAGATTTGTCTAAGTCTTGTTAACCCGGCAAGAATTTTAATCCGATTTTTTCGGAAAGTCTCTTTATCAAGATGCTTTAATGAATCTTGTCTTAACTTAGCTAAGTAGGCCGCATAAAGTTTCTTTTGATCCGGCAACAAGTCAACCCCTACGAGGTCCTCTGTTTTTTCCGGAAGCTCTCTGAGAACATCCTCTTTTTTCCTCCGCAGCAAAAACGGCTTAATTCTCCTTGAAACGGTTTCGGTTCTCAAATGACTAAATTCCTTTAGCGTTCCTAATAACCCTGGAAACACGACATGAAAAATCGACCATAGTTCTTCAAGTGAATTTTCTATTGGAGTTCCTGTTAACGCAAAGGAGTGTGTTGCCCTGACCTTTTTCACTGCTTTAGCCGTTTGGGTGAACGGGTTTTTGAACGCCTGGGCTTCATCAAAGAAGACCATGTGGAACGGTTGTTTTTCATACCATTTGATGTCTGCTCGCAGTAAGGGATAGGATGTGATTAAAACATCTGAATCCATTCCATCTTTTTGTAAAAGAAAGCGTTCTTGCTTGTCCCCGTCAATAATTAGCGCTTGTAATTCCGGTGCAAACTTCATTAATTCACTCTGCCAATTATACGTTAAGGAGGTTGGACAAACGATGAGAACAGGCTGTTTCTTTTCCCGTATGCTATCCAATTCAGAGACAATAAACGAAATACTTTGCAAGGTTTTCCCAAGCCCCATATCATCTGCCAGAATTCCGCCAAATCCATAGTGTGCCAAGGTTTTAAACCATTTAAAGCCATTTTTTTGATAGTCTCGTAATACCGAATCTAGCCGGGCCGGGATCTTAAAATCCAGTAATTCCGGATGAGAAATCTCATTTAAAAATTGTTGAAACGATTCCTCGATCGTTAACAGATCACGATGCTCCTCTAAAATGTCTAAAAGCCGCATGCCCTTTGCAATGGGAATATCAAGCTCATTCTCCATATCCTCGGGGTCTAATGGAATTTCGTTAAGAAATTGTTGGAGCCGTTGAAATTCCTTTGTTTCTAACGAAAGCAAAGATCCATTTTTCAAACGATAATATTTTCGTTTTTCCTCTAACGCCTGTAATACTTCGCGAATTTGTTTGTCAGGAATGCCGTCCAATTCAAACTTAAATTCAAGCCAATTCATCCGCTCTTTTCTCATCTTAATCCGAATGCGGGGGCCAACCCCTACACCAATCACTCGATTTCTAACCGCTGTTGTCGCGTAAACAACAACAAATTTTTCGAGCTTTGGAATGATATTATGGAGAAATTCATATTCTAATTCCTCATTTTGCATATAATATCCGCTATCGGTTTTGGCAAATGAACTGTCATCCATCAATTGCAAGATGGTTTCTTCTTTTTGGACATCCCTTATGAGCAGAGGGTTCATCTCGAGCTTTTCTTCTTCAAGCGGATTAAATAGGATATGGTCGTATTGAAATTCGAGAGAGGCTAACAAACGATTATTCACACGATCCAAATAGAGTTTCGCTTGCAAAGGAACTTTCAACATTTGATGGGCCAATTCATCTGCTAGTTGAACACCCCCTAATGTTTTGAGCCCAGGGATGATTTTTTCTTTAAAAAAGGCAAGCTGGTCAGCTGGGATTGGAATGTAATTTTTTGTTTTTAGCATTTTTTTCATATCAATAAGACGCTGACAATCCTCGTTTTTGAAGCGAAAAATCTTACCTTTGGATAAAACGGTTTGATAGGCTTTTAGAACAATGATTTCATCCAACCCGTTTATTTCAAGCTGATAGCCTTGATTTTCCCTTAAGTGAAATTCGAGTGAAAGTGGATCAGTCGATACTTGTGGTTTCTCATAGACGGTTTCAAAGTACTCAAGTTTTACTAACGAGATCGGTTTTAATAAGTGTAATAGATTGTCCCATAACGAGGGTGGAATGAAGAGCCATCGCTTGTTTGTGTCAATGTCCTGATAAAATGTTTCATCGACCATGACTTTTATAAGCTGCTCTAAAATTTTATTTACATTTTGATGAAAGCAGTAGTTCTTCGGATGATACGTAAAGGTTGGAGTGATCGGATAAGTTTGCCCTGATTGCACTTGTTTTAAAAAGAATCGTATATCCTGTATAAAGGTAGAGTCGAGTTCAATCCCGATGGCCATCATTTTATCAAAAGGCTTAAGCGTAAATCCTAGTTCAAGAACTTGCCTGTTTTCAAAGTATTGTTGACTGCCGCTGGACTGGACAGGACTTAATTGAAATAGAGATATGAATCCTTCTGCTAAAGGTGACGATTTGACTTCAATTGCCGAAGTACCCTGTCTTTGTTTTTCATATATAGATAGTAGAACAGCTGCAATATGTTGACAGTCTTTTTGGAAAGACGATAATTGAGGGCAGCTGCACTTCGTATGAATGGAACGTTCTCCCTTTTGGATCGTGACGTGGAATTCCTCTGCCCCTGTCACAATCGCCTCACAAACATTTTCATCATATTGAGTAAAGGTTACCTTGTTTGCTCGGTAAAAGGCCTCTCCTCTTTTGAAGGAGACGGTTCCGCACATGTCTTTCATGATTTTCGGACTTAACTTGATATTCATATACACATGCTCCTTCCTAAGAATTTGAGGTCACTTTTACAAGTATACAAAAAATTTATCTATAAAATAAGGGGTGAGCTCCTTTTACTCCACATATACCGGAAAACGCCAACTTTGTTAAGGGATTGGCAATCACTGTCTTTAATGGAATATAAAAAGCAATCTAAGTAAATAGTAAGGTTGACATAGGAGGTGATAATAATGAATTCACAACGCGCGAAGGAAATTTCAGAGTCTGGAGATCTGGTTCAAGTTGTCTATAATAAGGAACCTGTTTATATACAACATGTTGATGAACAAACGGAAACCGCTCGAATTTACCCTCTTGATGAACCAAATAACGAGCAGACCGTTCCGCTTTCAAGTTTACACGAAAAGTAAATATTGTTTCCTAAACTGTACTCCCATACTTATAAAAAGGCTCGCGTATAAAGGCTTTCTATGGGAGGCATTTATCTTATAGCAAACATATTTTACTAGATATCAAGTATTAATTTATCAGAGAATCAAAAAGAAAGAAGTACTCCTTTCTTTCTTTTTGGTTTTTTACCTCCTTTACTTTCCAATGTTACAAGTGTACAAGCTAAATTACTGTAAAAACATAGATTATTATATGAAAAGGAATGGAGGTGAGCTAGTAGAATGCCTATAAAAAATAATCGATCTGCATTTTGTATTTTTCCTGGCTACAGATGGTGTGGTCCTGGTTGTAGTGGGCCAGGCCGACCAATTAATGATGTTGATGCTTGTTGTAAATACCATGATCTTTGTTTAGATAGACATCCACAGTGTTATTGTGATCGCAAATTCCTCGAATGTCTCCGTCCTAAAGTCAATCCTCATACTCCAAAAGGAAGAGTGGCAACTCTCATGTATATCTATATGAAAGCTCAAACCAAATTCACCTGTAATCATGATTAATTAAATGGATGATAACTATCAAAAACACAAAAGACAAATTTCTTATTTTAATAGGAACCAATAATGATATATATGGAATTTCTATTTACTAGATGGTTGTCCCTTTCAAATATTTATTTACAACATACTGTAATATATGAAGTTCTCTAAGGGAACTTCCAGACATTATTGGAGGTGAGCAATTCATGAGCAATTACGGAGGAGGCTACGGTGGTGGCTATGGCGGTGGTTCAAACTTTGCGTTGATCGTTGTGCTTTTCATCCTTTTAATTATTATCGGAGCTAGCTTCAGGAATTACTAGGGTGAAAGCGCCTATTTCTAGTTGGAGGTGAATACGATTATGAGTCAATCTGGTTCTGGGTTTGGACATGGATTTGCGTTACTAGTTGTATTGTTTATTTTGTTAATTATTGTTGGTTCCGCTTATATGGGCTACTAATAAAAGAAGCGGCTGATTTAAAAAGGGCCTGACACCTTTGTGTTAGGCTTTTTCTGTTACTAAAGAAATGTTGCTAAATTGTTCATTGTTTTACCCACTGATCTTTGTTAATTTAATCATGCATCTAGTTAAGTTATATTTCAACCAACTTCTTCACTTCATTGTGAAATACATAACAATTATAGGAGATGGAAAAATGCCAGTTTCAAAAGGATATTATGTTAAAGTCTTAAAGGACTTATGGATTGCGCTCAGACCTTTTTCATTAACACTTGCTCTTGCATCCATTACTCTAGGTCTTCTCGTTACACACCTAGAAGGGAAGTTATTATCAGGTGATTTAAGATTAGATATTTTTAAAATGGCCCTTATTTATGTCGGGGCGATTCTAAGTCAGAGCTGTGCCAATTTGATTAATGATTTTTATGAAGGGTCCTTTAAGTATCATCGACACGGGGAAAAGACGTATAAGTTTTTAAAATATGAAAGAACAGGCTTTGATCTATTAGTTTTGGCTCTAAGCATGTTATGTTTAGTCGGATTTTTCGCGATTGGGTATGTGCTTGTTCAGTATAGCACTCCTAATCTATACTATATCGGGATTGCTGGAATGATTGGTTCATATGCCTATACAGGGGAGCCGTTTGTTTATAAACGGAAAGGACTTGGAGCCCTTTTATCGTTTATTCTAATGGGACCATTGATGGTACTTGGAACGTATATGGTATTTACGAGCGAAGTTTCATTAGAACCGATTATTCTAACGACGCCAGCGGCATTAATGATTCCGTTGCTCATGCTTTCAAATGAAATTAGAGACTATGATAGAGATAAAGATCTTGGTATCCGAACCCTGACTGTAATAATAGGAGAAAAGGCAGGAAGGGCTTTATTTATTTCTCTCATGGTTATCGCCTATAGCATGACTGCCCTTTTAGTGCTAACAGGAAGCATGCCTACCGTAACTTTACTTGTGTTTTTAACCTTGCCTATAGCCATTCGAGCTTGCAAAAAAGTGGCACTCCCTAAAACAAGCGGAATCCGAATAACCAACTGGCTTCATATTGCCTTTAACTGTACAACCATTCTGGCATTAATAATAAGTTAAAAAAAAGAGGCTATCCGCCTCTTTTTATTTACCTATTCTAATCCATCCACAAACTTTAAACTCTATGAAATCAATGACTTTAAAAATAACAAATCCCATGATGCTTAAGGCTAATATGCCGCTAAACATTTCTACATAATTCACTTTAATCCAGCTGTCCATGATGAAGTAACCAATTCCATAGGTGGTGGCAAAGTTTTCACCATAGAATAACACAGAAATACTGACCCCTACACTGATTCGAATCGCAGTAATGATTTTCGGGAGCACAGATGGCATAATTAAATGCCTGTACATCTCAAGCTTATTTACCCCCAGTGATTTCACTGAATAGAACAGTTCTTTTGGAATTTCCTGAACACCATCACGAACGGCAACGATGATTTGAAATATGACAATTGTTATAATAAGCACAATCTTTGGGGTATTTCCTAGCCCAAATAAAATCATCAAGATTGGCAGAAAAGCAATTTTTGGCAATGGATATAAAATATACACAATGGGCGAGAGAAGCTCATCTGCTTTTTTACTCATGCCAATCCAAAGACCGATGATCGTTCCAGCTATAAGAGAGATGACAATCGCCACTAAAATCCTTAAAAAACTTACTAATAGATGAATGCTTAGTTCACCTGGAAAGATCTCAATAAAGTTGCCAATGGTTGCGAATGGCGATGGAATGGCAGATGTTTCGATAAGGAGATGAAGCACATACCAAAAGAGAAGGACAACGAGAAGTCCATATAATGTTCGTAATTGTCTAATCCATGAATGCTTCTTCATCCAACCATTTCCTTACCTCTAAACAAATTTGGTAAAACTCGAGATTATTTCGTAAGTCTTCTGCACCAAAGTGCGGATTTTTGATGATTTGTTTAATTTTCCCGTGTTCCATGACGATAATGTTCTGTCCGAGAAAAACAGCTTCTTCGATATTGTGCGTGACCATGACTAAGGTCATTTGTCGCTCCTTATACGTTTTTAAAATCAGGTTTTGCAAATGCTCCTTTGTCATGGCATCTAAAGCAGAGGTTGCCTCGTCCATCAATAACAAGTCAGGCTCGAGTGCCAATGTTCTTCCAATGGCCACCCGTTGCTTCTGGCCGCCGCTTAGTTCACCAGGCAGTCTTTTTTTAAACCGTTCCATACTAAGACTTTCAAGGATATCGGTCACCTTTTGATCGATTTCAGCTTTAGGTATTCTCCTCGACTTTAATGGAAAAGCGATGTTTTCCCAGACTGTCTTCCAGGGAAGAAGTCCATAATCCTGTAAAATGAGACCGGTACTGTTTCGAATCCCTGTCAGCACCTCCCCATTCACCTTTATTGACCCAGAGGTAGGTTTTATCAAACCGGCCAAAGCATAGAGAAAGGTCGTTTTTCCACAGCCTGATGGACCGATAATCGCATAAGTTGAGTTGCTTTCCATGTTGATCGAAATATTGCTTATGGCTGTATCCGCTCCATAACGTACTTGAAGTTGATCGACTTCAATCATTACTGAATGAAGCTCCCATCGACTAATTCTTCATAGCTAACATTCACTTTTTTCCCAATGACTTCTTCATTCCATTTCATCACACTTTGAAGAAACTCTTCACTTGGGACTCTAGCATGTTGATACTCGGGCATGATGATATTTTCCTTGATTTCTGGTTTCAAATCCAATGTTTGAATAAGGATGTCTCTGGCTTCTGAATCGTCTTTGACAATTTCATCCACAGCTTTATTATAGGCTTGATGGAAAAGTTTTAAGGCTTCTGCTTTTTCTCCGATCGCCTTGCCTGTAAACACCATCACATCTGGTGAAAATTCATCCATGTTTTCAATCAATTCTTTTTTAAGACCATTTAATTCCCCTTGTGATGCCATTGGCTCAGGAATAACCGCCATATCTAATTGACCCTTTGCAATCATTTCTAGACGAGCGGGTATTTCATTAATATATACTTTTTGCACATTATATGGTTCAAGGCTTCTGTCAGCTAAGTAGTTGGATACACTTACTTCCATCATACCGACTTTAATGTCTTTTTTATTCTCATCAAAATCTTTATTGATTAAAAAAGGAAAAGAAGCATCCGTACTAGTTGTTACTTTAATATCAAAGCCATTTTCAACGTTATTCACTAAAGCGATCACATCTGTCATTGCTCCATCTAATTCACCACTTTGTAGGGCACTTTGACGGTTCATCGCATTTGTATACAATTGAACATTCACATCAGGACCAAGTTCTTCAAAATAGCCTTTTTGATCAGCTAGAAAGATCGGTGCAGAATCGACCGCTGGCATTACGCCTACTTCAAGGGTCATATTTTCCCCTGAAGTTTCGACTGCCTTTTCGGAATTGCTTTGTGTTTCTTTAGCACCTTCTGATTTTTCGTTTCCTGCTGTTCCACATCCTGCTAGTAATGCTACAAAAACCATAAACACTATAGCAAAAAAGTAATTTTTCGCTTTCATTTCACATTCTCCCTTTTAACATTCTTTATAATATCAATAATATTATAGGTATTAATACCTTATAAAGCAAAAGGGTTTTTATTATTTTAGAATACTTGTTTGCAACCGTGATAATAGGACAAAAAGAAATGTACCTTGTCTCATAAGATATTTTTAGGAGTTATTTTTTCACAAAAAAATGTCTATAAATATGATTGACCTTCACGTTGCGTCAAGGTGTATGGTTAGTTTACAGGGAGGGAAATAGAATGGAATACACCGTGCAAAAGTTAGCGAAATTGGCAGGGATTAGTACACGGACCCTTCGATATTATGATGAAATTGACCTTCTTAAGCCGGCAAGAATCAACTCATCAGGATATCGAATTTATGCTCAAGAGGAAGTCGATAGGTTACAGCAAATTCTCTTTTATAGAGAACTAGGTGTGGAATTAAAGGATATTAAAGAAATCCTCACTAACCCTGCCTTTGACTCCAACAAAGCACTAAGAGAGCACCTACAGGAACTCCTTGAAAAAAGAATGCAATTAGATGTGCTAATTGCCAACGTTACTAAAACCATCGCCTCAAAGGAAGGGAGAATGACGATGTCTAATAAAGAAAAGTTTGCAGGCTTTAAGAAGAAAATGATTGATGAAAACGAGCAAAAGTATGGACAAGAAGCTCGTGATAAATATGGGGAAGAAGCGGTAGATGCCTCGAATTCCAAACTGATGAATATGACAGAAGAACAGTATAAGGAAATGACACTGATTGGTGAAGAAATCAACGTTACCTTAGCACAAGCCATGAAAACAGGGGATCCTACTGGAGAGTTAGCCCAGAAGACCGCTGATTTGCACAAAAAGTGGCTAATGTTTCATTGGAAAGACTACAGCAAAAAAGCCCACGCTGGCCTTGCACAAATGTATGTGGATGATGAACGATTTACTGCCTACTATGATAAAATTGAGCCTGGTGCAGCCCAGTTTTTACGGGATGCGATTCATTTTTATACAGGGGTTACGAATTAAAATGTTAATCAAAGAAAAAGGAACCTGACTGAGGTTCCTTTTTCTGTGATATGGACGTTGAACGATGATGAAGATCAGATTAGTAGCCTTTTTCTTTAGTAGATCGTGTTTTCAGTGCATTGATGAGGACATATTTCTGCATAAGTTTCGGGCAAAACGGTCTTCAGAGACTCGTTGAAGACATATTTCAACATAAGTTTCCTACATAACGGTCTTCAGGGCCTCGATGAAGACATATTTCTGCATAAATTTCGGGCAAAGCGGTCTTCACAAACTCGATGAAGACCAAATAACATAGCTGTTTAATCTAAATCGTCTTCATGCAAAGATTAGAAATAACAGTAGCTTCCTATCGCTTCTTAATAAACACTACTTTGAGATAATCTCCTTCAGGAAATTCCTTTATGGTTTTAAAATCTTCGGGTAACCCGTACTCTTCCAGGATCTCATACTTTTCATTTGTCTCTTGGAAAGCGGTGTGGATAAATCCTTTGAATTTTTTCATATCAAAGGCCGCACTATTGGTTGACGCTACGATAACACCGTCATCTGAAGTAATGGCGATTGCTTGTTTTAACAAGTTTGTATAATCTTTTGCTGCACTAAACGTGACTTTTTTCGAGCGCGCAAAACTAGGTGGATCGAGAATAACTAAATCGAAACTGAGATTCTTTTTAACCGCATATTTAAAATAACGGAAGACATCCTCGACGATAATATCTTGGGCCTCGTAATCAATCTCGTTCATGCTAAACTGCTCAATCGTCTTAGACTTACTGCGATTGGCTAGATCAACACTCGTTGTTTTCGTTGCTCCACCTAATGCAGCCGCGACTGAAAAAGCTCCCGTATAGGAAAACGTATTAAGCACCGTTTTTCCTTCAGCATACCGATCGCGAATCGCTTTACGGACATCTCTCTGATCTAAAAAGACACCTACCATTGCCCCATCATTCAAATAAACAGCAAAATGGATTCCATTTTCCTTTACAATAAGGGGAAATTCTCCTCGTTCACCTGTTACAAAGTCATCCTCTTCAACATACTTTCCATCCTGGGCAAATCGTTTTTTCTGATAGATGCCCTTGTAAGAAAATTGACTTGTAATGGCATCAATGATTTCCTCTTTAAATTGATAGATGCCTTCGCTATACCAATGGAAGACATAAAATCCATCGAAGTAATCAATGATTAAGCCGCCAATTCCGTCCCCTTCGCCATTAAACACCCGAAAGGCGGTTGTATCTTCATTTTCAAAAAATGATTTTCTATTTTCAATTGCTTTCTTAATTTTTTGTTGAAAAAACACTCCGTTAATGGACTCATTCTCTTTTCTCGTCAATATCCAGCCATAGCCTTTATTTTGCTTTCCATAATATCCTTTTCCAATAAATTGCCCACGTTCATCAACTAACCTGAGCAACATGCCTTCCCTATGAAGGTCCCTTATGTTTAAAATGGCATCTTTTAAAATAATTGGACTTCCGCTTTTCATTTTATTTACAAATTTTGAATGAATTCTTATTGTGGTCTCTGACACGCTTACACCTCAAATTTCTATATCACTGTACAACCTATCATATAATAATTCTAGCCTAAATAAAAATAAACTTGAGGAAGACCCCTTGTTTATTCTTTAAGAACGGTCGAGATAAATTACGTTAAATAGTAATAAAAAAAGGAGATGATCCGGTCATCTCCTTTTCTAATCCTTATATAGCTGCAAACTCAAATGATTTCGGTTTTTCTGCGTTTAGTCTGTCTAATTCACTATAGATTTTCTTATATTCAACAATCGATAATTCACCATAAATATAACTTTTCTGTAGATAATCGAGTAATTCATTAACATGTAATGGTTCACACTTCTTAACTTGTTGGAATCGCTTTGTTAATTCTGCAAGCATCTTTTTTATCCACTCTTTCGTTAGTTATTTTAATCAGGTGCTTAAGTTGTTAATAGTATAGCACGGGATGTTTTATTCTTTTATTATTAGAAAACTCAAACTAACGACAGGTTGTGACAAATTTCAAAACGAATTACCACAAAAATGGATGGTTCCCCTTTTTTCTACTTTTTGGCTTGGTAGACTTTTAGTTTTTTGCCTTTGATGGTTGTGTGTTTCATGGCATTCAAAACGACAGGCCCTTTTCCATTTAAAATTTCGACAAAAGAGGCGTTTTCCTCAATCGTGATAATCCCGATATCATCCGCTGAGACACCTTCGATTTTAGCAATCGTACCGACGAAGTCTAGGGCTCTGAGTTTCTTTTTCTTGCCTCCATTGAAATACAGCTTCATAATTCCCTTATTTAAAGCTGCACTTTTTGTTTCTTTTAACTCGGGCTTTTCGTTGAGTTTTTCATGAAAAGCGGCTGACATCCGTTCTACTTCTTCAATTGAAGGTTTCTCCATTCTTGGGAGTTGGAACCCGATGTACTCCTCAATCTCTTTTAGATATCTCTCTTCAAAAGGAGTCATAAATGTAATCGCCATCCCTGACTTACCTGCTCGGCCTGTTCTTCCTGTACGATGAACATAACTTTCTTTTTCTAAAGGGATGTCGTAATTAATCACAAGGGAAACGTCTTCAACATCAATTCCTCTTGCGGCCACATCGGTCGCGACTAAATAGCGAAACACGCCTCTTTTAAAATCATCCATGACAGCAAATCGGTCTTCTTGATACATCCCACCATGAAGTTTGTCACATGGATACTCATCAAGGTCTAACTGTTCCATCACATCATCTACACGTTCTTGGGTTCGGCAAAAAATGATACAGCTATCTGGATTTTCCACAGTCGTTACGTCCTTTAGAAGAGCATATTTTTCCTCGTCTTTTGTCATCAGTAAAGCATGGTCAATTCTGTCTACTGTTCTGCCAGATGCTTCGATTTCAATTTCAAATGGTGAATTCATATATGTTTGACATAATTTTTTTACCTCATCAGGCATTGTTGCTGAAAAAACGGAGGTCACACGGTCTGTTGGTAGCTTTTGAATAATTGCCTCGACCTGATCAATAAACCCCATATTCAGCATTTCATCGGCTTCATCTATGATAAGATATTTTATTTCTTCAATAGGGAAGGTCCCTTTTTCAATATGATCGAGAACTCTTCCAGGTGTACCCACAACAATATGTGTTTTTTGCTTCAATTCTAATTTTTGCTTGGCAAAGGACTGCTTACCGAAGAGTGCTGTTACTTTGACCCGCTTGAATCTGCCTATATTGGTTAAGTCCTCTCTAACCTGTGCAGCTAACTCTCGTGTCGGTGTCAAAATTAAGCACTGCGGTTTATTCTCTTCCCATACCACCTTTTCACAAAGGGGAATCCCATACGCAGCCGTTTTCCCGCTTCCGGTTTGCGAAACAACAATTAAATCTTTACTTTTTAATGCGGTGGGGATGACTTTCGCTTGAACGTCTGTTGGGGAAAGGTAGTTTAGGGCTTGTAGGGCCTTAGTAATTTCTGGACTTAAATCATAATCTTGAAAATTTGCATTCATAAAGTGACCTCGTTTATTTTTTCTATTAGTTTAACCATTATATTGATTTTTTTCTATAACCTAAAAAAAGAGCAAACCACAAAGGATTTGCTCTTACTTTATTAATCAAATTCGCCCGTCGAATTTGCGCCCGGATTTTTATTGAGCTCGCTCGATAAAATACCTTTAATAAATCCGTGGCATCCGCCGGAGGCCTAACTTCATTCAGCCGAAATTTAACTCTCATTAAATCAGAAACCTCTTTGGACTTCATTGCATACTTATAGAAGTGGAGGTTTTACTGAATGAAGTTATATAATTCTTACAGTAACAACTCCAGCAATGGCTTTAACTTTTTCTTCTAGGATTGGGATAATGTCGCTGCCTACTTGATCATCGATGTCAAGCATTGTGTAAGCATAGTCGCCACGGCTTCTGTTCACCATATCCGCAATGTTTAAACCATAGCTTGAAATCGCTGAAGTAATTTGGCCGACCATGTTTGGTATATTTTTATGAAAAGCAGCTACACGAGGCTTTCCTACATATGGCAAAGAAGCGTTTGGAAAGTTGACTGAGTTAACGATGTTTCCTGTTTCTAAATATTCTTTGACTTGGCGAGTTGCCATAATCGCGCAATTTTCTTCAGATTCTTTCGTTGAAGCCCCAAGATGTGGGATCGGAACAACATTTTTCATGTTTAAAACATTTTCATTAGGGAAATCTGTAATATATTTTCCTACATTCCCTTCTTCTAAGGCAACTTTCATATCATCTTCATTCACAAGCTCACCACGTGAGAAGTTCAAAATATACACATCTGGTTTCATGATGCTGAACGTTTCTTTATTAAACATGCCTCTTGTCTCATCCGTTAATGGCACATGAACAGTAATATAATCAGAGTTCTCAAATAGCTGTTCAATGGTCATGGCACGTTGGACGTTGCGAGCTAAATTCCAAGCTGTGTCAACAGAAATAAACGGGTCAAAACCAATGACATCCATATCTAAATCAAGGGCATCATTTGCAACGCGGGCACCGATTGCACCTAGTCCAATGATTCCAAGTGTTTTTCCCTTCGCTTCTTTTCCAACAAATTGCTTCTTGCCTGCTTCTACTAATTTCGGAATTTGTTCTCCTTCATCTTTTAACGTTTGAACCCAAGAGATTCCTTCAAATAGATTACGAGAAGCCGCCATGATTGTTGTTAACACTAGCTCTTTAACTGCGTTTGCATTGGCTCCAGGAGTGTTAAACACAACAATACCTTGTTCCGTGCATTTTTCAACTGGAATGTTATTTACACCCGCTCCTGCTCTAGCGATGGCTTTTAACCCTGTGCCAAACTGCATTTCATGCATGTTAAAGCTACGAACAACAATCGCATCTGGATTTTCGCTGTTATTATCAATCACATATTGATCTTGATTAAACACGTTTAATCCAGTTTGAGCGATATTATTTAATGTTTTAATTGTTTTTACCTTATTTGCCGTTAATGTTGCCATTAGAATCTCTCCCTTTATTAATTGAATTGTTTATATCCCCAAAATTTTCAGATACGAAAGACGATTCCAAACCCTATTTAACGTTTATGAATGTGCTCCCCCCTAAATGCACAAAGAGGTAAAGGACCAAAATCCCTTACCTCTGCCCAGGCGAACGGCTCGTTTCGATACTACGTGCTCCCTCACGGTACTCCGTGTTTCGCCAGTTACACATAGCCCTTTTAATTAATTGAATTTTAACAAATTAAAAATATTTATTCAAGTAAAAAGATTTAACTTTTTTAGAGATAGCCGGAGTCCGAATCGGAGGACTCATTCGGACAGAACCGGGAGCAAGAGGATAACCAGAATCCGAATCCGAGACTTATTCGGACATAACCAGGAGCAAGAGGATAACCGGAGTCCCAATCGCAGCCTTATTCGGACTGAACCGGGAGCAAGAGGATAACCGGAGTCCCAATTGCAGCCTTATTCGGACTGAACTGGGATGAAGAGGTTGACCAGAGTCCGAATTGCAGACTCATTGGACAGAACTGGGATGAAGAGGTTGAATGGAGTCCGAATACGACACTCTTTCGGACAGAACCAGGATGAAAAGGATTCCGGAGTCCCAATTGCAGCCTTATTCGGACAGAACTGGGATGAAGAGGTTGACCAGAGTCCGAATCGGACCCTCATTCGGACAGGACTAGGAGCAAGAGGATAACCAGAGTCCGTATCCGAGACTTATTCGGACAGAACCAGGAGCAAGAGGTTGACCGGAGTCCGAATCGGACCCTCATTCGGACAGGACTAGGAGCAAGAGGATAACCAGAGTCCGAATCCGAGACTTATTCGGACATAACCAGGAGCAAGAGGTTAACCGGAGTCCGTCTCCGACACTCTTTCGGACAGGACTAGGAGCAAGAGGATAACCGGAGTCCGTATCCGACACTCTTTCGGACAGAACCAGGAGCAAGAGGTTGAACGGAGTCCGTCTCCGAGACTTATTCGGACAGAACCGAGATGAAGAGGTTGACCGCAGTCCGAATCCGACACTCTTTCGGACTGAACCAGGAACAATAGGTTGAACGGAGTCCGAATTGCAGCCTTATTCGGACAGAACTAGGATGAAGAGGTTGACTGAAGTCCGAATCCGAGACTTATTCGGACATAACCAAGAGCAGGAGGATGACCGGAGTCCGAATCCGACTCTCTTTCGGACAAAACCGGGAGCAGGAGGATGATCAGAGTCCGAATCCGACTCTCTTTCGGACAGGACTAGGACCAAGAGGATAACCAGAGTCCGAATCCGACTCTCTTTCGGACAGGACTAGGAGCAAGAGGATAACCAGAGTCCGAATCCGAGACTTATTCGGACATAACCAAGAGCAAGAGGTTGACCGCAGTCCGAATCCGACACTCTTTCGGACTGAACCAGGAACAAGAGGATAACCAGAGTCCGAACTCGAGACTTATTCGGACAGAACTAGGATGAAGAGGTTGACCAGAGTCCGAATCCGACTCTCTTTCGGACAGGACTAGGAGCAAGAGGATAACCAGAGTCCGAATCCGACACTCTTTCGGACAGGACCAGGAGCAAGAGGATAACCAGAGTCCGAATCCGAGACTTATTCGGACATAACCAAGAGCAAGAGGTTGACCGCAGTCCGAATCCGACACTCTTTCGGACTGAACCAGGAACAAGAGGATAACCAGAGTCCGAACTCGAGACTTATTCGGACAGAACTAGGATGAAGAGGTTGACCAGAGTCCGAATCGGACCCTCATTCGGACAGGACTAGGAGCAGGAGGATGACCAGAGTCCGAATCAGACTCTCTTTCGGACAAAACCGGGAGCAGGAGATGACCAGAGTCCGAATCCGACACTCTTTCGGACTGAATCGGGAGCAAGAGGTTGACCGGAGTCCGAATTGCAGCCTTATTCGGACAGAGCCGGGAGCAAGAGGTTGACCGGAGTCCGAATTGTGACCTTATTCGGACAGAACTGGGATGAAGAGGATAACCAGAGTCCGAAGCCGACACTCTTTCGGACAGGACCAGGAGCAAGAGGATAACCAGAGTCCGAATCCGACACTCTTTCGGACAGGACTAGGAGCAGGAGGATGACCAGAGTCCGAATCCGACTCTCTTTCGGACAAAACCGGGAGCAGGAGGATGACCAGAGTCCGAATCCGACACTCTTTCGGACTGAATCGGGAGCAAAAACAACAAAGTCCCCTACCTCTATAAAGGTAGGGGACTTCTGCTGAAAGCTACAAGCTTATAGATATATTTTTATCAAACAAACCGGGGAATCCCACACAATTTTCATCGGGAAGATATTTGACTTATGATCTTGTTTTCTCTTTCTTCATTTGCTTACTACGCAATTGTCCACATGCTGCATCAATATCTGTTCCTTGTTCTTGACGGATAACACAGTTAATCCCATTCTTTTTCAATGTATCATAGAACGCAAGGATGCTTTCTTTTTCACTACGTTCATATTGGATATGTTCATTGACTGGGTTATAAGGAATTAAGTTCACATACGTTAGATGACGTTTATCCTTTATTAAATTCGCCAGTTGGACCGCTTCTTCCTTATGATCGTTAACATCTTTTAATAAAATATATTCAATCGTAATCCGGCGATTTGTTTTTTCTAGATAATATTCGATCGCTTCCATTAGCTTTTCAATCGGATACGCACGGTTGATTTTCATCACACGGCTACGTAGCTCGTTATTTGGAGCATGCAATGATAAAGCTAGGTTCACCTGTAAATCTAGATCAGCGAATTCATAGATCTTCGGAACTAATCCGCTTGTTGAAACCGTGATATGTCTCGCACCAATCGCCAACCCTTTTTGGTCATTGATAACCTTTAGAAATTTAACTAAGTTATCAAAGTTATCAAATGGTTCTCCAATTCCCATTACAACAATATGGCTGACTCGTTCGTCTTTACCTTGTTCATCTAAGTGATGTTGAACATTCATGATCTGCTCAACAATCTCACCGCTCGATAAATCGCGATTTTTCGCAAGAATTCCGCTGGCACAAAAGCTGCAACCGATATTACAGCCGACTTGAGTCGTTACACAAACCGAAAGGCCGTATTTATGTCTCATTAACACTGTTTCAATTAGATTGCCATCCTGCAGATTAAACAGGAATTTAATTGTTCCGTCTGCTGATTCTTGTTTTGTATTTAAAGTCGTTGTATGAATCAAAAAGTTCTCTTCTAATAATTGAAGAAGATCTTTGTTAATATTGCTCATTTTTGAAAACTCAGTGACGCGTTTATTATATAGCCAATCCCATACTTGTGAAGCACGGAATTTTTTGTGACCTCGTTCCAATAGCCATTCTGTCAGTTGTTCGAACGTTAATCCATAGATGGATTCTTTTTTCATCAGTTACCCTCTTTTCAAAAAATTCTTAGTCTATTGTACTTAATCTTTGCCCAACTAGCAATCGGATAAGCATAATTAGGTTTGTTTTTTTATGGGAATGGGTAAGCAAGACATTAACCTACACAGATTTTTTCATTGAAGAATAAAGTAAAGTGACAGAACAAATAATGACATTGTTAGGATACTTTAAAAGGAGAGCTTCGATGCATTGGTATGAAAAGTTAAATCAATATTTTCCGATTGTAGAAATGAAATCGAAGGAACATATGGAAACGTTGCTGAAGGAGCGTTCTGAAATTTATCACAAGGATGAAGGTCCTTATCACATTTTAATGTATGTGGAATTGGACAGTTTCATCTTTATTGATTACCTTCTCGTTTCCAGTAAGGCTAGAGGTCAAGGGCTTGGTCATCAATTATTGGAAAAGTTAAAGAAAAAAGAAAAGCCGATCATCCTTGAAGTGGAACCGATCAATTATAAGGATAGTGATACGGAGAAACGGCTTCATTTTTATAAAAGAGAAGGGTTTATCCATGCCAAGTCAATTGGGTATCACAGGCGTTCTTTAGCGACAAAGGAAATCAATCCGATGGAAATTCTCTATTGGGCACCACATGGGGAATCGGAAGAGATCATTTTTGAGGCGATGAAGAAAACGTATGACTTAATCCATACTTATAAAGACCAGCATTTCTATGGAGAGTCTTATCAGCCAGTCGATGAGGTCTTAACTTTTGACCAAAATAAAGAGAATGATCTGTTTGACCATCTTTAATAGAAAACATTAATGAATGAATCCTCCTAACGACAAGTCTATTATTTCGGTTAGCCGATTTCCATAAAAAAGAGGCTGTTTCAAGGGTGACTAGACACCTTTGGAACAGCCCTTTTTCATTTACTCATCTCTGTTTCTTAAACAATGATCACATTCCATTAAATAGGACTCTGCTTGTTCCTCAATCCCATGACCACACTCTGGACACTCTCTTTTCGGTAAGCTTCTAAAAAATTCAACTGGACTTTGTAACATTTGAACACGCTCCTTTTTTATAATACAAATTTATTATTTGTCGGTCTGTTATGATACAGTATATGCATTACTTGGTATTGTATGTAAGCCTTTTAAAACTTTTAACACTTTGTCTACAAAACATTAATTAATCTACATCCGTTTAAGCTCATTACAAATATAGAGATAAATGTAAAAGAGGCTGTTTTATTTAAATGTTGAAACAGCCCCCTTCTTTTTTTATAAACTATAACTCATTTATTCTTCTTTCATTCGTAAACAATGGTCACATTCCATGATGTAAGATTCTGCTTGTTCCTCAATTACTTGACCACACTCTGGACAAACTCTCTTTGGTAAGTTTTTGAAAAAATCAACCGGACTTTGTAACATCATTACCCTCTCCTTTTTATAATACAATTTTCACTGCCGTCTATCTGTTATGGTACAGTATATGCAAGTTAGGGTCAGGTATGTGAGCTTTTTGTAAATTTATTTATAATTTATTTCAAATACATTGTAGTTTGTTTTTGAAGTGGGAATGATACGAACTAAGGAGTTGATTTTTTATGAGGGATGATGAAAAAACGAATGATTCATTTGAAGGTTCCAATCGGATTCGTGAAAAGTTGAAAGAACGAAATTCAACTGTTTTTACTTCTGCTGCCAGACGGCGATTAGCCCTGCTCCATGAGATCCGTGATCGATGACTTATGTGAACGCTCTATAACGAAGGATTATGTCTTCACGCTTATAAAGCCCTGTTTCCTAAACACCGGCAGCTCGGTCTTCATAACCCCTTATGAAGACCGTTTTCTCCTTTTAACATCTGTATTACGATCCTTATCCCCTTATAAGGACCGGTTCCTTTTTACCCTCAGCCATTTCGCCTCATCAGCTTTCAGAATGAATGCTTTAAAAATTTCACTCATAAAAAAATTAAAAGAGTAAATGCATCGTCATTTACTCTTTTAAATCGTTATTTTTGTGCCAGATTTACGGCAGTTTCAGAGGCTTTTAAATCAACTAATAATTGTTCTCTGAGATCATGAGGGGCATAGAATCCTTTTGCGATCATAAAATTCGTTAGTTTTTCATGTGTGTCTACAGCATCTCGCAAGTGCTCCCTTAATACGGCACGTACTTTTGGTGTGGTCACCTCGGTAATCGCAACTGAATAGTCTTTTATCGCTGCCTTCGTTGCGATTAAGAAGTCTGTGGCAATGACTTGATCCGTCATTCCCCCCATCCCCATCATATTTTGAATGAGCCCATTCATTGTGTTTCCTCCCTAAGCGTTAATAACTCCTGTAATTGTTCAATGTGCTTTGTAGCCGTTGCTACGTCTTCTTCCATGATCGCTTTTAGTTCCGGGTCTTTCACCAATTTACTCATCGTTGTCGTCTTTGTTAACGTTAAATTTTTTGATGTTAATAACTCATGAACGTCCAATGTTTCGTGAAGAGCTAAATACTGCACCATGTTTCCACCCCATTATTGGCATTTTTTCAATCATAGCGTGTCTTTGATTTCGTTAAAATATTCATCTCGTATAAAAAGCAAGAGTGGTCGGGGACAATAAAGTGAAACTTTCATCAGTGGGTGCTCTTTCCCACTAATCGTTAGTTGAGGCCACCAGGCTTGTCCGTAAAGCCTGATAACGTTGTTTACTATTTGTATGGAGGTTGGGATATGCAAGAATCATTGGCACTACATGAAACCTTGGAAACTCATGAAATTCTTAATTTCAAAACCGTTTGTCTTTTAAAATCAAAACTCATGCAAGGTATTTGTTTTGATAATGAATTAAAGGCCTTAATGGAAAAGGATGTTCAACAATCAATCAAGGATATTAACGAACTTGTTACCTTTTATGAAAAAAATCAATTATTGCACTAACTTGGAGGTGTTCGTATGGAGGATTACTTAGATCCGCGGAATGCTGAGGGAATGCCGAATTTAGCTGATTCTGCGATTGCAATGGATTTTCTTTTAGCCGTCAAAACAGGGATTCGTAATTATGGCTTTGCTCTTACTGAAACAGCAAGTCCAGAATTGCGGAAAATTTTATTTAAGCAAATGAACTTAGCGATTGATTTGCATGAGGAAATTTCCAATTTAATGATAAAAAAGGATTGGCTCAATCCAAGTGATTTTGCTAAACAGTATGAAGTCGATCTAAAATCAGCAGAAACCGCTGTGCAAATCGCGAAAATGAATTTATTTCCACAAGATACGGATCGGTTGGGTATGTTTGCAACCCCGAATCAATAAAGGAGGTTACATAGATGAAAGCTGTAACATACCAAGGGATCAAAAATGTTGAAGTTCGAGAGGTAAAAACACCTGATATTAAAAATCCTGACGATATTATTGTTAAAATTACGACTTCAGCCATTTGTGGATCTGATCTGCATTTAATTCATGGAATGATTCCCAACACTCCGACCGATTTTGTGATTGGACATGAACCATTAGGAATTGTCGAAGAAGTTGGTCCAGAGGTAACAAAGGTGAAAAAAGGAGATCGGGTCATCATTCCATTTAATGCTGCTTGTGGCCATTGTTGGTATTGTGACCAAGATTTAACGAGTCAATGTGATAATTCGAATCCACATGGCGAAATTGGTGGTTTCTTCGGCTATTCAGAATCTAATGGAGGTATTGCTGGCGGACAAGCTGAATACTTGCGTGTTCCTTATGGTAATTTCACTCCTTTTAAAATTCCTGAAAGTTGTGAAGTCGAAGATGAAAAGTTAGTATTAATTGCCGATGCGGCACCTACTGCTTATTGGAGTGTTGACCATGCAGGAGTGAAAGAGGGCGACACGGTTGTGGTACTTGGCTGCGGTCCAGTTGGCTTATTAGCACAAAAGTTCTCATGGTTAAAAGGCGCAAAACGCGTCATAGCAGTTGATTATATTGATTACCGTTTGCAGCATGCGAAACGAACGAATAAAGTGGAGATCGTTAATTTTGAACAGCATGGGAATACGGGTGAGTACATTAAAGAGATTACTCAAGGTGGTGCGGATATTGTCATTGATGCGGTTGGTATGGATGGTAAATTCACTCCGCTCGAATTTCTAGCGACTGGCATGAAACTGCAGGGCGGGTCGATGAGTGCATTAGTGATGGCGACTCAAGCAGTCCGTAAAGGTGGCACGATCCAAGTAACCGGAGCGTATGGCGGTAGATACAATGCCTTCCCGCTTGGGGATATTTTTCAACGGAATGTTGACCTTAAAACAGGGCAAGCTCCTGTTATTCCATATATGCCTTTTCTTTATGAGCTAGCAAACGATGGAAAGGTTGATATGGCAGATATTATCACTCATGTTCTCCCGCTTGACGATGCCAAACATGGATATGAGGTTTTTGATACAAAAACAGAGGAGTGTATTAAAGTTGTTTTAAAACCGTAAATAATATTTATATGCTGGCATCATCTCTGCCGGCATTTTTTAGGCTTTTTTGTAAACTATAAGGGTTATATTTCAAGTTGACGAAGTCACTTTCTAATTTCTGCAGCCTTTTTCGTTGGTTGCTCAATTTGAACAATGACATAGCGATATTTCTTATGTCCTTTTAATTCGATTTGCAGCAACGGCCATGAACCTCCATAAGATAGAAAATACCATTCATCTCCATATTTGTAGCTGCCTTCATAAATATCCATTGGTGGATAGGACGTTCCCGGCATTCGGATCATCCATTCAGGCGCTTGAAATGGGCCGACAAAAACATGTTCGATTGTTTGGTAGGGGATGACAATTTTCTGCTTGAAGGCGAAGAAAGCATTTAAACCCGTTAATGTTAGCGTTAACTTTTCACCTTTGATTGTTATTTTTCTTCCCATCACAATCACCCCTTTTTTAATAATTATACTCCCATTTTGATGAATTATTTTACAGAAAATTTTAATTATATGTGAAAACTTTGCCAGCATATGAAGGCTTGAGAACGCAAATATTAACTAAAGGGAAGGATCATTTCTCATGCTTTTCAAAACATGAAAGGAGTTGTTCGCAAATGAATCAACGTTTAAACACTCTTTATAAAGTGGCGAGAAAACAGAATCTGCTTGGAAGACGGAGAAGAAATCGTAACATGTTGATGACTTCTTTAATTGGCTTAGGAGCTGGTGCTGCTGTCTATGGAATAAGGCGGAACCGGAATAACGTCAACCTTACAAGAACGGTTCAAAATGCGATGAACTCCCTCCAACATGCAAACATCGGCCGTAACATGTCCTCTGCTATGGCTGAGTTTTCAAAAGAATTTATGCCTAAAGGACAAAACCGTTAAACTAAAAAATAAAGGTGCAGGCGCCTTCCCTAAAAAATGGGGAAAGTACCTGCACCTTATTAAATTTCGTTAAAATTTTGTAAGGGTTAGTCCATTTCGTATAAAATCTGGATGGTTTCTTACTGCAATCTTAATCAATTTCTCGCAGAACTCGGCATGGATTTCCTACTGCGATTACATTTGCTGGAATGTCTTTTGTAACGACACTCCCCGCTCCAATGACGACATTGTCTCCAATCGTAATTCCCGGATTAATAATGACTCCACCGCCAATCCAAACGTTATTACCGATTGTAATGGGATAGGCAAATTCAATTCCTGCATTTCGTGGTTCAGGTTGAATCGGATGGCCTGCAGTAAACAAGCTTACATTTGGACCAAACATACAATTGTCCCCGATCGTGACAGGGGCACAATCCAAAATCGTACAATTATAGTTACTATAAAAATTTTCACCAATTGAAATATTGTACCCATAGTCACAACGAAAAGGCGGTTCAATAAAGAATTCTTTTCCTGCTTTGCCTAAAAGCTTCTTAATCATTTCATTCCGTTTCTCTATTTCACTTGGTCTTAAGGCATTAAAATCAAATAATACTTCTTTAGCATGCTGTCTTTCTTCCACTAACTCTTGGACAAATGACTTATATGGCTGCCCACTTAGCATTTTTTCTTTTTCTGTCACTTACGAATTCTCCTTTTTTATCAACTTATCTCATGTCTTTTTCAAAATGGTGTACTAGTCAATGGGTATTTTACCTATCACGAAGTACTAGATAGTTTAAGAGATGTTTCAAAAATGGAATCTGGGTTGGAAGTTCTTCCATGGCTTCAATCGCTTGGCAATAATGTTCCCACATCGCTATTTTGGCGCCTTCTAACCCTAAGACGGTTACAAAGGTAGAGTGATTGTTTTCCATATCTTGGCCAACCGGTTTTCCAAGTTGGTCATCACTGCTTTCAACGTCTAATAAATCATCCTTAATTTGAAAAGCAATTCCGGCATGACGAGCAAACTTTTTCAAAGCTGTTACCTCTTCATCGTTCGCTTGTGCAAGAATAGCAGGCATGATTAAAGAAGCTTCAAAAGCGACCCCGGTTTTATAAAAACACATCGTATTCAATTGTTCCAACGTCAATACATTGCCTTTTGATTGTAAATCCATCGCCTGTCCTTTGCACATTTCTGCTGTAACTTCAGCTGAGTATTGGATCAATTGGAGAACGGTTTCGGGATCAAACTTACGAAGTCCTGTTTGTTCCACAATCGCTTTTTGTGTCAAATAAAGACCCGTTAATTCTGCGATTGCTGTGTTATACACATGATGTAACGTGGACTTCCCCCTGCGAAAAGTTGCATTGTCTTGTGAAGGCAGATCATCAAAAATTAACGAGGCTGTGTGCATGTATTCTAATGATTTCAAAAGCGGCATCACTGCAGAAGCTTGTAATCCATAATGATCAACGGCCATCATCCATGCCATCACAGGCCGAAGCCTCTTTCCATCGCCTTCAAGGCTGTAATTTGCCGCTTCCATAATTGACTCATCAAGTAAAGCAGCATTACTTTTTAACACGATCGATAATTGAGCATTCATCTGCTCTCTTATATCTTCCACCTTGTCTAAAAACGCATCTTGTTCTTTGCGGTCATTTTTCAAATTCGTAATGATATGATCCCGTAGCAACTTATCGAAGAAATCAACATCATCTGCTTTATCTACCATTTTTTGAATTAAAGAATTGAACTCTGGCATATCAGCTGTTAGAAGGCTCATTACTTCATGATATTTCTTGTCACCCATTTTTTCCTTAAACCGTTTTAATCCATTAATGGCCCGATTAAGAATGACTTCACATGTTTTAGAATCGGATTGATAGATATTATGGATAAGATGAGAAATGACAGCCCAATATAATTCGAAAGGATTAATTAAATCGGGGCGCTCTTTATGGTATTGGTAAAAATACGTGTATGGTGTGACTGCCCCATCTCTCTGATCCTCAAACATGTCTGCAAAGTCATCTGCCAACTGGTTATAAATGCCATAATAAAAAGTCCGGCTTTCAAAGCCCTCATCCTCGGGTGCATCAATAACTGAACGAACAATCGAGCGGGAGGAAGATGATTTGAGGATAACCGGGATGTATAATTCTTCATTTCTATATTGCGCATAAGCTAAACTTTTCTGACGATCCACTTCTTGTGATTGGAAAAAGATATACGCCTCTTCGAAAAAAGATTTTAACGAATCTTGGTGTTGATGGTTTCTAATATATTCAAAGGCTTCCTTTAGTTCACTATGTATGAAGGTTATTAATTCTTTATTTTCGCCCCTCCATTCAGGTAGCTCTGGTACATAACCTGTCGTAAGGGTAGTCCGAATCAATTGAGTGTATTCGACTTGCTCACTCGGTGATAAAACATTGGCATCAAGAAGGTCGTCAATAAATGGATAAGTCAACCCATAGGAATAGCCAAGTCGAATTGCCTCATCCAGTCGCTGTTTCCGTTCTGAGGCAGGTACGTCCTCATTCATTTCCTCGATTACATGCATGAGGACCCCGGCAATAATTTTAATTAACTTTCTCTTGGCGTGTTCTGCGTCCATTTTCTCGGGAATATGAGAAGAAACTGTTTTTAGTTTTTCTATAAGCCAAATAAAGGTAGCT